>QWQG01000114.1 GCA_003670925.1 Planctomycetota bacterium | reverse complement strand
CGTCTCGGCGAGCCAGCAACGAAGGTTGTCTGCTGACGCTAGATCAGGATCTGAAGTTGCTCGACTGGACCGGACGGCAGCTTCGCAAGGACAAGGCTGGCAAGATCCCTGCAGAGTTTGATTCGATTTTGGAGCGATTGGATTGCAGTGCCGAGTCATGGCTGGATCTGGAGCAAACGCTTCCGCACCGAAGCCGGCCTGCCGCGTCTATGTAATCCATCAGTTCCGCCCGCCGATCCCGTTGCCACAAAAATTTCACGGCATAGAGTGGCCCGCAGCGGCGCATGTTGGGAATATTTGTTGTGCTCGGTGTAAGCTCAGGATGCGACATAGGCGCGACGAGAGACCAAAGGAGCCCGACACTTGTCCTCAGACATCGGGCGACCCTCGATGCGTGGCAGCTCCTTACATGAAGTTCGAGAAAGCTTTCTCCGAACAGGTCCGGACCTGCGTCAGTAGACTTCAGCCGGCAAAGCGAAGTTACCGTTTATTTGGGGGCTGTGTCTCGACATTCCTCGACTAAGTTCGTGAACTTTGCGGCACACTCGGGAATTCGGCTCATCTCCATGTAGGCGCGCGGGGCGGACATCAGCGAAGACCCGGGTCGATGAGTGTTCGTGAAATTGCCTGAGCCTGTACTTATTCGTCGTGCAGCCGATAGAGATGTTCTCCTGCTTTGCGAACCAAGAGCACGCCTTCATCTTCACGATCGGCAAATGACTCCACATCGATCGAGGCCGGATCACGATAGCCGAGATTGATGCGTTCGCAGACTTCCCGGGGAATCTGTGACGCAACAGTCACCTGCACGCGCGGCCGTTCGATACCGTTTTCGAATGTCCCGGTTCCGCGAACATGCGTCGAATGTGCCAGCACGCCCCACGGCAAATGTTTGAATTGATCCCATTGCTTCGTGAAGTAATCGCGAACATGGTAGCCGACATGTTCGATATGCGGTCCGTGTGTGACGGAAATTTCCTTCATATGCGGTGCGTAGATAATCAATTCGCCACCGTCCGCGACAACAGGCTCCAGCTTGTACATGCACTTACCAGCAACCCACAGTTCATCGTACATGGGCGGCGCGCATGACAAGACCTGTCGATAAGGTTTTGCGTGCCGCTTGATATGCACGCGACCCGACAGCTCGGAAGCTCCACGCCAAGCTTCTTCCGGTGTTCCATAGAACATCCCATATGGTGTCGCATCCGTGGACACGACGAACGCCAAACAACGACGTTCCAACGGCACCAATTTCGCAGCTCGATCCACCACTCGACGCACGGCCGTATCCTGCACGCCGATGATCCCCACATTCGTAATGAGTGCGCCGAGCCAGTGGAAGAAGTTGAGCAGTTCCGGGCCTGAAATACCGGGGAAGAAATACTTGTTGCCGCCACTGAAGCCGACGACTTCGTGCGGGAACACGGGGCCGACGACCAACGCTACGTCGTAGTCATGAATTCGGCGATTAATCTGCACGGGAACTTCCATCGCAAGTACACCGTCCGAAATTTCACGAGTCTCCGCTGCGGTTAAGATTCCAATCGTCGCGAGTTCAGCCGGATTGTCCCACGCATGATTGAAGAGCCCGACATCACGGCACGGATCGTCGTCTGAAATCCCCAGCATCGTGCGGATTTTCTCCTGCGGCATCGGCGGATGCGTGCCCAGTGCGACCAAGACATCCAGAGATTTCGTAACAGGACGCAACAGGCTTCGGAGCGCCGGAAACAAAACCGGCAAGGGAGCTGTTCTGGTATTGTCCGGCACAATCATCAGCACACGTTTGCCGCGAAAATCATCCAGCGGCACATGCTCGTAAATCCAGTTCTGCATGCGTTCTGCGTTGAGTGTTTTCAGTTCCGTCGTCAGCATAGATCTTCGATTATTTCTTGTCTTGTTCTGACACAACTGCAGGCGACTCACTGATCCGCTCAATGAGCACTTGTGCCAGCCCGTACATTAAGGTGATTTGTTCCAATGCTGGCAGTCGCTGGCTAGCGATCCATTTTTCGACGGCTGCTTCCATGTTCCGATTTCCAAAGTTGCGACCGGCGATCAAATACGCTTCTTCGCGCCAGACGCTGTTCTCAAGGGCGCCGATTGCCGTGAGGACATATTCGGGGTTCTCCGTGGTACGGGCCATACTTGAAACCAGTTCATTCACATACGCTTGCCGCATGCTAGGTAGTTCCGGTCCGCAGCCGTTTTCTAGATTCAGGAGAGCTTCTGTGAGTTGCTGGTCGCGATTTGTCCACGCCGACGCCAACACCGGGGCAATTTTTGCCACCAACGCCGCATATCCTGCTTGGATACTGTCCATCCTTAACTGTGGATCCGGCTGCATCACTTCTGGCAGTGTCTGCATTGACTGCAACGTAGCCACCGCCAACAGACCGGTTAGATCATCGAGCATGATTTCATCTGCCCAGCCGCTAGCCTGATCAGCCAACGCCGACTGCACAACCGTCGCTCCACCAGCGTGGATAATTCGGGACAAGAGTTGCATCGCACGTAAACGTCGATTTTCGGCAATTACAAAAAGTCCCGACTGATTTCCGTCACTAACTAAGTGTCGGCGATATTCCTTAAAGGCTTTGTCGACCTGACTGGAATTGCTGGTGTTGAGATCGTTCGCAATCCTCTGACGCGCATCTGCTTCGTTGTGCGATACTTCCAGCGTCAGTTCGCGAATTTCGCGTGTAGGTGGTCCGCTGGCATTGAGCTCTGCACGGAGTCGAATCATCGACGACCTCGCTTTTTCTGGATCACCACAAATGAGAGCGGCGCGAACAACTTCTGCCACTGCCGTCGCCCGCAAGAGTTCATTCGTGCGTTCTGAACCGTAGTTGTCGGTAATCTGCTGTGTTGTCGGCATCTTGCTGGCCTCGGGTGCCGGAAACTCGGCCATTGCAGCTATTGCGGCATCCAGTTGCACCGTGTCTTTTGTGGCTGCGGCTAAGGCTGCATGCACTTGGACAGCGACAACTGGATTGGCCGCCGGGATCGCCTTCGCAATTTTTCCAAAGATTGCCAATGGAGCCTTGGCGGCGCTGGCAATCGCGGCGACCTCAGTGAGCGATTCCGAGATAACACCGGAGTCTTTATTGGCGACGCTCCATGCGATTGCTTCTGCCCAACGCTGATGCAACGCCAAATCGCACGCAATCGTTGTATGTAATGGTTCTGACCAGACCAGCACATCAGTCGCCGACGGCACCGGAATCAGGTCTCCATGGCTGCGATTAGCGATCCAAAACCAAGCAATGCTGGCCAGCATGTCACGACTCGCGGGGATGGTGATGTCCTGCTGACGCGTTGCGATCAACGCTTGCGCCTCCGCTAATTTCCCTTCGGTGACCAGCACCGATGCCAGTGAAAGCGCGGCTTCTGTACCGACGCGTCCTGTTTTTGGAATACTGTTCTGATCTGCAAATGCCAGAATCAATGACGCCGCTGCGAGTTCCGCATTCCCTGCAGTTGTGTGTTTCCAATACTGCGTAACATGCGGTTCAATTCGGTAAAATCCTTTCGAGCGATCCACACCAACTAGGGCTTTTAGTTCCTGAGCAGCGAGGGTTGCGTCTTCCGTTTGCAGAAAGAGATCGGCTGTCATGCGCCGCGCCCACGCTTTATCCCGCAGGTTTGGGAGACGCGCCAGACTGATCATCAGCTTTGCCATCGCCGCCACCTTGGCCTTTGGATTTGGAACTGCGTCCGCTGCCGCTTTTATGAGGTCAGCCGCAGCCGCTAATCGGATCTGTTCCTCTTCTTCAGATTCCCGATCTTCGTTCGGCGCGATAACGGCAGGTGCACGCAAGCCTGATTCATCCGGTTTCTTATTCAAGATCACCATGAGTCCTGCGGTTAAGGTGAGCAGGATACCTCCTACAATTGCATAGATCAGAATCGGATTCCGTTTAGCGGGTTGAGATACCTCGGCGGCTTTCCTCGCTGAAGCAGCATCATCGGAGAGTCGCGAGGGTTTACGTGAGGTGGTATTTTCGCCGGATTCCGTCGCCTTGAAAATTGGAACCATGCACTTTTCATTGGCACAGCGGATTGATTTTCCGACAGCAGATTTTGGCACAAAGCCCACTTGCTCGCACATCGGGCAGGTGACTTTGTGCAGGCGCGTCTTATCCGGTTTTTCGGTTGCCTGAACTGCCGCCTGCGCAGCAGCAGCGTTGCCGATTCCAAACGGATCGTCTTCATCAACTTTGGTTCTCGAACCCGCTGCTCCACTTGCCGGACGCGTTGTCGCTCCCGGCGTCGGACTCGCGGGCTTTGAAGCAACGGCAGAATTCGATATCGGAGTCGGCGGCGTTACGACTGGCTTGGCCCCCGGTCGATGTCTGGCCGGTCCCGCTTGGGGTTTCGGGGTATTTTTCGCACCTCGGGAGCCATCCATTGCTGCGCCGCAGAATGTGCAATCGACAGCATCATCTTCGAGAACAGATTGGCCGCAGGATGGACAAGTTGGAAGTGACATAGCGTTAGAGGTCAGCTTGTTGCAGATTTCTGGAATGTCATGAGACGTCACAGTGACATCGCAGTCCTATTTGTCTTACCGTAAGTCTAATATACAACGGATTTGTCCGCGAGTCGGTCCAATCCGCAGTGGCATCTCATTCAGAATGAGTCCTCCGGTCAGGCTAAAATACGGCGAATACACATTTGTGTCCGCCGATAGGCACCCCCCAAATTTCACAGAAATTCGCAATTCGCCATTAAACGACGGGCTTAAGATCGGACGCAGCCAACGCAACCACAGTTCCGTCTTTTCCCTGAGCCAGAACAAAATGCCGGGCGACAGTGGTTCCAGTGTTTGACTATGCTGTGAGATTGCACAGTTTGGGTGCGGGATACTATAACGCGGCCTGCCGTAGGATGAAATTGCTGCCACATGCGATCACGATGGCGGTGCAAGCAAATTCCTCGGGATAAAAGGATTAAATATGCGTGTTTTTTCACTGCGACGGGCTCTGGTGGCTGAATTTCTAGGCACGTTTCTGCTGATTTTCTTAGGCTGCGGGGCCGTTCATGCCTCCGTCCTGACGGGGGCTCAAAGCGGGTTGTGGCAAGTGGCGATTGTCTGGGGTGTGGCGATTATGCTGGCGATCTATGCGGTTGGGGCCGTCAGCGGAGCGCACATTAATCCAGCCATGACAATCGCGAGTGCTGTATGGCGCCAGTTTCCAAAAACGCATGTTGTGCCGTATATAGGGGCTCAACTCGCAGGGGCTTTCATTGCCGCCGCCGCTTTGTTCATCCTGTTCGAACCATACATCACGACGAAGGAAGCATCCAAGGGCGTCGTGCGCGGACAGCCGGGAAGTGAAATGACGGCTATGTGCTACGGTGAATACTACCCGGCCCCGGGATCGTTGGGAGACTTAGACGGACCGTACTCCCCGGAGGCTCACGCGCAACTCAAATCGCAGATGTCGCAAGGCCGCGCCTGCCTCGCGGAATTTCTAGGCACCATGATTTTGGCCTTCGTCGTCTTTGCTGTGACTGACGGACGGAACCTTGGATCTCCCGCGAGCGGCATGGCGCCGGTCTTTGTCGGACTGACTGTAGCTGCACTGATTTCTGTCATCGCACCGTTGACTCAGGCATGCTTCAATCCTGCGCGGGATTTCGGACCTCGCGTCTTCGCTAGCCTCGCAGGCTGGGGCTCAATCGCCCTGCCGGGATTCAGTGATCTCGGCTGGCTGACTGTTTATATCCTAGCACCAATCGCCGGGGCGGTGCTGGGTGGTGGTCTGTATGACTTCGCGATTCGACCGGCGCATCCTGCAGCAGTTTCAGAATGACTAACGCGCCGGCCCGAGCGGTTTATATTCATGTGCCGTTTTGTCTGCATCATTGCGGTTACTGTGACTTTGCTCTGGTCGCAAATCGTGATCATTTGATTCCCCAGTACCTTCAGGCGCTGGACAATGAGTTGCAGGCCCAGCGGCGGATTGTGGGCGAAGTTGTGGATGTCGACACGATTTTTGTCGGCGGTGGTACCCCCACGCATTTATCCCCGGCCACGTTACGAACGCTCTTTCGCCTGATTCAGCAGCACTTTCGCCCGACGACGAATGCGGAGATTTCTGTCGAAGCCAATCCCGATGGACTCGACACCGAACGCCTAGATGTGTTGCAAGAAAATGGTGTGAATCGGTTGAGTTTAGGGGTGCAGTCGTTTGACGATGTCGTGCTGAAAACACTCGAACGCACACACACAGGTGCTCAGGCGATCGAGACCGTACAACGTTGTCAGCGATGGATAGACAACGTCAGTCTGGATCTGATCTTCGGGGTTCCGGGGCAAACGGCTGCCTCGTGGCGGCAAACGCTTGACGTCGCAACATCGTTGCCTGTGCGGCACATTTCCACCTATGGCCTGACGTTTGAAAAAGACACGCCGTTTTTTCGCCGCGAACAGCATGGACAGCTAAAAAAAACACCGGACGAGCTTGAACGCCAGATGTATCTGGACGCAATCTCGCAACTGACAGACGCAGGCTTGCGGCATTACGAAGTTTCCAATTTTGCGCAGCCTGATTACGAGTGTCGGCATAACATGGTCTATTGGAACGCAGATGAATACTTCGCGTTCGGTCCAGGTGCTGCCAGTTATCTAAACGGTGTCCGGCGCACGAATGTCCGCAGCGTTGTGCGTTGGCTGAAAGCGTGGCAGCAGCACGAGTCAGCAGTGGAAGATTGCGAAGACTTGTCAAACGAAGAAAAAGCTCGCGAAGCCATCATGCTGGCACTCCGTATGCGTCAGGGGCTGCATATACCCGTGTTTGAGCAACGCTTCGGCCTAAGTTTCGCGGAGCTTGCCGGTGTGGCATTTCAACAGCATCGGGACGACGGTTTTCTGACGCACGAAGCCGATTATATTTCACTTACGACCGAAGGTCTGCTGATCGCAGATACGATCATTTCTGATTTTCTGTAGAGGGATGTCCGTTCGCGATAATCTCGCCGGTGAGTGATGTCCAAAAATGAAACACGAACATGTGGACAGCAGCGTGGATGCGAGACATCGTTAGATGTAATGGATCTGATCAGCACGGTCACGAATCCGCTGAACAACGTCAAGGGTTACAACTCCGATTTCCTCGGGTGAACCACGCGGAGGATCGACAGGCCTGCGGTGCGGAACCGGCAAATTCTGGGATTTCCGCAACGCGTCCGCATGGGCTACACTGTGCGTGGGCTCCACGGCAAGCAGGGATCTCCCATGAACGTCAACGCCGCCACGTGGAGTGCTCAAGCTCAACTCACGAAAACCAGCAGTCTGGTATACGTTGTCAACTGAGCGATCCAGATGATGTCGCGGACTGAGGAGGCCGGCATTTACACCTTGTCTCGCTCCATGAATACACGAGATCTAATACGAATCCTATGCGAGAACTCCACACATTTACTGACGAACGCCACGCCAATTTGTTGGCGAATGTTTTGCAATCGCGTTTCATGCCTGCCGAAGTCGCCCAGGAAGAAAATTCTTGGGTTGTCTGGGTGCTGAGCGACGATCATCGTGACCAAGCGCGTGAAGTGCTTGCCGCGTTTCAGCAGAATCCCGATGCACCGGAGTTTCAAGGCGTCATGCGGACGCTGAAGCAGCAGCAACTGGAGACACGCGCCGAAGAGAAAAAAACACGGAAGTTGCAGGTTCGAATTCAGGATCGCTGGTCCGGAGAGTGGTGGAAGTGTTATCCCGCAACGATGGTCCTGATCGGAATCTCGGTTCTTGTGGTGCTACTTTGCACAGACTGGCAAAGAACGGGGCAAGGCAGAAGTATGATTCCGCCGACCTGCAATAACGAACTGTCACCATTGCGCAATGCGTTGTTTATCCAACCGCCCATGCTTGCTGTCGCGACACCGTTGGGAGACATCGCTCTGTTCGATGCACCGTCCTTGCTCGCCATTGTGAAAAGTTGTCAGATCTGGCGATTTATCACGCCCATTTTCCTCCACTTCAGTGTGCTGCATATTCTGTTCAATATGATGTGGCTGAGGAATCTTGGACGAGGCATTGAATTTGCCAGAGGGTCTTGGCGATTTATGCTGTTGATCTTCGTGCTTGCGATTGTATCGAACGTGGGACAGTACTGGTGGGTGATGACCTTTTATGCATGTCCTCCCAATGTCCCCGCAAGATTCGGCGGAATGTCAGGTGTCGTGTTTGGCCTGATCGGCTACCTGTGGATGAAGGGGCGGACGCAACCACAGCAGGGACTTGGCATTGCCAATGAGCAACTGGTAATGACGGTGCTCTGGATGCTGCTGTGTATCGGGGGAGCGTTTGGGCCAATCGCCAATGCCGCCCACGTCACCGGTTTCATCGCCGGCATTCTTGTCGGTGGGCGGCAGAGCCTGTGGACTCAATTGCGGCAGATCACCAAGTAGGATTCGTCCGGCAAAATGGATCAGTGAACGATGAGTGTTCGATGATAATCGTTGGATGAACAATCAACTGTAGGATGGACATTCTTGTCCGTCGCTTAGCCATGAACCGCAGCCAGATCTTGGACATGAATCTTCAAGCTACGGGAATCGCCAATTTGAACCACCCTGCCACATCTTGGTCAGGCCTCCATGGTTGCGGCGGCGCAAACGAATTCAAGTCTCGCCGTGACTTTAGTCGCGTTGGTGACGGTGTCTCGCACCATGACTTTGCCCTTCAGATAGAAGGTATTTGCAAGGCGTGCGGTGAGTTCCACATAAAGTTCAATCGTTTCACCTGGCCTGATCATTTTTCGAAACTGAACGTTGTTGAGCCGCGCCACAACAGGCACAGCATCTGTGCCCGTAGGGAAGATCTGGGAGATCAGCACAGCACCGGCTTGGAAGCACGCTTCACACTGCAGCACCCCTGGAAACACCGGAAAATTCGGGTAATGTCCCTGAAATACGGGTAAATCTGCAGATAATACTTTACGCGCAACAATGTGGGTATCGCTGATCTCGATGACTTCATCCAGCCATAGAAAAGGATCGCGATGAGGAATGCAGGCCTTGATTTCTTCAATGTTCACGGGATCTACTATAGCTCAATCTTGAGTTCTTCGATTTTCCGATACAGGCTCGATAAGCCGAGTTTCAAACGGCGAGCCGCCTCTTTCTTATCCGGGCACTGACGGAGTACGCGCGTAATGTGCAGGCGTTCATAGTGTCGCAGAGCAGATCGCAAGTCATCCGTATCTGGCAAAGCAGAACCACCACCGAGCAGGTCAGGCGGCAAATCGTGCGGCTGAATCTCTTCGCCTTCGCACATCATCACGGCACGTTCGATGGCGTTGTCCAACTGGCGAACATTGCCCTTCCAGTGAGCAGCCATTAAGGTCCGAATCGTTTCGCTTGTCGCCCCAGACACGCGTTTCCCCATCGCGTCCCGATTTCGCACGATGAAGTATTCGACAAGTTCGGGAATATCATCGAGCCGTTCACGCAGGGCTGGAATCCGGATTTTGACCCCATCTAGCCGATAGAAAAGATCTTCTTGGAAATTTCCATCGGTAACTTCTTGGCTGAGATCACGTGAAGTTGCCGCGATAATACGAGCCTGAACTTTGATCGCTTTCGTACCGCCGACCGGAGTGACTTCTTGGTACTCAATGGCCCGCAAGACTTCAGACTGAGTGCCTGGCGGAAGTTGCGCCACCTCATCTAGAAACACAGTGCCTGTGCCAGCCATACTGAGGACGCCTTCCTCGCCGTTCTTGGTTCCGAACAGCTGCGCCTCCAGCAGTTCCACTGGTCGGGTTCCGCAACTGACAGCGAGAAATTTCTCGTCCTTGTTGGGGCCAGCCACATGGATCTCGCGGGCAAACAATTCTTTGCCAGTCCCCGTTTCGCCAACGAGCAGGACGTTTGAATTTGTGGCGGCAACTTTGCGAATGGTTTTCAGGAGATCTTGTAAGGCCGCACTGGAGCCGACAACTTGATCAAAGCCCGCGCTCCGCGCGAGGTCCTTTCGCAGTCGCTGATTCTCACGATACAGATCCTGAAATTTAAATAGTCGCTGCAGACGTTTGACGAGTTCTTCAAAGCGAACTGGTTTGACAAGATAGTCAAAGGCACCAGCGGTGAAGGCTTCCACGGCATTTTCCACCGTAGCGTAGGCGGAAATGATGAGCACAAAAATGGCGGGATTGATCCGATGCAACTGCCGCAGCACTTTCACGCCGTCGCCATCCGGAAGCTGGATATCGCAGATTGCGACGTCATAATCGCGTTCTTGGGCAACTCGAATCGCTTCTGCAGCGGTTGCTGCCGTGCGAACTTCGAAGCCTTCACCCATCAGAAATTCGGCGAGTGTTTCGCGAATGATGGGTTCGTCTTCAACAATCAAAATTGACTTACGCTGAGCAATAGTTCCCGACACTGCTTTTCAACTCCGGACATGGACAGAAGACAGGAGGTATTAAACATCACAGGATCGAACGACGGACGGTCCCTGCCCAGCATCGCCTACCCATTCTCTCGCAGTGTAGCGATTTCCAACCGCCAAACGAAGCTAGTCGACGTTTTCATTGATTTTTCTAGGCGGTGGCGGGCAAAATCCGTCAGAAGTGCCATTAGAATCTGAGAATCCCATGAACATGCAACGCCCGATTTTGGCAAAGTGTGTGATCGGAGTAGACTTCCCCCCGTGTCCAGAAACTGCCCGGAACGGGCACTTGTCGTTTAACTCAGCCTCAACGAATTGCCATGCAAACTTCAAAACTTGTCAATGATCTACAACCGTCTGAGACCTTGGCCGCAGCTGCCAAGGCGCGTGAACTACGGGCCAAAGGTATCGACGTGCTGGAATTCACTGTTGGTGAACCAGACTTTATTACTCCCCTGCATATTCGTGAAGCAGCGAAAGTTGCAATGGATGCTGGACATACGCGCTATACAGCCGCCACTGGAATTCAAGAATTGAAGCAGGCGATCTGTGATGCGTTCAAACGCGATCACGGAGTGACGTACAAGCCCTCCGAAGTCACAATTTCTAACGGCGCTAAACACTGCCTTCATAACGTGCTAGTCGCTTGCTGTGAACCCGGTGATGAAGTCATCATCCCCACACCGTATTGGGTGAGTTATGCGGCTCTTGTCGAGTTGGTGGGTGCCAAACCCGTGATGGTGGAAACGACTGAACAAGAGGCGTTCTTTTTGTCACCTGAAAAATTCCGCAAAGCCATAACACCAAAAACGCGTCTGATGATGCTCAATAGTCCCAGCAATCCAACCGGTGGTGTTTATCCCGTGAAAATCTTGGCAGGACTCGCCGAAATTGCTGTCGAAAAAAACATCACTGTGCTCTCCGATGAGATCTATGACAAATTGATTTATAGCGGTCACACATTCAGGTCGTTTGCATCATTTGGCGAAGAAGTGAAGCAACGCACTGTGATCGTGAACGGCGTGAGTAAAGCGTATGCGATGACTGGCTGGCGAATTGGCTGGACTCTCGCACCGGAAAATGTCAGCGCCGCAATTAATAAACTCCAGAGCCAGCAGACCTCAAATCCCTGCAGTGTCAGTCAGTACGCAGCCCTAGCCGCGTTACATGGGCCGCAACAATGTGTCGCCGACATGTGCCATGCATTTGCGATTCGGCGTGACTACGTGACGGCGCGCCTGCGGTCAATTCCTGGAATTACGTTTGCAGAACCGGGTGGTGCGTTTTACGTCTTTTTTAACATTAGCAGTTACTACGGGAAACCTGTCGGTGGCGGTTCTGCGGTTTCAAATTCGACAGAATTCTGTACGGCCCTGCTGGAACGCGCGCATGTTGCTATTGTCAGCGGAGATGCCTTTGGAGCACCAGGCTACGTCCGCCTGAGTTTCGCAGCATCGATGGAAACGCTGACGAAGGGCTTTGATGCGATCGAGAAATTTCTCAAGGCGTAATCCATGAGACCCCACTATGTGAAGAATTCACAAAATCTGCCTGATTGAGAAATTTGAGAAGACTAGGGAGCTAGGGTTGAGGGTTAACCCTAATGTTCTTAGTCTTCGCAAAGCTGCTGAGCTTTGCACTTACCGTGGTTTCTACTGTCAATTTGATCTCGGAGAAAACTCATGAAACAGATGTTTGCCTTTATGATCGTGCTCGGATTGGCGTGTTTCACGTCTTCCAGCAATGCCGAAGCGTCTCACCGCCATAAAAATTCCTGCTGTGAGCCAGTCAGCTGCTGTGCGTCAGCTCCAGCGTGCTGTACTCCAGCTCCAGCGTGCTGTACTCCAGCTCCAGCTCCAGCATGCTGTACTCCAGCTCCAGCTCCAGCATGCTGTGCTCCAGCTCCAGCCCCAGCATGCTGCGAGCCAACTTGCTGCAAGAAGACCCGCTGCCGTCGTGTGCGTGTGCCGCGTGAGCGCTGCTGCACCACCCCGAAAAAGGAAAGTTGCTGCCCCTAAACCGCACTGCTAGAGTATTTCTCTAGCCTTGCATTCGGTCCCCGGAGCAATGCTGCGGGGACAATCTTTAGACTACGCAACTCAGCCGCTGTGTTCCCCCCGCACATGACAAATCATGTTCGGGTTTTTTTATGGGCTGCCCTGCGTCCGCATCATGCGGCTTAATGTTGCCAGTAGTTTCGATCGAGCGTGCGATAATTAATCGCTTCGCTGAGATGCACTGAAGTGATGGCATCGCATTCTTCAAGGTCAGCGATTGTGCGACTCACTCGCAGGATTTTGTCATGGGCGCGAGCTGACAGACCCATTTCTTCCATCGCATGCTGCAGCAAGCTTTCAGCATCCGGCTGCAGCTTGCAATACTTACGGATTTGCGGTGGTTTCATCTTTCCATTGACGCGTGTGGATTCACCCTGAAATCTTGCGGACTGTCGCTTTCGCGCGGTGACGACAGCCTGCCGCATGGTTTCGCTAGACGTGCCTTCGGACGTATCGGACAGTTCTCTGAAGGGCACTGGGGGCACTTCGATATGAATATCAATCCGATCCAGTAAAGGCCCACTAATTCGACTTAGATAGCGCTCAATTTGGAGCGACGTGCAGTTGCAACTCCGTTTCGGATCACCACGAAACCCGCATGGGCAAGGATTCATTGCCGCGACCAGCATCACACTTGCAGGAAACGTCACGCTGCCCATCGCGCGGGAAATGGTTACGTTCTGATCTTCTAACGGTTGACGGAGAACTTCCAGTGTTCGTCGATTGAATTCAGGCAGCTCATCCAAGAACAGAATTCCATTGTGCGAAAGACTGATCTCACCCGGCTGTGGGATACTGCCACCACCCACAAGTCCGGCTTCGCTGATGGTATGATGTGGCGATCGAAATGGTCGGCGGAGCAACAACGGTTGGCCCGGTTCCAACTGGGCGACGGCGCTATAAATTCGCGTGGTCTCAAGGCTTTCTTCGGGTTCCAGTTCCGGTAGGATCGTGCAGAGTCTCTGCGACAACAATGTCTTGCCGGTACCGGGCGATCCGATCATGAGCAGATGATGACTTCCAGCGGCTGCTACCGTGACCGCACGTTTGGCCATCTCTTGGCCTTTGACATCCACGTAGTCGATTTCATAGCGACCGAAGTCTCGTCGCGCATGGTCCCAGCTGAAGACAACCGGCTCTAGCGGCAACTGGGCCGTCAAAAAACCAACAGCTTCAGCCAGTGTACCGACGGCGATGACATCGATTCCTTCGACGACCGCAGCCTCCATGGCGTTCGCGACCGGCACGACAATATGCGTGTGTCCAGAATCTCGCGCAGCAAGTGCCATCGACAGGACACCTTTAACGGCACGCAGACTTCCATCCAGAGCCAACTCACCAATATAAATGGCCTTGCGGCTGAAGTCCTGTGTGGCCTGTCCATCGGCAGTCAGTAATCCTAACGCAATCGGCAAATCGAGAGATGCTGCGTCCTTGGGCAAATCTGCCGGAGACAGATTGATCACGACGCGATCCTCAGGGCGGCGATAACCGCTGTTGACCAGCGCTCGTTCGATCCGATGCACACTTTCTTTGACAGCGGCTTCAGCGAGTCCTACTAGAATGGTCTTGGGCAGCGCGCCGGGCGAAATATCGACTTCGACTTCGACCAATCTCGCTTCGATGCCAAACAGAGTGTACGTTGCAAGTCGCGATAGCATGTCAAAACTTCTACGCGGACGGGTGAAAGCATCACTGGGCTCCGCAGTGTGACGCTCTTTGGCAGTCGTTGCAATTCAAGCGCGGCGAACTTCTTTCGACAACGTGTCAGGCGGCATGTCGCGGAGCTATAGAATGGCCGTGTTTTCGCATTCACGGCTTGCGATTCATTGATTGGGGGCGTCGAGTTTGCTGGGTGTAACGAGCGAGGAGTGCGTGCGGCGAGACAGCAGCAGGGGTATTCCGAACTGGAGCACTAGGCTTGTTTGTCAGCCGTTTGTGCACCCTCCAAAACTGAATCCGTGAAGACTTTCGATCTCCCCCAAATCCTCATGAATTCAACGGCCAGACCGAGCCTGTCTAATCCGCCGCATGCATTAGTTTCGACATCTTACGGCAACACGGGCAGCGGAGCGGCTGCTCTCGGAACAGCCTTCTGATAGTCATGGCCCAGACATGCGGCCACGGTTGCCGCAATCTGAGACTGCGTGACGGTAGTTCCGCGAATCAGCTGATGGGGGGTGTCCGGTCCCATCACAGCCATCCAGATGTACTCACAATCATCAACCTTCTCCCCATGATTTTTCCACTCGATGCGATTGTCGCCACGACCGTGATCGGTGGTTAGAATCAGGGTAGTGCTGTCGCGATATTCGGGCATCGACTGCAACTGTTGCCACAGACGGCGAATGTAGTCGTCGGTCCGAAAGGCTGCGTCCAGATAGAGGTCATAGCGGCCTGCATGAGCCCAGTCGTCGGTTTCACCCAGCGACACGTAGATCAGCCTCGGCTGCTTCGCCTTCAGGAATTCTGCGGCTCCTCGAAACGTGACAAAATCGTATCGCACGTCCGGAAAATAACGCGGGATCTCAAGCGAGAATTCATCCAGTTCCCGCAGGGCCGCGACGGCCTCCGAGCCCTCAAGATTCAGGCTGGCGTCCGGCGTGAGCGGCTCCCAGCCAGCGTTGACTGGAATTCCGCTGCGCGTCTCATTGATGATAAAAGGAAACACGTCCCAACTGCAGAAGGCCGCGACCGAATTTTCGAATCCTGGTTTCTGCTTGAGCCATTCGAGCACAGTCACATTCACATTGTCCTTTTTCGCATTGGAATCAATGAGCGGATCTGCGAAACCACACAGGATTTCACTGTAGCCTGGGTACGAGAAATTTAGCCCGTTCGTGACGACCGCCTTCGACTCCTGTTCCGGATCACCAAACACGACCCCTTGTTGCGCCAATGTCCTCCAGAAAAATGGCATCAGAGCTTCACGACTTTCCCGAGCCGTCTCGCGTTGAAATCTTTGCGTGAGTGCCGGCAGATCTTTGATACCGCCCGCATCTTTGTCCATAAGTGTGACGTCAACACCGCCGAAAACTTCCTGCCATCGCAGTCCATCTACTGTAATCAGGATGACGTTTCGAGTTCGCAGTGCCGGTGCAATTCGTACTTTCGCAGTCTGTGCCTGCACACCAGCGACACTCAGCCAAAGACTCAGCATAAGTCCAAGGATCAATCCCCTGAATCGGAGTCTCCCTCGATGTTTGAATAAGCGAGGCGAGTTTTCAGCTTTGGAGAGCACGACATTGGTCGTCATTGGAGATCCGCTCTTATCCTGTGGATTGTTGTCATCAATTCCATTTAGGGGCCATTCAATAAATAAGGTGACCGCTTGATGATCAGCCATTAGGCACTAGCCCAATGCTACTCACTTTGGTTCCGGACTCAACAACCCGAAGCGTCAGCGAGGGAATTCTCGGTGAAAATAAACAGCCTCAGCCCCTCGCTGACGCTTCGGGTTACAAAGTGAGTGCCATTAGGCACTTGCCCACGGTTTTTGCGGACACTGACGAGTTGTTGCTTGATTACCAACCCGAAGCGCACGCGAGGCTGAAATGGATAAATTACTCGCTGAAGTTCGGGGGAGTGTGACTGGAGGCCCAATCATCACCCTAAATCTACATTCCGCTAGCGTATGGCGGCTGATTCATTCGTGTTTTTTGCACATTTTTCAGGGACACGCAAGCGCTAGTGCATCCAGTGTCCTCGGGTCGTTGTGATCTAGTTTTAGGGCATTCTCACACTTCAACAAGTGATTGTATTTGACGGCGGCCCCGGTGTTGAACAGCACGACGGTTTCATCGTGGCGAATCCAGCCGGCGTCTTTCAAGCGACGCGCGGCGATCCAGATGGCTCCGCCTTCCGGCGCGCAATGAAATCCCTGATACCGCGCCAGTTCTTCCACTCCCTGCATCAGCTCGCCATCAGTCACCGTCATCGCCGTACCTCGGCTTGTTCGCAGAATGTCCAGCATGATGAAGTCACCCACCGCCGCCGGTACGCGCAAGCCAGCGGCGATGGTGTGCGCATGGGGAAACATGGGTGCCGATGTTGCGCCCTCATGAAACGCTTTGACAATCGGCGCACATCCCTCAGCCTGCACGACGACCATTCTTGGACGTTCCGGTCCGATCCAGCCCAGCGTTTCCATTTCGTCGAAGGCTTTCCACATTCCGATCAGCCCTGTCCCTCCACCAGTCGGATAAAGAATCACATCCGGCAACTGCAGCGACGATGAACATCGATGATCGGCGAGGTCGAACGCGAGTTCATAGCCCATCGTCTTCTTACCTTCAATGCGGAACGGCTCCTTAAGGGTCGATAAATCAAACCAACCGAAGCGATCGCACGCGGCACGACAGAGGCGTCCGCAATCGCTGATCAGGCCATTCACTAAACAGACTTGCGCACCACCACAGGCAGACTCCAGAATGTTTGCGGGCGGCGTATCTTCGGGTACAAAAATAATGCACTTCATTCCTGCGCGAGCCGCATAGGCCGTCGCCGCTCCGGCAGCATTCCCCGCTGATGGCAACGCCACGGTTGTGACTCCCATCGCAGCAGCGCGCGTGATTGCCGCCGACATGCCACGCGCCTTGAAACTTTGAGTTGGATTGAAACTTTCATCCTTGACGAGCAAATCTCTAAAGTCATTGAACGGACCTCGAGGTTTACAAGTCAGAAGCGGCGTAAGCCCCTCACCCAGCGAAACAGCTTCGCCCGGAGAATTGACCGGGAGAACTTCGTGAAAGCGCCACATCGACCGCTCCGTGCGGCGGCGCAGAATCTCCGGCGAAATTTGTTTTTTTAGTGAGTTAAGGTCATACCGCGCCAACAACGGCTTCCCCGCGCGACTGAGACCCTGCAGTTGAGTGGGGTCGTGGACTTCTCCGGTCAAGGAACATTCAAGGGCGATGTGCATTCGTATTCAAAATCCTCGCTCCAAGCGTAAATCCCGGAGTCGCAATAGGCGTTTGAAGTTCATTGCCATGTGCGGCAAAACTAGCTCTCGATCAAGATTCACGGATGTTATCGACGTATCCGCCGATTAAAAGTGAGCCACGTCAGGTGAGGGTGCTGAGTTGAAAATTGCCTGTTTTTGCTTTTCTGATCGGCAATCTCGGAAATTGGTCGAGAAATTGACCTTCATGGAGGTTTTCGTCGGGATTTGGGTGGGGACTGGTTCTGCTAGGGTTGAAGTCCGCGCAGCGTTTGCTGTAGTACGCGCATCGGCACACGGTGCGTACACACAACCTGCTAGAATTTCGGAATCGCCACAGTGGCAATCTGGTCAGGTCCCGGGAAATATTGAACTGGAACTCCAAGCCTTCGGATCATTCGCATGCAGCGCATTTTCATTTCAGGAATCGGCGTCGTCAGTTGTCTGGGCAACGACCGTCGGACGTTTTGGAAAAATCTTACATCCGCAGAGTGTGGCATCGATCGCTTGACAGAACATGATATCCGCGAAATGGAAGTCGTGATCGGCGGCGAAGTGCGAAATTTGGATGCCGGTCGGATCAATGTGAACGATCTCGTCGCGACGCGCAAGATGGATCGGGCTAGTCAGTTTGCGGTTCATGCGGCGCACGAAGCACTTGAAGACGCCGGACTTCCCACCACAGACGTCGGTGAAAACGCAGCCGTGATTATGGGTGCTGGTCTGGCAGGTCTCGAAACTTACGAAACGCAGATGGAAAAACTGCTCACCAAGGGGCCGTCACGCGTTAGTCCATTCACCATTCCGATGCTGATGCCGAATGCGCCACCGGGCAATATCAGCCTCGCATTTGGTGTGCGGGGCACATGTTACACCACCAGCAGCGCGTGTTCATCTTCAGGACATGCAATGATCGATGCGATGGAATATCTGCGCCGCGGCGATGCGGACTTTGTAATCACGGGCGGAACTGAAGCGTCCTTAACACGCTTGGGAATTTCCTCGTTCGTCAATATGAAGGCGATGAACAAGACGATGAATGACCGACCAAAAGAATCCATGCGTCCGTTCGATGCGGAGCGTGGTGGTTTCATCATGGCCGAAGGCGCATCAGTGCTCATCTTTGAAACCGAAGACCACCTACGGCGACGTGGGGGCAAAGCATGGGGTGAAGTCCTCTCCGGTCGTTCCACGACGGATGCCTATCACCTCGTCCAGCCTGATCCAGAGGGACGTCAGGCGATCAAGGCGATCAACTCGGCACTGCAGAAAGCTGGGTTGAATCCTGCAGCGATCGCCGCCGACGTGTACATCAACGCCCATGGAACAAGTACGGTCTATAATGATTCGATGGAAACAGTCGCGTTAAAATCCGTCTTTGGGAATGATGCCCAACGGTTGCATATCAGTTCGACGAAAAGCATGCTGGGGCACATGATCGGTGCGGCCTGTGCTATTGAAATGTCAGCCTGTGTATTGGCGTTGACGACCGGAATTTTGCCGCCCACAATCAATTACACGACTCCTGACCCAGCGTGCGATCTAAACTATATTCCAAACAAAGCCATTCAGAAGCAGGTCAAATACGCAATCAACAACAGTTTTGGGTTTGGTGGCCACAACGTATCGCTGGTAGTTGCCCGCATTGACGATCCGACATTGCAGCGAAATCCGGAAACGACTTAATTCGCTGGTCGCGAGCGCTGCGTTGCAAAAAGTCGGAAAAGCAGGCAGCTGAACATTGCTATGAAAACCAGCGTTTTCTTCAGTCGATGCTGGGCTGAGAGCCGAGCGCACGTCGAACTCCGACTCAAATAACAAACGGCTAACGCCGTCCTGGTGATGGATAAAGCGTAATGGATTGGCGATCTCCTCTCTTCTGGATGCTCTGTGCCACAGTGCTAATCTTGGCTAGCGCGGTAGTTCGCGGCGCGACGTGTTCTGCCGGTTGGCGGGCGTGGGTGTGCTATCAGATTGCCGTCGTCCATCGGACGTTTTTTGCGCGATGTCAGATGGCGAACAAGTGTCCGTTTCCGGAATCCGGCCCGGCCATCATCGTCGCCAATCATACCAGTCCGGTTGATCCAATTTTGATCTGGCACCGCCATTTTGCGGAGTTTCGGAAGCCACGTCTGCGAGTGGTCGGTTTCATGATGGCGAAGGAATTCTACGAGCGGCGAGGTATTGTGAACTGGGTTTGCCGGGCAATGGAAAGTATCCCTATGGCACGCAGCGGTCAGGATATGGGGCCAATTCGCGAATCACTGACACGCCTCAAGAACGGTCATTTACTGGGCGTGTTTCCTGAAGGTCGCCTGAATGTGGAGAGTCCTGATGAACGTCTGCTCCCGGGCGGCACTGGTGTGGCTTGGCTAGCGCTCAAGTCGCAGGCTCCCGTGATCCCAGTTTTCATTCACCACGCCCCACGCGGCAAATCAATCCTTGGTTGCTACTTTGTCAGAACGCTAGTGACACTGACATACGGAAACCCAATTGACCTAGCTGCATGGCACGGCCGAAAACCCGGACACAAAGAACTGGCTGAGGTCACCGACCTTATCATGAAGTCGCTGGCAGATCTTGGCGGTATCAGTTTCACGCCGATTGCCGCACCATGATCGTATGGAGGATGGACATTCTTGTCCGTCGCCGGAGGCGGCACAGGACAAGTGGCGTAGCGTTGGTGCTGTTGAGGAAAGCAACCGTACGATGGACATCCTTGTCCGTCGTCGCTTGCCCCTTCGTTCGTGGCAAGCTGAGGAATCTCGGACAAGAATGTCCAAGGTACTGCGGAAACGCCGCCTACGCAAGCTTTCATGTACGGCAGGGAGATGCAGAAGCGCTGGCTGGGCACATTTGAAACTGGGGCGGCCAGTGTGCAACTGGTATGAGCGGCTTCGGGGTGGTATGACTGGAATGGCTGACTTCCAGAACTGATCAGATGGTCCAGTGGTTGCTGCGGCCAGCATCCAGCCACTGCTTCGTTTCCCGCCAGCCTTCTGTCGTGTTTACGCTCGTTCCGTCGGTTGTGAATTCTACTTCACCATCGGACTCACGAAACTCACGACATGCTTCCGGATCGGAGTTCTGCCACGCATTCATTGCGGCGCCACGACGCTGAGAAATCTCACGAATCGCTGTATCACCAATCTTCAGACCACAGAACTCTTCAAGGCGATCCGAGGACACATCATACGACCAGCTTGCTGCCGCAAGACACACTAGGCGATCGATACATTTCCTGACCGATTGACGCACACTCTTCGAGTCGGCCACACGGCAGCTATTTATATTTGTGGCGATGTTGAATGCGCGGCATTGTTGATGATGTCTTCAGCGCTCTGCTTTAGATTCAGGTCGGTAAGGAAGCCAATGGACAAAAATCAACCGTTCTTGCCGAGGTGGATCCTGCGTTCAATGGCGGATTGGTCGTTCCCCTCAAGGAAATTGAACGACACGGCCTAAAGAGTACATCCATTGCTCGGTACGATGTTGCTGGATGGTCACGATCTGATCGCTTTTACAAAAATCGAAAACTCACACTGGAATAATCGATGCTGAAGCCTGTATTCCTGTGGTTGTTACTGTTTATCCATGGTTGCAAATAGGTCTACTGCATTGTACTGACCCTTGAGGATCGGTTCCGCTTCGCACTGGAACCAGTTTTGGATGACAGCCGCGTAGACCTGCCGAAAGTCGGTGTGGTGTCGCAGATCGCCGTCCTGCAGATTGCTCAAGCTAGGAAGTTCGCCAAACAGGCCCGGCTTGACCATTGCGCCAGCCATGAACATCGGTCCGGCCGTCCCGTGATCTGTTCCCGCGCTGGCGTTTTCTTCGACGCGGCGACCGAATTCACTGAAGCACATCAAGGCCACACGATCGGAATGCTTCAATTGATCGATGTCTTCCAGAAATGCCTTGACCGAATCTCCCAGTTGACGCAGCAGCCCGGCATGCGCATCGGGTTGTTGTGAGTGTGTATCAAAGCCGTTCAGCGTCACGTAGTAGACCGATGTCTTCAGCCCCGAGCTGATGAGTTTGGCGACGGTCTGCAGTTGTTCGCCCAGTCCGTTCTGCGGATACGTGACGCTTGATGAATAGGACTTCACGGATGAGCTCAATCGTTCGCTGGCAGAAATCGCGGAGCTGGTGCTGGATTGCACGAAGTTGAGCAAATCGTTGCTGTCACCTCGCCGGGCGTCGGTCAATTCCTGTACGGCCTGGCGGAACTGAGCGTCTTCGGTGCCCTGCAAATGAAACTGTTCCAGCGATCGAATCGATGGTACACGCACCTTGCGTGACATGAACGCGAACGGCTGCTTGTCATGTCCAAGATGCAATGCGCTCGGGTCGCCAACGCCGGCATCCGGAGTTTGTTCGAGCAGACGTCCCAGCCAGCCGTCGGTGCGATTTTCATCCTTCCGCTGACAGGTGTGCCAGATGTCCATGGATTCGAAATGCGAACGGTTGGGATCGGGATAACCGACCCCCTGAATGACGGCCAGTCGTCCGGCTTCCAGTAGATCGGCGAAACCTCGCAAAGATGAATGGAACGCCAGGCCATCACTGATCTCCAGCGAATCATTTTTGGCAATCGCCAGTTTCGAGCGCAGCTTACGATAAGTTTCGTCGCCAACCGGAATGACGGTGTTCAATCCATCGTTCCCGCCCTGGAGTTCGATGACCACCAGAATGCGTTCCGACTTGCTCTGTTCCGCCGCTGCCTGCAATGCGGATGGCGCAAGACCGCCGAATGTGAGGACGGCTGACCCCGCCGCTGAGGATCGTAGAAAGTTGCGGCGTGAAAAGTGGGACATAAGAATGATTCCTGAAAGCAGATATCCGTCGTTGTACAAGTGAGCCTACCCAAGCTGAAACTCGGGTATGGTACACAACGCATGCAATCCCTCGATGAGACTGCCATCGTTGCCAGATTTCATGAGTGCTTCCACTTGTGCCTTGGCTGCCTCTGGAATCGGAACTGCGAAAAGCACGGTTTCAAGGTAATCAATGACCATTCGCGGATTGGTGACTTTCTGAGTCGCCAGATATTGCTTGAGCGTTGTCTTTCCAAACCGCGTCTTGTCATTCGTGATGAGCGTGCGGACCAGATTTGACCGTCCCAGCAACGTGGAGGAATTAATCCATGTGCGGCCCCCGTCCCAGCCTTTGACGCTGGGCGGATACAACAGCCCTTGGCCGAGCGTCAGCATTTCTTCGGCAAGGTCAAATGTGTTGGTGGAACCTTCCAGACTGCGGAGCAAGCCGACAGCCAGTTCAACTGGGGAGCGGACTTTGCGACCCACAGCATGTGGCGAATAGAACAAGTTACTGGTGAAGATTCTGCGGAGCACGGGCTGAATCAGCATGCCGGAGTTGCGTAGTTCTTTAGCCAGCGGAGCGATCAATGCAGCGGTCGGTGACGGTTCGTCCATGACAAAGTAGCGTACAAGTTTTGAGGCAATGAACTCCGGAGCGGCATCTTGTGCCAATACGATCCTAACGCCATCTTCGCCGCCAAAGTTTCCCGTCTGAGCAAGAATTGTTTTTTCACCTTCGTCGTGCTGATAACGATTAAATCGAAATTCATCGCGACGAATTTCCCAGCCCGTGAAGCATCGCGCCAACTCACGAATATCCGTCTCCGAATAATTCCCTTCACCCAGACAAAACAACTCCATGATTTCGCGGGCATAATTTTCGTTGGGATGCGATTTACGATTCGTCACGGAATCGAGATACACCAGCATGGCTGGATCGCGTGATATCGCCAACAATAATTTTGAAAAGTCGCCAAACGCAAACGCGCGAAGTAGCTCATTCTGGGTCAGCATCAGCCTTCCATCAGCGACTTTTTCTGCACTCGTCGCAAAGTGCCCATGCCAGAAGAGGGTCGTCTTTTCAAGTAACTGCATCGGCGTGCTGAGCATCCGATACACCCACCAAGCGGAGAGTTGTTTGACGTTGCCCGTCGCGAGCGCCGCATGCGACAACGATTTCATTTCAAGCTGAAACGTTTCCAACTCCGGCCCGGTCAATAACTCATCGACCACAGCAGCCGGCGTTTTGGCAACGGCCACCGTCAATTCATGCTGCGTGGCTCCGAAACCAGCGCGGCGAAACAAGTGGGCCGCCGTGCGGATATTCCATGTCGTCTCCGGAGTAGACTGGAATTCGCTCCAAGCCCAATCGGGGTCAAGAATGACGTTCAACCTGTGATTCCTCGCGCAAGCTGCGGCGTGCATATTCATCTTTCAGGGTGAACGCAGCCATCTCACTGCCAACTTTATGTAACCGTTAGATTTTACAATAAAGTGGGGTTCACTGAGAAGCGGCTTGACAAAGGATGATGTTTTTCGGAAGAATCAAGAGGTATGCTTCAGTTTCTGCACATCTTGACTGCCGTGACGCTCATGTTCCCCGTGGGATTGCTTGAGTGTGCGACGTGTTGTAAAGACTGTTCCAGTTCAACCTGTGTGCTTGAGGATGCGCCTGCCGAAGACGCGGAATCAATTTCGCGACTTGAGATTGACAAGCATCGAGTATTCCTAGATTTGCAGCATCCGCCGGGATTTGCCTGCAGTGTGCTCTGGAACTTTCTGCCAACCGATTCGCTGTCGGTTGATCGCGATTGCGTCGAGATGCGAGGTTGTCGCCCGCCACCGCTTCGCGGCCGTGCGTAGTTCACCGGATCCTGCCGCTTTTTAGCGTCAGCTTGTGGCATTCGCGTTGAACCGCAAACCAAAGTCGTCCGCGGCTTCTTGTTGCACGCCGTTCTCAATGGCGGTGTAATTCGCCCGAGGCTGCGGAGTTGGCTTAGACAACTCAATCCATATCCCGGCAGCACCATTCCGTCAAGGTGAGCGGCAGAAAAGAATGTACCGTAGCTGAATTCCCAAGAATTCAGGGAGGCTCTGAATTCTTGCGAATTCCGCTACGGACTAGGGAAGAAATTCTCCGCCGCGTGCCTCACGAAAAATCTTAGACATGGATGACAATTATGCCCGTAACGACTGCCGTTGAATCCACGGAACAGCTCGTCCGTCGGTTGGCCGAACTGCTTCCATTGCAGGGGCCCATTACGGCGTTCGCATTCTTAAATCCGTTGCAGGGCATGGAAGATCGGCCGTTCATCGAGGCATTACGGCAAGTTGGCGAAGTATTCGGCTGTCACCCATTTCTGCCGGAAGCATCGTATCGCGACAAGATGGCGCGGGGGCGCATCACGGTTGACGGCCTGAATGAAATCCTGGCGGAAGAGTCTGGCTTTGACGGAGACTACACGATTGGCGGACTTGTGCGGCATGCGAGTCTGCGGCAGAGCATGCTCCAGCATTCGATCAATCCGGGAACAGAGCATGAACTTCGCTGGATGATTGCGGAAACAGATGCCATTCAGCGATTTCGCATTGAGACATCTCATGGCGTGCGGGAAAGCATGATTGGCTCTACGCGCCAATGGGTTTCAAACGAGTTCCCTGTTTCCGCGTCTGCCTCAAAGTTGAATTCCACCGATGAACTCATGGATGTCGTGCAAAACGCGATCCCGCGAACATTGCTCGGCGGATCAGGGCCACTCGACGAAAGCGTCTGGGAAACCGTCAGTCTGGCGTTGCTGTGGCGACTTTTACGAACACGCATCCAACGAACGGCGAACGGTCACCAAGGACGCAAACCACAGGTTCGCCACCGGGATCGACTGCTTGCCATCTCGAGCGAAGACAGTGACCAACTTGTGCATGAAGTGCTGATTCGGTTTTGTTCCGTATTCCTTGACCAAGGATATGCGCAGTGGAAGCTGCCACAGCGAGGTACGGGGTTCTTTCAAGCATTTCTGTCCCTTTTCAGTTCGGGTGGTTTTTTTTCAAAACGTTGGCTGCGGCCTGTCGCTGCGGAAGTGCAGCGGATTCACGAGGCTGGGATGACCGCCCTTGAGTCGTTGGAAGAATCATTGACTCTACTCGGGATTGCACCGCACGAAAAGGAGAATTTCGTACGAGGTTCACTCCTCGCGCTTCGCGGCTGGGCGGGCATGATCTGGCAAACGGAAGAGCGTCCGGACCGTGTTTACATCCCGTCGCGACATGGCACGCTGATCGAATTCTTGGCGATTCGATTGATTCTAGAACGATACGCCTTGAAATGGCTGTCGCGAGAAACGCTCGGTTATACGGGCCCCCTAGATCGCCTACGCGAATTTATGGCCACTCAGCATTCGGAAAATGGGGCCGTTGTGACGGTCGAACAACGTGCATTTCCGCTGCTGCAACTTGCGCAGTTGCATGGCTGGACGCCACGGACGATTGCGGATCTTTCAGATGCACAATGGCAGGAACTTGTACACGCCGTCGAAATTTTTTCTTCATTCGAGCGGCGGCGCGTGTTTCATCTGGCGTTCGAGAGAAAATTAATGAAGCACGCGTTGGATTCCGTCGCGATCCGCGCGAGCCAGCCGCTGATTTCTCCTAAGGTATCCCAACTGCAGGTGATTACCTGCATTGACGCTCGCGAAGAATCATTCCGGCGGCATATTGAAGAAGTCGCACCGGACGTAGAAACGTATGCAAATGCGGGATTTTTTGGCGTCCCAATGTACTATCGAGGTGCTGGAGAAGCGCACTATACGGCACTGTGTCCAGTCGTTGTGCAACCGAAGTACTGGATGGTTGAAGACGTGGTTTATGCGTTGACAGATTCTGGTCGGCAGCGTGCCCGTGCCAGACAACTCTTGGGTACAGCGACACACCGTTTTAATACAGGGACCCGCGGTTCTCTCATGGGAGCCGTGCTCACGGCGTTGTTGGGGCCCCTGTTTACGGTACCTTTGGTCGGACGCATTCTGTTTCCGCGTCTCACGGCCAAAATGCATCGCACCGCGCGAGGGTTTGTGGCTCCGCCCCAGATTACTAGGCTGCGGCTTGAGCGTCCGGAGGGCACACCAGCGGGGCCAGATAATGACGGGATTGGTTTCATGCTGTCCGAAATGGTCAACATGTCAGAACGTGGATTACGCGATATCGGACTGACGTCCGGCTTTGCCCCGTTGGTCATCATCTTGGGGCATGGTTCCGATTGTCTGAACAACCCGCATGAATCGGCATATCACTGCGGTGCTTGTTCCGGAAGTCGGGGCGGCGCCAATGCCCGCGCGATGGCGGCGATGCTGAATGATCCACGCGTCCGGCGGCAATTACTGGCGCGTGGCCTAGAGGTGCCTGAAGAAACACGCTTTCTCGGCGGCCTGCACAATACGGCGACGGAGGTTGTCAAGTTCTTTGATCTGGAGTTATTACCGGCCTCACACATGCGTCAACTGCATTTGGCCGTCGACATATTTGGACGTGTCGCGGAACGCAATGCACACGAACGCTGTCGTCGATTTGAAACGGCCCCACTCGATTTTTCGCCTGCAGAAGCTCTCCAACATGTGGATGATCGCACTGAAGATCTGGCTCAGACGCGACCGGAGTACGGAAATTCCACCAATGCCGTCTGCTTTGTGGGACGACGCAGTCGAGTCCGCGGCCTGTATCTGGATCGACGCTCTTTTATGATGTCGTACGATGCCAGTCAGGATACGGAGACATCGATAATCCTTGCACGCATTCTGGCTGCCGTCATCCCGGTCTGCGAAGGAATCAACATGCTGTATACACTCTCGGCAATTGATACGCGTGGCTGGGGTTGCGGTACCAAGTTGCCCCACAACATCACGTCGTTGCTGGGTGTCATGGATGGCGCTGCCAGCGATCTGCGCACGGGGTTGCCGTGGCAAGGCGTCGATATCCACGAACCTGTACGTTTACTGTTTATCATCGAATCTACGCCGGAAGCCATGCTGCGAATTATGGATCAGGATCCCACTGTGGGGCGAATCTGCCGCAACGAATGGGCCCAACTGGCCGTCTTGGATCCCAATACCAGTCGCATCCAAAGATTCGTCAAAGGAGAGTTTGTGGATTATCAGCCATCAACGACTGAAATTGCGACAGCTGAAAGTTCGCTCGAATGGTACCGCGGCTGGCGCGACAATATGCCATTTGCCCTCATTCAGGGAAAGAATGGGATTTAGTCTGCGATAGCGCGTGGCCTACCCCCAAATCAAGTTTTGATACGGCACGAACGCACATTGGGCAATGTGCATTTCAAATCTCAAATCTCAAATCTCCTCTATGTTACTCCTCTTTGCCGGAATCATGGTGGTCGTCAGTCCTGCAGCTTTACTGGCAGTGCTGGGGCTGGCGACGCTGTCTCGCACTCCGTTGAGTGAGCGTTCGGTTTCAAGATACGCGCAAGCATCCAGTATAAGCGGGCTCATCGCTGCACTTTGTATTTTGACATATATGCTGACCATGGATATTCGAAATGTGCCGCTGGACTTTGGCGACTGGGTGTCGCTCAACAACGTAGCTGCCGAATCAGCCCATGCTCCGCCTC
Source organism: Planctomycetota bacterium (assembly GCA_003670925.1). Taxonomy (GTDB): domain Bacteria; phylum Planctomycetota; class Planctomycetia; order Planctomycetales; family Planctomycetaceae; genus SXXK01. Next base: position 16,979 of record QWQG01000114.1, on the reverse strand, counting down.
ATGTTGAGATGCAACCGCCTGGAGCGTTAGAGTCGACCGACGACGCGCATACCGGGCAATTTCATTTTCTGTTGAAGTTTGTCTTTGACCGGTTGAGCATTCCGTTTGCCATCATGTCCTTTGTCCTGTGCGGGGTCATTGGGGCGTTTGCCTTTCGCTATCTACATCTGGAAGAAGGCTATCACCGGTTCTTCCTTTATTATGCGATTTTTCAACTGGGAATGATTATTTCATCGCTGGCAGGATCGATCGAGACGCTGTTCATGGGGTGGGAACTGGTCGGGCTTTCGTCAGCTCTGCTTGTCGCCTTTTTTCATGATCGACCGGCACCCGTTCAGAATGGTCTGCGTGTCTGGTCTGTGTATCGTGTCGCGGACGCCGCTTTTCTAATTGCCGCCTTGACGCTGCATCATTTGTCCGGTTCCGGAGATTTCGAAACGCTGATGGGGAAAGGCGACTGGCCGGCCGGACACGCGACAATCACCGAAAACCAAGCACTGCTGGTGGGCTCATTGCTCCTATTTGCGGCAGCCGGTAAATCCGCGTTGGTTCCGTTTTCGGGGTGGTTACCGCGTGCGATGGAAGGCCCGACACCGTCGAGCGCTGTATTTTATGGAGCCTTGTCGGTGCATCTTGGGGCGTTTCTGCTGTTACGGGTAAGTCCGGTGCTGGAACTGTCACCGCTGCTGTGTGGCATGGTGGTGGCTTTAGGCCTGATCACCATGGTTTTCGCCGCGATGGCGGCCCGAGTCCAAGCGGACGTGAAGAGCGCACTGTCCTATGCGTCGTTGATTCAGGTCAGCATTATCGTCGTGGAGATTGGTCTGGGACTGCGTTATATCCCGCTGATTCATATCATTGGTCATGCGTGTCTCAGGACGCTGCAATTGGTGCGTGCTCCGTCGTTGCTGAAAGACTATAGTAATCTGGAGAATGCCCTTGGGGATCACCTGCCAGATTCGGGTTCTGTCTGGGATCGCCGGATGTCGCCAAGCATGCGTGCTCGTCTCTATCGCTTTGCGTGGGAACGTGGCTATCTGGATTCCATGCTAGACGATTTCATTGTGAGGCCATTCATCAATTTTTTTAAGTGGTCTGACCGGATGGAACAGCGCTGGACGATGTTTCTTGCTGGAACGAAAGGAGCGGACGTGAAGTTAAAAAAAGAAAACGAGGAAGCGTAGAGGATTTTGGCCTTGAACGCGCATCGTCTCTCTGCCAACTGCCAACTGCCAACTGAAAACTGAAAACTGAAAACGATTATGATTCCGGAACTTCACTTTCCTTGGCTTGAATTTTCGATCCTGCTGCCAGTGATCGGCGCCATGGCCTGCGCGATTCTGCCGAGCCAGCAGGCTGCGCAACGCGTGGCAATCGTGGTAAGTTCGCTCACACTGCTGTTCACTGGCGGCGAATGGTACGACTTTACCGGCATGGATACGTGGCAGGCGCATGACCATTGGGACATCATTCAGCGAATCTTAGGGCATGACTACTTCGTGATTGACAGATTGAGCGCGCCGCTGCTCCCGTTGTCGGCCTTGCTGTATCTAATGACAATTGTTTCGACACTCCGGACAAAACTCGGACGATTCTCGTTCGGTATGACGCTGATCTCTGAAGCGATCGTGCTCGCCACACTCAGTTGTCACAGTCCTTGGATGATCATTACGTTGCTGTCACTGGCCTGCGTACCGCCTTGGTTTGAACTTCGACGTCGTGGAGCCTCGACCAGAATCTTTACTCTGCACATGGGACTCTCCATTGCCCTGTTGGTGCTTGGCTGGAGTTTGATTGATGACACGGCGGGGCCGCAGAGTGCTGAGTTGCTGCCTGCCGCGCTGCTGACTGTCGCAGTGTTGCTGCGGGCGGGAGTCGTCCCCGTGCATTGCTGGATGACGGACCTGTTTGAGCATGCGTCCTTTGGCACGGCATTGCTGTTTGTCGCACCCATGACGGGGGCCTACGCGGTAATGCACCTTGTGCTGCCGTTTGGACCTGAGTGGGCCATGCGAAGTATCGCCGTGCTGTCACTCACTACGGCGGTTTACGCAGCCGGGATGGCTACCGTGCAGAAAGACGCGCGGCGATTTTTCTGTTATCTGTTTCTGAGTCATGCTTCGCTGGTGCTTTCCGGTCTGGAAATTGTTGATACGATCGGTTTGACAGGAGCGCTGTGTGTCTGGATTTCAGTCGGTATTTCACTGGGTGGATTTGGGCTGACACTGCGATCTGTCGAAGCCCGCGTCGGGCGTCTAAGCCTCGATCGATATCACGGCCTCTATGAACACACTCCGACTTTGGCAGGTCTGTTTCTGCTCACCGGACTGGCGTCGATTGGTTTTCCGGGGACGCTCGGCTTTGTCGGGATGGAATTGCTGATTGAAGGCGCGGTCGGCGTGTTTCCATTTGTAGGGTTAGCCGTACTTCTGGCCGCTACATTAAACGGGATCGCCATTATGCGGGCCTATTTCCGGATCTTCACAGGACGCCGTTTTCAGACCACCGCCATCCTGCGGTCTCGTCCGTCTGAAAGATTTGCCGTGCTGGTGCTCACGTTTCTTGTGCTGGGTGGTGGTTTGTGGCCACAACCAGGCGTGGCCTCTCGACATCATGCCGCCCAGGAACTGCTTGACCGCAGAATGAACCCGCAACTGGTCATTGAACCGGATGACACGTCGCCGGAAATGATCAATGAAGAAGCGGCACCAAAAGCAGTTCCTGAACGAAAGTCTAAAAGCGGCAATGACAGCGCGGCTCCTCCGGATTGATTCCGGGCACGTATTAAATCCCCGTCATTTTTCGAACACAACCAGATTCGTCCACCCGGAATTTCACATTACAGGTCAACAATTATGAAAACCGCATCTAATGACTCGAACCCTGTTCAATCAACATGGCAACAGGACTTACTGGCTTCGCTTGTTGTGTTTCTTGTTGCTCTGCCATTGTGCATGGGTATTGCCTTAGCCAGCGGTGCTCCGGTTGCAGCAGGCCTTGTGACGGGCATTGTCGGCGGCTTGCTGGTGGGAACATTCGCGGGCTCGCCACTGCAAGTCAGCGGACCCGCCGCTGGCTTGACCGTGATCTGTGGTGAGATGATTCGCCAAAACGGCATGAATGCGTTTGGTTTGGCGGTGTTGTTTGCCGGTATCCTTCAGCTTGTCGCGGGAATCTTTCGCTTGGGTCAGTGGTTTCGCGCTGTCTCACCTGCTGTGATTCACGGAATGCTTTCCGGAATCGGTGTCCTCATTCTCTGTGGACAAATTCATGTTCTGGTCGATGAACGTCCTCGCGAAAACGCACTGAAGAACATCGCTGCGATTCCCGAAAGTCTGGTCAAGGGAATCGCACTGCCAACCTTGGACAGTGCCGACATCCGCACATCCCGCATCGATCTCCTCAGTCGTTTCAACGCACTGGGCGGGCGGCAGCGAACGCTTCGAGGCAGCATCGACCGAGCCCTCCTGCGAATGACGGCGCCTGCCGACGAAGGTTCGGTGGCCGCCGCTGCTCAGCCCACGAAATCAATGACCGACACTCTGCAGCCATGGGTCAAGGAGCAACAAAGCATTTCAGATGAACTCAAAGCCATCACGAGGTCGGCGAATGAGTCGCCGCTGATCTCGAATGGCGGGCCTACGGCGGAGAAGCTTAATGAACTGCTGATGGCAGCCGATAGCCACCTTGCAGCAGCCTCCTTGAACATGTCGTCGGACAATGCCGAAATTATTTCTCGTAGCCAAAAAGAGGCTGCCCTGTCTCTCGATATTTTGACGGCCAGTCTGAAGAGTCATGCTTGGGCCGGAAAAATCGGATTGCTGGCAGTCATCGTGATCTTTGCGTGGCAGTTCGTAGCGAAAGGCCGGATGAAGCTGATTCCTGCTCCCTTGCTTGCCATCGTCCTTGCGACTCTGGCGGCCCAGGTGTTTCAGATTCCGATTCTCTACGTCGATGTGCCAGACAATCTCCTGAGTGGCCTAACGCTCCCTTCGTTTGCCGTCCTCGCTGAATCGCCGATTCGTGTATTGCTTGTTTCCGGAATGGTCTTGGCGATTGTGGCCAGTGCAGAAACTCTCCTTTGCGCGACGGCGGTTGATCAGATGCATCGAGGCCCACGAACTCAATACGATAAAGAATTGTCTGCTCAGGGTATGGGCAATATTGTGTGTGGCTGTCTGGGAGTCCTGCCCATGACCGGTGTGATCGTTCGCAGTGCGGCAAATGTTCAGGCCGGTGGAAAAACCCGACTGTCCACAATTCTGCACGGTGTGTGGCTGTTGTTATTCTCGGTGGCTCTGGTACCCGTCCTCAGGATGATTCCGACCTCGGCGTTGGCGGGGATTTTGGTCTACACGGGGTTTCGTCTGATTGACATCAAGGGCATGATTCAGCTTTGGAAAGAGAATCGCATCGAAGCTGCCATCTTCCTGACCACAATGCTCGTGATTGTGACGGAAGATTTGTTGACTGGTGTCGTGACCGGGATCGTGCTCTCAGCCGTGAAACTGCTGGCTCGGTTTTCACAGTTGGATGTCCATGTGACAAACGATGGCTCGATCGATAAACGTCGAACCACAATCAAACTCGTCGGAGCTGCCACATTTATTCGGCTGCCGAAACTGGCCTCGCGCCTTGAGAAAGTCGATGCCGGAGCGGACTTACATATCGATGTCAGTGAAATGGATTACATTGACCGCGCCTGCATGGAGCTCCTGCAGAACTGGTCCCGCCAACACGCTGCCACCGGTGGTCAACTAACGATCGACTGGCACTCTCTGCACTCGAAATTTCAAACGAATCGTCCCAGACAAGCAGACCAAGCATTGCCAACAAGAACAACTCCGAATTAGACATCGCGGAAAAAAAATCCGTCCCACAACGCATCTTCAGTTTTCGAGACGGAGCCCTTAATTTTGGCCATCATGCTACGATTTCTACTGCCGACTGCTGCCGCGACCGTGGTGTTGCCTTGAATTGCCGAGTCCCGTTCACCCGTTGCTGGTGCCGCGTGAGCAGTCACCAGCGGGCGAATTCAGTGAGCCACCAGCGCGGCTTCCAACTCGATCGCCCGCTGGCGATGTTCTTCGGCCATTTGAGGATCAGGCAGGCCCGTGTAGGCCGTCTCTAGAAGGCGATGCAGTTCGGCACTGTTTTTGCGAAATTTTAGAGACTCCGTTAAGTCAGCAACGGCATCTTGCCAGCTTTTCATGGCCACGTAGATCTCGCCTCGCGTCGAAAGTACATCTGGATGATCCGGCAAAATGACAAGTGTTTGGTTCGCCAACTGCAGGGCTCGATCGAACTTATCACCTTCCGCCACAGTGTCGCGGAGAATCGCCAACGCAAGGTTATTGAGAATCATAGGCTCTTTCCCGCGCGTCTGGGCGTTGGCCAGTTCCAGCCAAGTCGTCGCTTTGTCGAAACGCTGCATGACCATGGCGTGCATGCCTAGCAGATTCAGGACCTGTGATCCCTGCGCGCCTTCCAAACGCAGTCGACGTACCAACTCTTCGGCCCCCAAAGCCGCCGGATGCGAACTGAGGCTGAGCCGCGCAATCCGATCGATCGCCTCATTGGTTGTGGCGTTGCAACCAACCGCATCCTGCAGAAGTTGCAGTAGCACATCGGGTGCGAGACTGGCAGAAGATTCCGCAAAGATGAACTCGGCCGTCTTTCTTCGATCGTTCGTATAGCCGGTCAATTTGTCAAATCCTGCGAGACAGGCTTGGCCATATAAAGACGCCAGTTCCGGCTCTGCCGGGATGCCGTTCTTCGTGGGATCCTCGGCAAACGTGGCGAGCAGATTTTTTGCCTCTTCAATCTGTCCCAGAGCCAGTTGCGCCCTTGCCATGCGTGCCACCTGTTGGACATCTTTTGGGTTTTCCTCGAGTTTGCTGCGGGACTCCTGCAACACCGCGTCTCTCAAAGTCCGGGCCTCGTCGGGTTGACCACTTTTCGTCAGCCAGTCTGCAAGGAATAGACGAAATTCCGGGCGATCGGAAATTGTCGGACGAAGTGCCTCGGATGCTCCTGAAAAATCACCTACCACGGCCAGTAGTTGGCTTAGGATTACTCGCGATTCTATTTCGTCCGGATCTTCAGCGACAGTTTTCTGCCAGTGATCTAAAGTCGTTTGAATGGCATCAGGGGAAACGTCCGCGCCCATCCTGTGCAACGTCATCAAATGTTGCACCCCATTTACATTACCCGGGTCACGCGTCAGCACCTGCAGCACGACAGGGGTCGACGTATCACGATTGAGCGGCGAGGCAGTTAGGCGGCGATCGACTTGAAACAGATCAAAATTACTGAGCGCCGTTCGGATCGCGGGATCATCTTGCTGTACTTCTCCTGAAACTAAAATCTCACGAGCCTCTCCGTCTTTTCCGACAAGCGTTAAAGCTTCCGCCAGAGCTATTCGGATTTCAGGGTTCGTGCGATCCTCATCCAGTTGTTTCGTCAAGGCTTTGACAGCGAGTTGTGCCGTCACATCAATATCTTCCGGGGTGCGTTTGAGTAATTTCTTGAGTCTGGCTAGGGCGAGATTCTGTTCCGGCTGAATATGAGCCACTTCGATCAGGTGCTGCTCCGCCAGTTTCCATTCTTGGCGTTCCAGATACACCTGTGCGAGGATTTGATGGGCTTCGACGTGCTGCGGAAGTTGACTGAGGACAGTCTTCAGTTGAGTTTCAACTTCATCCATCGTCATCGGCTTCAGCGGTTTCGGCTGCAGGGCTTGTTTCGCGAGCCAGATGCGGGCGTCAACATAACCGAAGGTTGAGTCGGGCGTCAGACGCAGCATCTCACTCAGTGCCTCATTCATGCGATTTTGCCGCAGCATGAATTGGGCGAGCCGAAATCGATATTCTGGTGCGTCCGGTCGCAAACTATCCAAGGCGCGTATGAACGTTTCCTGACGTACGACATCTGAAGATTGGACGGCTGCGTTGTACGCCTTTTCATAACGAAGGATCAAAGGGTCAACGGAGGCTTCTTTCAACCAGACTGCCAACACAGCGCCACCGACCGCCACCACTATGAATGGCATACCCGCTAGAAATTGATGATACGTTCGGGATTGACGCCAGCAATTCAACCAGCTGAAGACAAAGTCAAACCACACTTTTCGCTTTCGGAGCAAAGACGATGGAGGTTTAATGCGACTGTCGTTTACTGTTGTTACGTTGAGCGGCAGCGCGTTGCCTGCTGCAGCCGACGTGATGGCTCGTCCGGGTTCCGAAATCGGAATCACAGTCACCAAGTGATTCCACCATGGAGTAATTGGATTCAGGAAATCCCACGTAATCTTTCCGGGCTTTGCGATGTCCGGCACCGAATCTGTGATAAGTCCCAGAAACGCATCCGCACTTAGCAACAACATCGCGGCCATCGCCAAACACGCATAACCCAAGACATCATGCGACATGCCGCTCGTCCAATCCGTTGCATAGCGTTCCCAAGCGACAGTAATTGTTATCACGCGTGTGGTGTTCATAAGCCCGGCAAAGAAAGCTCCTGACGCTAAGAGCGCTGCACCATGGATGATCGATCGTCGCTTCAGACAGATCACCAATGCCGCCAGAAACAGGATGGTAAACAGGGACTGCACGCCGCTGCACGCTTCTGCCACCATGAAAGTCTTGCCGGGAAACTGCAGCACAGTGCCTTCCCGATAATGCAATAGACCCATCTGATGCAGAATCTTGCTGGCGACGGATGTGGTGACTCGTTGCAACCAGTTGATCGCCTGCAGATCGTACTGCAGCGGCAAGCGTACCACGAGCAGCGGCAGCAAACCTAGGTACGTCAGACGGCGATTGTATCCCGCATCACGATTGGCCATGCTGAAAGCTGTGAGCCCCAGCGTTAGTCCCACAGCCGCTAGCCATGGCGAATTCATGCCGAATCCCGCAACAAGACAGACGAGATCAGCGGCGATTAAAATCTTGGTCGGCCACGTCCATCGTTCAGGATCGCTGCTCCGGCGCGTAGCCAGCAGCCACCAAAATGCCCCGATCGCAAAAGGGAAAAATTGATAGTGAGTCTGTTTCCATAAAATCCAAAAATAGGTGATCAAAAGCGGCAAATGAAGGACTAACAAACCTCCAAGCAAAAAACTTCGCCGGCGAGAATTTACGAGCATTAGCGATTTTTCTGCTGACATTTCCACGTATCTTTATTGGCTCTTAAGGGGCGATTCATTACGTCACAAGCTGGGTACTTCGACCAACGTTCAAAACTTAAAATGGTCTGGCCTACGCATCCCACTGATAACACGCGACCGCAGCCATTCATAGGGAAAAAACTTGAGTCTCAAATTTATCCCGAACTTGCTGCCGAGGATCCCTAAGGATCGTAGTTGCGTCGATGTCTGAGTGATTCACGAGAGAATCCTCCACCAAGGATTGACTCTTGTGCGACGCATTTTATCGGGGCAAGAATTGGTCGGTGATACGACGGATACGAATGGGCATCCTAGGCAACGCCTTAATTTTCTTCCCCGCGCCACACAACCTTGGACTTGCTCATTAAATCGTGCAATGCTTTCTTGTCCGCTCTAAAGAAGCACATGAGGAACCCGATGTTCAGGGTCAGATAGGTGACAAACGCCGAGGCTGTCCGACTGAATGCCTGCTGGCGTGCCATAGGTTTGTTGTCATCCCGCAGGGCCATCAGTCCAATACTCGCTTTTCCCAGCGTGGCGCGCGAAGCCCCGGCTTCCATGGATGCGAAGTAGAATCCCGACAGCAGCAGCGACACGCCTATTTGGACAATTACTTGCAGCACGCCAGCTGCGGACCAGCCATAGAAGGTAAAGAGCAGACCAAACAGCGTGCCGATGAATGCGCCCACACAAGTCAGCATCGACACGATAATCATATCAATCTGAAATGCCAAGAAACGCGGCCCGAAGCCAGCGGATTCCAAATCTGGAAACTCATTCACCAATGAAAGATCGGGCTTAAAGTAGACACCATACAATCCGACCACACGCATCATGAAGACTGCAGGAAACGACATGAGGCCGCAGATGATGAAGAACACCAAGAAACAGAACGTGAAGACCAGCGGCATCTGATAAAACAAAAACTGAAAGTTACCTTCCCCCATGTCCATGATGTTGGCTTTTGCCCAAAGCAGAAACGCGGCTTCACGCGCCATGAGCGATGCGATAATCTGGCGACCTGCCACCAGCATTGTGATGGCCACACCAAGTGGAACTAGGAAGACCATAAAGATGTTAAGCATAAAGATGTACATAGACGGTCCGATGGTCTTGAAAAAATCCTTGGCCATCCACCACAAGAGCCATCCGCGATACTGGTAATTCTGGGTCATATGAATCACCGCGGCTGGCAGCACTAGCAGCGGAATCAGCATCAGGACCCCCGTGACAATGCCAGAAGCAATCGGACTGAAGACTCCGACAACGCCTGAAATCCAAAGGAATGGCGTCAGGAGTAGTGCCGGCCAGACGTAAAAACGAAAGCCCATCGTGAGATTACCGAAGAAGTCCACGGGGAATCGCTTGATGCGTTTTTCGCCGGCCATTGTCAGTTTTGTAATCGTGATCGCCAGCGTCCAAGCCCAGCCCCCAAAACCCAACTGGAACACCACCGTCAGAAAAATCCAAAACGCCGACGGCGGCTCGAACCACGGTTGCACGTGCGGCGCACGCAGGACGATGGTACTCCCGGCTGCAGTGTAGTAGGTGTTGTCATAAACGACTTTGGATCCCTTTTCTTTCGGGACAATCACTTTCAGTACGTTACCGCTGATCGAGATGTTGGTAATGTCAGCTTTTGCACTGTCCTGAAGTTCGGCAGTCCGGGCTTTGACGTAGTAGTTTAACGAATACAGACACGTCAACGACATGGACAAAGTCATTGACCAGATCATCGCCGTGCGAACACCATAGCCCCAATGCTTCTTCAGAAACTTCCAGCCGTTGCTCCAGATAGCTTTGTAAAATTCTTCCGGGGGTGGTCCCTTGCGTTCGTACCTGATCCGCTGCCGCTCGCTCAACGCACCGGTCGCGATCGTAACACCACACTTCGGACATTCAACTGCATCGAAATCGACAGGTTTTGCACATCCTGGACACACTTTGCGTTTGGTGTCTTCCATGCTTCGCAGGTCAAGACTTTCAAGCGCGTCGCCAGAATTGCTCTCGGCTTGTTCCACTTCGGACGGGCGCGTCTTGCTAGCAGCACGATCACCTTTCGGCACCGGCACGCGGACACGTTCTCCGCACTGCTTGCATTTTACGACTTTTCCTGCGGCCTGATCGGACACATTCAGAACGGTTTCGCAGGCTTTGCAGCGAACTTTAATGGTCATGAGCTATCTCGTAAAATTTCGGGACGCGGATGAAGCGTATCAGCAGACCGAAATCTAACAGACCCGCAGAACCAAACAACATACCGCCCCTGCGGATCTGTCGCGAATCGTTTTTGTGGATTTGTCGTTACGCGAGAATCTTGAGCCGTTATCAGGTTCAAGAGACTACTCGAAACGTACGTCAAACGGCAAAATCAGCAGCACCGGCTCATCAGTGATCTGCCGCAGGACGGAAAAATGGCGTAGGGCTGGACGAGCGGATTCGGGCAGGAAGGCAGCCAAATCCGCCAAGGGTTGACTGGCCGGAGTTGTCTGCCCCATGAGCATTTCCATGGGACTTTGAGCCTTTGGCAAGTCTTCCAGTTCCAGTAGACCAGCTTCATCGCCCACCAGCTTCCGCGTGTAGGCGACGGCATCAGCCAAAGTGCCAAGCTGATCCACCAAGCCGAGTTCCTTCGCCTGACGACCCGTATAAACGCGACCGCGGGCCAATGCTTCCAGCGCCGCATATTCCATGTGTCGCCCCGCAGCTGCCTTTTGTGTGAACTGCTCATAGACCGTGTTAAGCATCCGCTGCATGGTCTCACGTTCAGAATCTGAAAACGTCGTAACGGAACTCATCACGCCGCTATTTTTGCCGCGTTGAATTACGGATGTCGTGACACCAAACTTCTTCATCAGACCATCCAGTGCGATCTTCCCGCCCACGACCCCGATGGAACCTGTCAATGTACCAGGTTCTGCAAAGATCGCATCCGCTCCCATCGAAATGTAGTAGCCGCCGCTAGCTGCGGTGTCACCCATACTCGCCACCACGGGTTTATGCGTTGCTTCCAGCGCCCTCCAGATCAGATCACTCGCAAGCGCGCTGCCGCCAGGACTGTCGATCCGCAGGAGAATTGCCTTGACGTTTTCGTCCTTGCCAATTTTTTCAATCAACGGCACAATCCTATCTGAGCTGATCGAAGCTTCTGAAAACAGACTCATCGGGCTGCTGCCGGAAACAATGGCACCTTCGAGACGCAAGACGGCAATGCGTGGCTTGGTGCTTGTGGTTTGTGATGATCCACCGGAAAGTAACTCCATGAGCGAGAATAAATCCAGTTCCGTACTTGCGACCTTCCTGCGGTAGTCGGCGCGGATCCGCACGTCCAGTGATTTGTCAGCGTGGGCAATCAAGTCGCTGACTTGGTCATGATACGCGATGTCATCAATCAGCCCCAACTCCTTGGCGCGAGCAGGGGAAAGCAGACCTTCGTCGATAAAGGCTTTGACGTTTTCTTCCGATAGCTTTCGCGCCGCAGCAATCTGGCTGACCATCGTCGCATAATAGTCGTCTAGAATTTCTTCCATTTCCTGACGAAACTCGGGACTCATTTCCGATCGCGTATAAGGTTCCGCTGCCGACTTGAAGGCGCCGACACGCAGCATGTCGGCTTTGACATCAAACATCTCAAACAGGTTTTTGTAGAACATCACCTCGGCGCGCAGTCCGGTCAACATCAGCGTGCCGGATTCGGGCATCAGGATTCTGTCGCACGCCGCCGCCAGCAAATAGTCTTTGTTCCCGCCGTCGTTCATTCGCGCCCAGATCGGTTTGCCAGCCGCCTTGACTTCGGCAATCGCCGACTGCAGTTCATTCAGTCGTGCCCAGCCGATCTCGACGCCATCAATATGCAGAATTACGCCCTTGATCGATTTATCACGAGCCGCCTGGTGTAGACGCTCCATGCACGTAGATAGCCCTTCCACTAGCTCTCCAAACAGGCCCGGCATCTGCTGGTGTTCCGGATAGGATCCGGAGAGTTTAATCTCCGCCCAATCGATCCGCGTTCGACGTTCGGCGTTTTTCTGTTCAGTGCCGGTTGGCTTTGCTTCGGTCGGTTTGGCTTCATCGGCAAACGCAGCATAAGGAGCGGCAAACGCAGCATAAGGAGCCACCCAGCAGGTACACGCTAGGCTAAAAATCACAGATTTAATCATCGCTGGTCCTTTGCGAAGCCGAGTTGCGAAATATGTTCCGGAAGCAACATCATTGACGTTCGCAGTGTCGTGAAATCAGCCCTGAATGTCATGGCCGATCATAGTGCGAATTGAATGTTTTTAAAGATGCGAGACGACAGAGTTAGCGTTCCGCGAGTTTGTTCACGGATTTAAGACTGCTCTTCAGGAACGCTGCGACTTCCGCCGCATAGAGCCGATTCTGACTGAACAGTGCGTGCTGCTGTTCAGCCTGAACGGCAATCACTTGGAGCCCTGCTTGGCGGCCGAGCATGCGAATCCTCGCCAACTGATACCAATGACTCACGACGATGATCCGTCGGTCTTCCCTGCGTTCCGGCAGCGCGGCGACAAATTGAACTGAGTCTGCGTGACTGCCGTGCGCCGTCCACATACGAAGAACGTGCAACATGCAACGTCTACTCAACGCTGGTTGGTGAAAATCGCCGTGGCCTCGTTAAAACCACGGGAATGCGAACTACGTCCTGATCCGTTGTTCTTACGATAACGTCCGCCATCGAAGTTTCGTCCGGAGGAACAGACGTAGCACGAATCTGTATGTTTGCAGAATTCTGTTCTGAGTTATCCTGGGCAACGGTCGTCATCAGCCAATCCGCACCCGCATCGACACTTTCAATTTGAATTCTCCCATGTGCTGAATTCAAACGCACATTCCACATTGGCAGTTTTGGCATCTCTGAATTGGACACTCTGGCGAAGACAGATCGAGGGGTTGCTACAATGTGTCCATCAATGATCAGACTGATATCAATCCGATGATTTGGAGCGATTGATTTCGCTTTCGTTGTTAACGTAATGTTTCCGTAGTAGCTGCCAACTGGAAATTTTGGATCGATCTCAATGAGAAATTTGTACTGCCGTTCCACGAAATTCGACCCAAATAGTGGACGCGACGCGGTTACTGAGTGTTCACGAATCATTAAACCAGGGAGATCACATTCAACGCCTTTTACAAACCGATCCGGTGACTGTTCGATTGACTTGATAGAAAGAATTTGAACGGGCGATGGAGAATCGTTCCCAATACGGCGTTCCAGCACAATGCGTCGCGGCTCAACTTCAAACACGCTCGCGCCGCCGTCACCTTTCGCTGCCATCGTGGAGGTCATCTTGACCACCGGAGTAATTCGAGAATCCGTGAGCAATGTTACCGTTGCTGAATTGGCTCCCGCCGCAGGACGAATTGCGTCTACTGACAACTGGATTCTTTGCCCGGGCAAAACATAAGACGATGGCAACTTTGGGGCGGCACACCCACAACTGGACTTGACGTCCCGGATGTGAATCACCGTACTGCTGTTATTCACGAGAGAAAAGACGGGGGTCGCCAGCTCTTTGTCTGGAGGAAGGTAGAAATGTTGAGGCTCTACAGTCAGCCCAACTTGCACTGTATCATCAGCTTTGTCGCATCCCGCACCGAGTACCATGAAAACACTCAGTCCTAACGACAATAAAACGGCGCAAATTCGAGTCATTTTAGTCCACCTCCCGACCTGCCCTAGTTCCGATCGATTGCCAGACGCTGGCCGTGACCGAATTCCCCAAAAGTCGCACAGATCCGTCCATCATCAGCACATTGACGCCATTTGGATGTCGGCTTCTGGCAGTGATCACGCCGCCGCCAAACATGTCCCAAGTCGAGCCGCAGTCAGGAATCTGGCTGTTCGGTTCCAACAAGTGGCTGTACCACGTATCCATCAAGTTTCCGTACAGCCAGAATTTGCCTGAGGACGAATCGTGAATCGGCAGTCGATTCACGAGTCTCGAGCAGGCACTTACAAAGTCCGATTCAGGTGTCTCTGATCTGACGATCTGATTGAACTCGCCGGTTTCAGAGAGATGAAAAACATCCGCCGCCGGAGTGTAAGTGTTCTCATTAAAATCGCCCATCAATCGTTCTGAGAATGCCGCTGTATTGGACAGGCCATCCGTCACTCCTGCATAGGTGGGCCAGCGGTCCATTGGCAAGAATGGGCCGAACTGTTCCTTCTTTTGAACGTCGAGAGATGTTACTTGAGGAAAAGCGATCAGCCCCAGATTTGCACGGTAGGAATTACGTCCTGAAACGGCGTTTGGGTCCGATGGACACACGAACGACGCTACACGGACATCTCGAATGTCATGATTTGGATCCACCCACGTCAAGGGGCTGGAAATGATGTCACGCAGCGCCCAGACACGCCGGTCAACCTGATCAAACAACGGGCGTTGTTCCATGTGGTTCAGCAAGTACAAGTGCGGTGCATGCGATCGTGGCCATTCGCCATTTGTTCCGTCAAATTGCATGTTTCCGACCAGCGGCAGGCGTCGTTGAGCCGCCTCGAAGGACTGGAGTGCAAGACCAATTTGCCGCAAATTATTCGTGCATTGCACGGACCTCGCCTGTTCTCGGACGGACTGAACTGCCGGCACTATTAATGTAAGCAAGACACCCATCACGGCGAGGACTACCAACAACTCGACGGTTGTAAAAGCCCGACGCAAATTTCGCATCATCGCCTCCTGAGTTAACGGCAATCCGGCGTCCAAAGTTTGCAACTTTCAGTCGATGGCGTACAGTCCATGCTGCAAGCAGAAGAGTAGGGACAATACGTACGTGTTGTGTGCAGATTGGCAAAACACTGAGTCTCGCCTGTTGTGCAGGGACCGCCGCTATTTTGGCAGACATAAGCATTGTATTTGTAGCCAGTGCAATAAAAAAGTTGCGTCATATCCGGTGTGGAGGCGCAGTAGCATCCACCGTGCGGGTCCGTGTTGTAGCCGATGAGCATGATGTTGCACGGACCTGTTTCCGGTGCGGCAAGGGCAGATGGAAAGCCATGCAAGATCGTTGCGATAACCAATGTCGCGCCGAAGACCGTGAATACGATGGAACGAATCATCTTTTTCGCCTTTACACAGATTTGGAAACTAACGAACGTCATGAACATTACGTCGATGGGCAAACCATGTCCTGACACCGATTCCGATCAAAATAGCGCCAGCGCAGAACATTGCAATTTGAATCCACGGAAACGTTTCCTCAGTGACTCGAACGACCTCTGGTTCGCCTTTTTTGGAAGTCACGATTGCGCCTCTGGCCTTGTGCAGTCGCTCTTCCATCATTTCATCTTGCTTGTCTCGCTGTTTTTCCAGTTGTTCAAACAGATCCTGCCGCCCACCAACCACCCATTTCTTCCCGTCCATTTCATGCACTTGGACGCCAGGAGGAAGGGTTTCCGGATTGATCATGAATTGATCTTGCGTCAAAACCGGATTGAGCTTGAGTTCCAGAAGTTCATAGGGATGTTGAGAAAAATCCGTGATGGCAACTCCCGATGTGGGGAACCAACGGAGGTTGCCGGAACCATCGTCAAACTGCTTGAATCCTTTTACAAGCATTTGTTGCTCATACTCTTTGGATTCCGGCCCGAAGACCTGCTTTCGGGGCAAGTAGTCTCGATCGGGGTCAAGCCAGAACTGATAAATCCTGCCTTGGATGCGTCCGGTAATCCGAACGCAACGCGCGCCATCGATCTCTTCTTCACCGTCGAGCGTTACAACTTTCTCCTGGAAAAGTGATGCAAGCCCTCGACCGGACAACCCACGTAGCTGCAGAGCCGAGAAGAACCACGGGCCAAAGACGGGGTCCGTCAAATCATGGGGCTGCATATTGAGAAACATGGGCGCGCCAGCCGGAATTTCGACATCAACAGGACTCTCTAGAAAATGATGGGTTAGCGCACACGCCTTGTTCCCGTCGAAGTACTGGACCGATCTGTCCACGAATTTCTGATCCGTCGAATACCACGAATAAAGCCACGAACCCGTTTCATCGAGCTTCCTCCATCCGTGAACAACATCGGCGAGAAAAGTCGTCTCATTGATGCGGTCCTCCATTTTGATGACATCGGGGCCACCCGGAGACTTGCCGCGGGAAATAACACGATGCTCGAACTTGCCTTCCAAGGTCGAAATACTGTCCGCATAGAATGTGACGGCTTTTTCGATCACATCCAGCGAGGGCAACTGTTGTGCCTGTAGGCCTCCCGGCACGAAAAGGATGCACTGTGCTACAAACAAGACCGTGAAGCGAAGCACGGCAATCTCCTACAACAACAGACAGGGCGTAGGGCGTAGGGCGTAGGGCGTAGGGCGTAGGGCGTAGGGCGTAGGGCGTAGCATGATGCTGGTGATTGAGATGTCAAGCCCATTTTTGACGTTGAAAAGAAGAAATGGCTATTTCTGTCTGTGGAGCGGTGAAAGTCGCCGCGCCAGTCGATGGAGTGAAGTGTATTGTGATCAATTCCAGCGCGGCGGGGGCGAGATCAGGATGTGCTTGGATCCGGCTGATTGAAGTTTCAGCCGCCACACTTTCACTACCGCTGAATCAGTTTTCCTGCGGGGGCGCAACACGTCTTCAGAAACGCCGTCGCTTCCTCCGCATAGAGCCGATTCTGATTGAACAATGCGTGCTGCTGTTCGGCCGGAACCGCGATCACCTGCAGACCGGCCTGGCGGCCGAGCATGCGAATCCTCGCCAACTGATACCAATGACTCACGACGATGATCCGCCGGTCTGCTTGAAGTTCCGGCAACGCAGCCGCATATTCAATTGAGTCTGCGGCACTGAT
>QWQG01000075.1 GCA_003670925.1 Planctomycetota bacterium | reverse complement strand
GTTGGTGGCTGTCCGTCAAATGAGATACCAAAACGTGGTTGTCCCGGATGTTGAGGTCCTTCCGAACCTTGCTGTGCGTCAGCGGCAATTGCGAACACGGCGACTTCCACTTTGCTCTGAACTCCCGGGAAGTAATTTTTGAAGGTGTGCTGCAAACTTGCGGCAAAGTCCTTTACTTGTGAATCAAGCTGTCTGGGTGACGGAGTCTCAACACCTTCCGTGCGTAACACGATGTTGAGCGGCTGCCCACTGTCATCACGGACTGCTGTTTCCTGAGCAAAGCCTTGACCACCGGACGCAAATAACGCGACTCCAAGCCCGATCATAAGTGATTTTTGAAATCTCGTCATAATATTGTGCTCCACAAAAGTCGATACGGCAGGCCTTGAGTCGCTGGAGTCTGTCTGCAGAGATGGCGTTCGTAAAGATGAAGTTGCCTATTTATCGCGCAGAAGCCCATGTTCCTGCATTTTAGGTGTGTTTATTCGGGTTCATCACGATTCCTCGCGCCGCGGGGTCATCAGTGATACTGCGATCAACGTCAAAAAACCAAGTGGAATGGTGACAATCCCGGGCTGGCTGAATGGCACAATGGCGGGAGTCTTCAGGAGATCAATACCGTAGACTTTTTCGAAGGCTTCGGCACTCAACAGAATCCAGCCGAGTGACGAAACCATGCCAACGACAATCGCGGTGATGATGCCTTGCCGTGTGACGCGAGACCAGAACAGAATCATGACCAAAGATGGCAGATTTGCCGAGGCTGCGACACTGAAGGCCCAGCCCACAAGGAAGCTCACGTTCATGTCCTTAAATAAAATCCCCAGCACAATCGCAATTGCGCCCACTACCACAGACGATATTTTTGCAACCCGCACTTTCTCATCATCGCTCATCTGAAAACCAAACGCACTGCCCATAAGATCGTGGGCGACCGCCCCTGCCGAGGCCAAAATGAGTCCGCTCACGGTGCCGAGGACAGTCGTGAATGCAATCGCCGAAATCGCCGCGAACAACCAAGTGTTCATGCTTTTCGCCAGCAACGGAGCGGCCATGTTGTCGTCGGACAAATCCAAGGCACCGCTCGTCATGGCCCCTAACCCAAGGTAAAGCGTCAGGACGTAGAAGAATCCGATGCTGGCAATCCCGACAATCGTGCTGCGGCGTGCGCTGCTTTCATCTTTCACGGTGTAGTAGCGAATCAGAATATGCGGCAACGACGCAGTGCCACAGAACAACGCCAACATCAGAGACAAAAAGTTAATTTTGTCTGAAAACTTGTCGCTCCGAATTCCCTTGAAGATGGGGGTTTCACCCGGCCGCAGCACCTGGGAACCAAGCGTAATCTTCTGATAGTAGACCGTCGTCTCAGACTTGTCCGCGTGCAAGATTTTCTCATTCTTCCACAGCACGACCTCGCTTTGTTGCAGAATGCTGAAGAATTCAAGAGGCGACACGGGGCCGGTTTCCGACTTTCCCTCTGGCAATGATTTGAGATAGCCAATCGGATGGAGCACGGCCTGATCTGGCCCTGTTCCTTTCGGAAGTCCGTTAATTAGACGTCCGCCGTCCGGCAGTTTTGTCACAGTCTGAGCTTCCGTCAATGTCAATAGATCGCCTTCCGTGGCCGGTTTGACGACGTGAAAGAGAGTCGTGTGTTGCGTCTCACGATCCAACAGATGCACATACGACTGCTTGGTCTTTTCCCAGCCATCCGGGATTGGCAGGACTTCAACGTTGTGCAGTCCGCCAAGCGTTCCATCATTGTTTTTTAAGTCGTCAACGGTGACCGTGAGCGTGCGAAATTCGTAGCCATCGTTGCCGCCTTTTTCGACCTTGAAGCCCTTCTGCAAAATCATCCACGTCAGAATGGCACTGAAAAAAACCAGCAGCGTGCCTTTGAGAAACTGGACCCATGTTGTAGAGACCATGCCAGCCGTGACGACGATCATGATGACGATGGTCCCTACCAGAACCACACCCGCCCAATGTGGCAATGCCAGCAAAGGCTGCACTAACACACCGGCACCGACCATCTGAGGAATCAGATAAAAAATACTCACCGCCAGCGTGCTGATCCCAGCCGCGAGCTTGATTCCCCGCGAATTAAACTTCGAATCCAAGGCGTCTGCAAATGTGAAACGTCCCAGCCGCTTCATTGGTTCGGCAATCACAAACAGGGCTACGATCCAGCCCGCAAGATAACCGATGGAATACAGAAATCCGTCATATCCGTAAAATGCAATCATCCCGCAAATGCCAAGAAACGAGGCCGCAGACAGGTAGTCACCGGCGAAGGCAATTCCGTTGACGAACCATGGGATTTGTCCGTGCGCCGCAAAAAAACCTTCGGATGACTTCGCCTTCCGCCCTAGCCAAAAACTTAGGCCAAGCGTGAAGCCCACGAAGATTGAAAAGAAGATCACGGCTTTCCAAGAGAGTTCGTGAATCATGCGCGGGGCTCCTTATTTTGCGGCGCAGATTTTTCGCGGCACAGGAAGCCGTAGAGGCCCGAGAGCAGAATGGCTCCGATGATCAGCCCAAATCCGTAAAGCACGGCGATGTTCAGACCCGCGATCGGTGTAGCCTCCATCTGGTGAGGCGCAAACGCATTGAGAAATACGAACCCTCCATACACGATCAGATAGATCGTGAATAAAATGAGTCCGATCCTAGAATTCCGAGATTGCATGCATGATCTTTCGATTCGATAGTCATAAATCGGATGGTGAAACAAGCGGATCGCAAGCCCACCAGAAGAGTGAAATGGTGGCCTGAGCTGGCCCACCCTCCAAGTTCGCAGATTCAAGCTACGTTAGACTCCAGCCTTTGCGGTACGCGCGTTGAATGTACTGGTCAGCTTCAGGAGCATTGGTGGCGCGCATTTCTGCGGCGTTCCATTCCAGTTTTTTGCCGACGCGATACGCCACGTTTCCGAGATGATTGGCTTCCGTCAGCCAGCCCGCGTATTCAAAGTTGCATGTGGTTGGATCGCCTGTTTTGCAGGCATGGATCCATTCCTGATGATGCCCCAATGAAGCCGGAATAAACGGTTCTGGGGGCTTGAAGTCTTTGAAGTTTTCTTCCGGTAATAGTTTGTAGCGTCCATAATCCGAGACGAGCATTCCCTTGTCACCGATGAACAACACGCCGCTTTCCCAATCCGCGATGCTGGCCGAAGCGGGAATCTCCGGACGATGCGTGCCCTGATACCACGTCAACGCGACTTCCGGTTGATCCCCTTCCGCTGCGTATTCATAACGCGCGTGCATGGATGCCGGAGCGAGCTCCTTGTGCGCCGGACCACCGAATGCTTCAATGGTTTTTGGGGCTTTCAGTTTCAATGCCCAAAACGGCAGATCAACCCAGTGACTTCCCAGATCAGACATCGTCCCGTTACCGAAGTCCCACCAGCGATACCACTTTGGACCCGGGAAATAGACGTTGTTATAAGGTCGTGCCGGAGCAGGTCCCACCCATAGATCCCAATCCAGTTCCGGCGGAATCGGATCTGCGTTTGCCGGGCGATCCTGCACCGACACGATATCCCCGTGCGCCTTGGATTCTTCCTGCGATTGCAATCCCCAAGCTCGCCCGACCCACACATGGCATTCGGAAACTTTTCCGATCGCCCCGGTTTGAATAAGTTCCACGACGCGGCGATAATTGTTTTCGGCATGAATCTGGGTGCCCATCTGAGTCGCCACGCCAGCGGTTGCGGCCGCTTCGCGAATTCGGCGGGCTTCATAAATACTGTGCGTCAGCGGTTTTTCGCAGTACACATGTTTACCCAGTTGCAGCGCGGGGAGCGTCGCGAAGGCATGCGTGTGTTCGCACGTACTCACCACCACTGCATCGAATTCCTGCGGATGATCAAAGACGCGGCGGAAATCCGTGTTTCTGCGGGCTTTTGTGTGCTGTTCAGCCGCTTTATTCAGATTGTTGGCGTTCACATCGCAGAGCGCCGCGATATGTTCCGATGACACCGATTGCAGATTACTGCCTCCCCGCCCGCCGCAACCAATCACTGCGATGCGAAGTTTTTCCTGAGTGGCTGGAGCGGCCGGCAGGCCGCTCACATACAGCGCTGCGGCAATGGCGGAAGTCGATTGCATGAACGCACGGCGCGTGGAATTCTGGGAGGGATTCACTGGGGGGGACTCCTGAGGAAACTGACTTGGGTCGAATCGCGAGACACAGCCAACTCTGCGATTGTGAACCCCAGTGCCGTGCAATGCAACCGAACCGGGCATACGAGCGCACGACCGGCCAATTATTGACGATGGGCGATCTGCAGGGTGTGACAAGCAACGCGCAGGCACCTCGAATCACAGACATGGTGTGCCTGCGCTGCCGCTTGTCACACCCTACGAATTCACCAACTGGCCAGCCGTGGGTACGAGCCGCCGACACACGAGTCAGTTTACGGCACTTCGTGTTGGTTGTAGATTCCGATTCTCACGGTTCCGAAATCCCAAGATCCCTGCTGATCTTGCGTACCAGAAAGTCGTTGACCTCGCGATGACGTGGCACGGCAGCAGTTCGCACCCGTGTCGTTCAAGGTGCTGAATCATATCTCTCCGCTTCATGGTGATGTCAGATCGAAAGGCTCTCTCGAAACTTCTTTGCCCACAATTGAGCGTTCTGCAAGTTCACGATTCGCTTCAAGCACCATGTAGACAGCTTCTTTCAGATTCTCTCGCGCCTCGTCAAGCGTGTCACCCTGAGTATTTGCTCCCGGCAATTCTTCAACGAATCCGATGTATCCTTCCGGCACAGCCATGAATACGGCAGTCATTTTCATCACGTTTTCTCCTTCATCAGTGCACAGCAATTGCGAGGGATGACAGAGAGTTTATCGGTTGACGATGATCTTGTCACCAGGCTTTTTCGAGTCGGGACGATGCCTGCTCGGGTGATTGCTCGGGTGATTGCTCGGGTGATTGCTCGGGTGATTGCTTGGGTGATTGCTTGGTTCAGATCACAAAACATGGAGCCTTTTTCAGTGGTCCGCTCCCGAAAGCTCACCGAGTTGCCAGCGCGCGAAGAAACCTTATACCGGTCGCCTGTGGAACTGGCCGTTCTTCATGACGGCGAGCAGGTTGTTTCGATCAAGCAGTACTTTCGGATCATCAAGCGGGTTACCTGCGACCAGCAGCAGATCGGCAAAGAACCCTGGTTGAATCTGTCCCAACTCATGGGGTAAATCCATGGCGGCTCCACCGTGCTTAGTCATAGTGATCAGTGCTTCCATTGGTGTGAAGTCGCAGTAGCGGATGAGATGATCAAGGTCACGGGCGTTCTCGCCATGAGGCGTGACGAAGAAGCCATAGTCGCCGCCACCTAGGATGCGAATGCCGCGTTTCTTCAGCTCTTTGAGTCCCTTCGCAGCCCCTGCCAGTTCCTCGCGAAAACCGAACTCAAGGACTTGCGCCTCTGTGAACCACTTTTCCCCTGCATACGACGCCGTCGCCGTGAAGCCGATATTGGGACTCACGAATACCCAGTCCTTGTTGGCTTCGAGGAGATCGATTGCTTCTTCGTCGGCGAAGTTGGCATGGTAGATCACTTTCACCCCGTGCTTCACCGCAAGCTTGACCGAATCTGCACTGCGACAGTGAGCACTCATTCGCTTCCCGTGCGCGTGCACAACTTCTGCAGCGGCGGCGATTTCGGCTTCGCTCATCACCGTTGTGTGCGACGGAGCGTGTGGCACAAACGTGTCGCCGGAAATGACGAGCTTGATGATATCCACACCTTCGCGAATAAGTTCGCGTGTGGTTCGCCGAAATTCCTCTGGCCCATCGAGAGTGATCGCCATCGACGACATCTGAGGCATATGCAGCGATCGCATATCGCCTAGGCCACCCGTGACCGTCAGCCATGGACTTGCTGCCAGCAAACGCGGACCGGGAATCTCACCCTTGTTGATCGCATTGCGAATGACAACATCGGTTCGAGGTTTCGCCGACGCCGCACTGATGCAACTGGTGATGCCACAATCGAGGTACAGCCGCGCGTTGCGCACGGCGATCAGCGTCGTCTCCTCCGGCGGAATCATCCCGATCTGGACAAGGTCCGCCGCATCGTCAATGCTCAGATGGGCATGCGACTCGATCAACCCCGGCATGAGCGTCGCCCCGCGGCCATCGATCACATCCACGCCTTCGCGCGACAAGCGTTGAGGCTCAAGAACGACAGCCGCGATATGTGTTGCCTCCACGAGCACTTCACCAGAATACGGTTCGGCCCCGGTGCAATCGAGAATCCTGACATCCGTAAAGAGTGTTCCAGCCATGGTTAATCCTCAGAAATCGGGAATGAACTTAAGTTGAAGCTCCACACTCTCAGACAAGGCGACACACTGTGGTCACGCCCCTGAGATGTCTAACACAAATGTATTCCTCGGATAAGTTTGAAGCAAGTAGGGTGTGTGCAGCGCAGCGAAACACACCACGTGCGCATGATAATTCATGTGACACCGGGCACAATGCGACAGAAATCGGTGCGTTCCATGCACCCTACCACGCGCACAAACTCTCCACATATGCCGCAGAACCGTCGCGCAGCCAGCCGTCGAGTTGGGCGGGGTCTTTGAGTTGCTGGCCACGGAGAGTGGGGACGACGAGGAATGAACAATTCACGTCGGAGAGGGCTGTCATATCGCCCCAGAGTTTCTCGAACTGCGACACCGGGAACACGTCTTCCTGTCCGTGGCCCCAGCGTTTCTTGACGTCCTTGAGCGTGATATAAGTCGGCATGCGGCGGCCGAGATCACGGATGGCGACGGCGATCGCTTTTGGATCTGACAGGGCTGCGCGGTCAAGGCCGAAGACGGACAGCAGGCGGTCGATGTCGATCCATGTAGTGAGTGAGTTGTACCACGACAACTGAAATTCATCTTCCTCCCTCGGCATCGCGAGACCTTCCACCAGCCGGACCCGGCCATCGACTTTTGCCAGTCCGCCGCCGCGATCTTCTAACCGACGGCTGATCACTTCGAATGACAGATCGGCATTGGACTGAATGTGCAAGCCGAGGCAGCCGGCGTCGATGTTGGCTCCGAGCGTATCGATATTGTGGAGCATCAGATATTTCAACTGCGGTCGATCCGTCAGCATCTGTCGCAGCGTCCCGTTTCGCAGCATGTTGGGGACTTCATACCAATGGCCGACCGGGTGCATACACTGTGCAGACAGATTGTCGGTGTAGTCCGCCGCTTCTCCGGCGGTGCGTGCCCAGTTCATCAATGCGGACCGGAGACTGATCCGCACTTTTTCTTTCTGCTGATCGAGGACCTGCTGAGCAACTTCTTCCCAGGTAAACTGCAGGTCACGCAGTGTCGGAACCATGCGGAGGCCGACTGACGCACCACGGGAGACACGAAAAATAGCATTTCGCCGCAGAGAGTCGGACGCCATGGAATTGAGTTTCTCCACCATGTTACGAATTGGACGATCCGTCAGATAACCGGATGAGACGACATGCAGCGGTGAGATCCCGAATTCTTTGCCAACCTGACGCGTCTTTGCAAAATGAATATCTAAGAACGAGCGCCATTGACCGCCCATTTTGCAGAACGGATTCAGGGCCTTCACGACACCGGCACCCTGAGTCCACCGGCTGCCGACACCGGCGGCGAGCGAGACCACACCGACTTCGCCATTGGCGATCGCCGCGCGGCCAAGTTCGATCGCCGGGGCAGGAATATCGCGGCGGGCTTCGATGACGTCTTCTGCGGAAACATCTTCGATGGTGACAGATGCCGGCAGTCGATTCTGAGACATTCCGAGGCGACCGGATCGCAGGTCTTCACGCAGTTGCTCGTGCGCAATCGGGTCAAAACCATTTTCGCGCAGCAGATCTTCCAGACGCGCCGACTGCTGCGCCTCTTTTGACGTGGAAGGCAGAATTCGCTGAATCAGTCGTGATGCCAGATTGTCACCACCGACGGAATCGCGGCACTCATTGCCGACGCGCTCCAGTTCGCTGCGCTGCATCGGCGTGAGTTGCTGCAAGCCTCGGCGCAGCCAGTCTGGAACCATCAGCGCATGATAGCCCTGCGGAAGACTGCCGTCATGACGCAGTTCGGCGCACGTGCCGTTGTCGTTGATGGCAAAGTCGTAAACAACAGGGTCCATTGCAAAGGGCACGCTGGCTTCCATGCTGCGTTTGACGCCCAGCATCATCGGCTGCAGCCACCCCTGTGCTTCCGCGCGGATCGCGGGATCGAAGATGAATCCCATACCGCCGCCCGCCATGCCGCCGAGCATCCAAAATCCATGAAATTGTGGGCCATACTTTGCTTGGCATTCCTGAATCAAGCATTCGGTATATGCGTTGCTGCACCACGGAATGATGGCCTGCAACGGTTCGTCAAAATTGCGTTGCGTCGCGCGGCCGATGCCCGGGATGTCACCCATCTTGAGCGATGTTGTGATCTGTTCCAGCAGACCAATGGCATCCTGCCGTGCGGCCCATTCATGTCCGCAGCGCAGCAGATATTTTTCGGTGACCATTTCCAGAATGGGCCCGACGTTCTGCGCCATGCCGCCGTGTACGAGCACCAGACTGTCCTGCAGTCGGCGACGAGTTTCGTCGCTGATTTCTTTTTGAGTGAATACATGATGCTGTGGCATCAGGCGACCACGGCTCACGCCGTATTCCGGATCAGCTGGACCGGCTGGACAACCCTGAATGAGTTTGATGCCTGGCCACACGCCGCCGGAATCTTGCCATCCGCCACCCGATCCGCCAATCCATTCTCCCAGAATCGCACGAGCCGCCACGATGCGACGATCGGATTCTTCAAGCTGACCGCTCAGTGCAGAAACCTGGCTCGTCGCCCGCATGCACATCGAGATCAGAGATCCCAGCAGGTTAGTGGATACAGCCAGTCGCGAACCTTTGGGGATATCGTTGACTCGGCTGGTGATTTCCAGGCCCAGGCCGGGTCCGATCATACGCGAAAACACGTCCGCGATTTTACCGCCGCAACCTTCCATGCCGGGCGGAATCAACCCGGCAGCAATCACCGCGCCTTTGATGAGGCCGAGATAGTCGCGGCCAAAGTCGAATACTTCATTGATGTCATGGATTTCGACTTTGGCATCGAGATCAATGCTGATGAGGCGTAACACAGGTTCGTCGATAACACGCAGACTGCAGTCAATCGGCGGTTCCGGTTTCTGGTGGCGACCTCGCACAGCCAGATCAATCGACGCATTGATGACCTTCGCGCCTTCGGGATAATCCATGCCGAGGAAGAAGATGTCGCTCCAGCCGCTGTGCGTGAAATCCATGCGTACTGCCGTGCGTTCCCGGAGGATCGGAAAGCTGTTGGTGTGATTGTCGATGGTCAGCAGCTCGGGACGGATTCGCAGCGGCACATCGGCCGGATGTCCGGTCCGAAACATCCATTGGTTGCCGCGGACCGTGCGCACGCTGCGTCGCACTTGATCCGCCAGCGTTTGAAACGCCAAGCGATGATACGCTTCGCCCAGCGCGCTGGAGAGTGAAACAGAGGGGCCATCAGTCAAAAGCCGCGCGAGAAACACGTCAATGGCTTCCGGATAGCGGCGGTTGAGCATGTGCTCATAGCCGCCATAGGGAATGCGTCCGCTCTCACGGCCAGCAAGCTGCTTCGGCAGATGGAAGCGATGAATCGCATAGAGGAAAAAGAGACTGCGGACGCGATTGTACAGGTTGTCACATCCGCGCCGATATTCGTCGAGTTGCTGGCATTCGCGCAGCAGTTCGTCGAGTGACAGGCCCAGGCACGCTGTGTCGAGCGATCGATTGCGGACAGCAGCATCGGCGGAGATGATGATGGAGAGAAGGCTGGGCATTGTATTCGAGATTCACATGGAGTTATAGAAATCACATTTCGCGAACCACGGAAGACACAGAGCACACTGAAACATCGCAGAGGATTTTACGATGGTGGGAGTTCAGGAACGACGCCTTCTCTTACCCTTTCCATATCTTCAGTCTATTCCGTGGTGCAACTTGGGTTTCTACTTCACCGCCAGCAAATTGACGAGTTCGGTGAGGATTAAGTCGCGATCATCGCCACTCAGTGAAAATGCCAACTGAGCCAGCAACAGGCCGTATTTGTCGCTGATGTTGTAGCGAGATCCCGCGATTTCAAGCGCGAGATAGCGTTCGGCTTGCGCGAGTTGATGCAAAGAACTGCTCAAGTCGATGTTGTATCCGGCAGGTGCGGCGTCGAGTGACTTTTGCAGCAACGTAAGCACGGTCGGCGTCAGCACGTGCATGCCAAACATACACAGGTAGTGCCCCGCCCGCTGTCCAGCCACGATCAGATGCTGTTCGGCAATCGTGGGTGTCGGCTTTTCGATCACCGTGTTGACGTTGTACAGATTGTCTGACTGCGGTAGCGGAGTTCCGCCGATCGTCCCGAAGAACGCAACTTCATTCTCACGCGTGGGCTGAATTGCCGACACAGAGCATTCATGTTTTGTCGCGGCTTCGACAAGTTGCTGAGCGCACAAACGGTCGGTGCGACTGAGGTACAGATGATCCGAGACGAGATGCAGAAACGCTTCACCTGCTGCGAAATCACGCGCACGCAGAATTGCATCCCCGTAACCTCGCGGACTCGACTGCTCAAAAAAGACGAGTCGCGAAGCATGAGGCCCTGCAGCGGCGAGGTATGGACTCTGCTGTCCGGGGCGAACAATGATGGCGACTTCTTCTATTCCTGAATCAGCCACTTCATCCAGCATCAGGCGGAGTGATGTGCGAATTTCGCCGTGGCGATCGACAAGTGTCTGGAGTGGAAGTCTGGCGTGATGATCACCAGCTGCCGTGATGACGGCTTTGCGAATTTTCATTTGTTGCTCTGGATGTAAAATCGACAATTCATGTAACATCTGCAGAATCTGCCGAAGTTCAAATGTTTGCCCCGGCAGATCATCGGAATAATTGCAGGATGCCGCAAGTTCTTTTTCAGAAACGAATTGCGATTCTGCGGCAAGCAGAAAATTTGATTAAACGAATGGACTGGTGCGGCATTTGCTGCCGGTTCGAGATAGAGCAACGAAAGGATTCGTTGCTGGGAAACTCTTTTTCTACTGACGCACAGGATGAGCATGGACGCTCGAGCACTGCGATGTCTAGTTTTGGCATTTGGTTTGCTGGTTGCCAGCCGTACGACTGCTGCCGCAACGCACCAGACCGTTAATTTTGCTGTAACCGCTCAACGCCCAGAAGTTGCCGAACAGGTTGGCAAAGCGGCGGAAGTTTATCGCCAGCAACTGGCAATTTTCTGGCTGGGAAAGCCGCTCCCCAACTGGAGTCGTCCCTGCAAGATTTCGGTTGACGAGGGTGCGTTGGGTGCTGGTGGCAAGACCACATTTCAATTCGTGCGCGGCGAAGTGCTAAATTGGCGGATGGAAGTCCAAGGATCGCTGGAACGCATTCTAGATTCCGTCTTGCCGCATGAAATTAATCACACGATCTTCGCCTGTCATTTTCGTCGGCCGCTGCCTCGCTGGGCAGATGAAGGCGCGGCAACGCTCTTTGAACACCGCTCAGAACAGTTGAAACAACTGACCTTGCTGAACGAAGTGATTCGCAGCAAACATCAATTGATCTCGTTGCGAGATCTGTTGACGATGAAAGAATATCCCCGCGGTCAGCGTCCCATGCTGACTTTGTATGCGCAGGGATATGCACTCGCAGATTTTTTGGTACAGCAAAAGGGACGTCAGGCCTATCTGGAATTTATTTCGGATGGTGAACGCGGAACTTGGGAAGACGCCATTCGGACAAACTTTGATCACGACGGCATTGAATCATTAGAACGCAATTGGCAGGGCTGGGTGCTGGCGGGAATGCCGAAACTGACATTGCCACGCGATCAGATGCTGGCGGCGACGGAGGATGCACCGGCGTCGCAGGCAATCTCACCGGCGGAGATTTTGGCGGAGCCGACTTTGAGGTCTCCGTTATCGAAGCCACGCTTCCTGCCGGACAACGCAACAGTTCGACTGCAGAGTGCCGACCCGCAGCGGGCAGAGCCTGGCGGAGTGGACGAGATCAATCGCAGGCATGAAGCAAGTGTCACGGGCCGCGGTGGCAACGCTGCCAAGAATCAGACACGCGTCGATACCGCGTCGCGTGATCGGGATGCGTCGTTTGCTGCACCGGTGCCAAGTTCGTCCGCGGCTATGCGTTTGTACGACGCGAGAGTGCGTAAACTTGCGGATCAGAAATCTCAGGAATTATCGCCTGAAGACGTGGATCTCGAATTGGATCTGCTGCTTCAAGGTTCAGCTGCCGATTCACAGAGCCAGACAATTCGTGTTCGCGAACTCAATGAAACCGGCCAACTTCAGGCTGCTGAGCCACGTCGGCAGTTGGAACGCACGGGCCCTGTCAGGTTTTCGAACACTGGGTTGTCTGCAGGCGGCTCAACTGGGAAAACATTAGAAGTCAATGGTGTCCTCCTTCCTGGGGATCGACGTGGAAATTTCGGCAGCACACCGCAGTGGGCTGAATTTCCCGGGCAAAAGAAGTTGTTCTGACTTCATGTGCAGGGAATGTTAAGGGTCAAATCACTTGATCGGAAGCATTCTGGCGAAGCCCGTTACCTCAATAACGCCTCTCGCACTGTCTCAAAAGCCCGCGTTCCCATAGGGCGAGTCATCGCTACCCGCAACGATGACTCGCCCGCTTTCCTTTTTCGCCAAGCCGATCGTAAGCGAGCGTGGCCCCTGCCCGCCCCTATTTTGAAGAAAGAAATTCGCTCCGGACGGCTTTCCCGTCCCCGAAAACGAACCCCAGTTCCGTGAATTTGCGACTCTTTCTCTTTCGAAAGCCAATTCCCGTCGATACCATCCGCGGACTCGGTAGTCGAGAAGATGCAGAAGTGTGCGCGCTGATGATGGTGGGTTTTTGCTGGATTTACTGTCGTTATTCGCTCAGATCGTTACCTGCGGCATGGTTGGAAACAGCCAGTGGCAGTTCGAGATGGTTGACCTGATTGCAGTCGATTTTGTCCTGCAAGCCTGTTGAAACGTGAGTCTTTGCGACCACATTCAAGAGGACTGGTTAAGTTTACGTGCGTTTTTCGCATGGAACATAAGCACTGAGCATCGCAGAAGGCGAACTTCGTCAGTTTTTGATGGTCAGTTTTACTGACGACAGTTTTCGTGAGTTGAAAATTCCTAGCGGTACCCCCGGTTCCTGCATCTGTTTCAAACCCATTTTCTACGTTGAGGATCATTCTGCAATGGCTGACATTTCCCTGCTTCGCAACATTGGCATTTCGGCCCACATCGACTCGGGGAAAACCACGTTGACCGAGCGAATTTTGTACTACTCTGGACGTATTCACAAGATCCGTGAAGTCAAGGGTGGCGACGGCGGCGCAACGATGGACCACATGGACCTAGAACGCGAACGCGGAATTACGATCACATCCGCTGCGACGCGCGTGCAGTGGAAGGATGAAGAGACGGGCACCGAATACCCGATTAACATTATTGACACACCGGGCCACGTAGATTTTACGGTCGAAGTCGAGCGTAGTCTGCGCGTCTTGGACGGAGCGATTCTTGTGCTGTGCGCAGTCGGTGGCGTGCAAAGCCAGTCATTGACTGTAGACCGTCAGATGCGGCGCTACGGTGTTCCTCGTCTCGCCTTCATTAATAAGATGGACCGCATCGGAGCCAATCCGGCCAAGGTGATGGCGGCGATGAAAGACAAATTGCGATGTAATGCTGTTCCGCTCCAGATTCCGATGGGTCTGGAATCGGATTTCCAAGGCGTGGTCGATCTGATCAAAATGGAAGCGGTCTACTTTGAAGGTGAAAAGGGTGGCGATGTCATCCGTAAGCCGATTCCTGAGCAATACAAAGACGCCGCTGAAAAAGCCCGCCGTGACATGCTGGAAGAGTTGTCTTTGCACGACGACGATCTAATGGCTGCTTTGCTCGAAGAATCCGAAGTCAGCGTCGATCAGGTGCGCGCGGTCATTCGACGTGCTACGCTAGCGCAGCAAATCGTACCAGTGCTCATGGGGACTGCCTACAAAGATAAGGGTGTCCAAGAAGCGTTAGATGCCGTCGTGCGTTTTCTACCATGTCCGCCAGACCGCGATAAGTACGCGAACGACTACAGTAAGCCGGTCGGCGAAGATGGAAAGCATCCCCGCGTGCTGTTAAGCGATTCTAACGATGCTCCGATGGTGGCTATGGCTTTCAAGACGGTCGTCGAAAGTTTCGGTCAGCTGACTTACACGCGCATCTATCAGGGGAAAATTATCAAGGGGCAGTCATACATTAATGCACGCACAGGGCGTACCGTTCGCTTTGGTCGTTTGGTGCGAATGCATGCGAATGATCGTGAGGACATTGATTCCGCTGAAGCTGGTGACATCATCTCAATCGTCGGTGTCGATTGTGCCTCGGGGGATACCTTTACGGCCGATGGCCAGCACTTGTCGCTCGAGAATATTTTTGTCGCTCAGGCCGTAATCCGACTATCCATTGAGCCCAAAAAGCGAGACGATGCGGACAAGCTGAGTAAGGCGTTGGAAAGATTTCGCCGCGAAGATCCGACATTCCGTGTTCTGACGGATGAAGAAACCGGGCAGACACTGATCGCTGGGATGGGTCAGTTGCATCTAGAAATCTACGTCGAACGCATCAAACGCGAGTATAAGTGCGAGTGTGTCGTCGGCGAGCCCCGCGTGGCTTATCGCGAATGCCCCACAAAGTCTGTCGAGTTCAACTACAAGCACAAGAAACAGTCGGGTGGTTCCGGCCAGTATGCGCATATCGTCGGTGTGCTAGAACCGTTGCCAGAAACTTTTGAAACAGCCTACGAGTTTGTCGATGAGGTGAGCGGCGGACGAATTCCACGTGAATTCATCGCGCCGGTTGACGCTGGTTTTCAGCTGAGCTTGGTCAAAGGACCGCTGGGTGAATACGAAGTCGTGGGTGTCCGGATGCGACTGCAGGACGGCGGCTATCACGATGTTGACTCGTCCGAAATGGCGTTCAAGATCGCCGGGATTGGCTGTATGCGTGAAACGCTGAAAAAGGCAGACATGGCCCTGCAGGAACCGATCATGAAACTGGAAATCGAATGTCCCGATGAATACCAAGGCCAGATCACCGGGCACATTTCCAGTAAGCGAGGTATGGTGACGGGTTCGGAAGTCAACGGCGGAGTCTGCGTCATCAATGCCGAAGCACCACTGTCCAGTATGTTCGACTATGCGAACGAACTGCGCTCAATGACGCAAGGTAAGGGGACGTTCACAATGGAATTCCTCGCATACCGCCAAGTTCCGCGTGGTCTCCGCGACGAAATTCTGGAACGCCGCAAAAAGGAACTTGAAGCTCAGGCCGCTGCGCGGTGATGGATGCTGCAGCAAATGTGATCGTGCTTGGAAATGTGAAAGGCTCCGCAGTATCGGCTGCGGAGCCTTTCTTTTGTTTCTGACTTGCACCAATGCAGCGAAGCCGTTCAGGCAATTCGATCGATCCGGCTCCACACCTTGCGAAATCCCCATCCTTCAAAATCTTTGACATTTACGGTCGCGAATTCAGTCGCACCCTGCGGAATCATCGTCAGCCCGGAGCCAAGATTGTCCAGGCGGCGAAATCTAAACTTCGCGTTGCCAGCGGGCTTCCAGAGCATGTCGTGGAGCACTCGGCTGGCCAATCGAAATCCGATAATCCGCTCGCGTGGATGAGTCCGATCCGACTGAATAACGACTACGGCAGCCAGTGCAGATCGTCGCCGAGGCTCGCACGATAAACTCTGAGGATGTACTCGATTCCGCGTCGAGCCAACTCGGCGA
Organism: Planctomycetota bacterium; assembly: GCA_003670925.1. GTDB lineage: Bacteria > Planctomycetota > Planctomycetia > Planctomycetales > Planctomycetaceae > SXXK01. The sequence goes on along the minus strand of QWQG01000075.1, from coordinate 29,110 downwards.
GGGAGATTTTGCGTGCGTCACATAGCTTTCTGGCTCGGTGATAGTCTTCATCAGGCAATCGATTTTGCGTGCTTTTTATGACCACGTTCTGATATCACATCAATGTGATGTCAATTTGACGTCACTCAGCTTTTGTTTGCTCACGGGTTGCGAATTCTGGCCGAAGTTGTTGGATTGGGGCTTTATAAAGTTTGCTCGCTGATACTTGCGCGACGTTACCCGCTTGATTCTGAGGCGGCGTGCGGTTAGAACGAAACTTCCGAGAGCTTTGAATTCAGCACTTTGTGTCAGGAAATACGGTGAAACTATGATGAATAAACACGCTAGTACGCGACGAAAGTTCCTAGGGGCTTCACTGGCCGCAGCAGTTCCCCTGATTCTGCCTGCACATGTTTTGGGACGCGGCGGTGCCGTGGCTCCCAGTGATAAAATTACGTTGGGGGTGATTGGGATCGGGCCACGTTGCACGTACGACCTGACGGCGATGCTAGGGTTAGCGGATGTGCAGTGTGTGGCGATTGCGGATGTTCAGGCTAGTCGCCGCGACGCAGGAAAGTTGCTCGTTGATAAGCATTACGGCACTGCTGACTGTAAGCTTTACGGCGATTTTCGCGAACTCCTGGATCGCAAGGATATCGATGCGGTTTTGGTCGCCACCGGCGACCGCTGGCATGCTGATGCTTCGATGCTGGCAGCCAAGGCTGGCAAAGACGTCTACAGCGAAAAACCCTGCGGACTGACGATTGAACTTTGTCAACGCTTGGCAGAAACAATGAACGCGACCGGTCGTGTTTTCCAAGCGGGAACTCAACGCCGAAGCGTACCAAATTTCGTGCAGGCCGTTGAGTTCGCTCACAGTGGAAAACTTGGCAAGCTGCACACCGTCTATGCTTCAGTCTACATCCCCACATTGGACATCAGCTGGTTGCCAGGCGAACATGCCCCTGCCAAAGCGGAGTGCGACTGGAACATGTGGCTTGGGCCAGCTCCGTGGCGTCCGTATAACAATCAATATGTGACTGGAAAGTGGCGTGGATACTCTGATTTTGATTCCGGGGCGAGATTGCTCGACTGGGGAGCTCATACCGTCGATCTTTGCCAGTGGGCTAACAAGGCTGATCAGACAACTCCTGTTTCATTCGAACCGTCAGACACCGGCATCACCTGTATGTACGAGAACGGTGTGAAGCTGATTCTCGACTTTCTGCCGACGCCATTTGGTGAACGTGGTCCCAACTGGATCACAAAGTTGGGCACCTGTCCCGTCCGATTTGTCGGGGACGAAGGCTGGATCGAAACCGGTGACAGCGGCGAAACGGAAGTTTCAACTGACACACTGCGACGGGAACTCAAAGATGCCGCAGGAAAGGTCAAGGGGCTGGATGTCACCGCGCACGCCCGAAACTTCTTTGACAGCGTGAAGTCACGACAACCGACCGTGGCGAATCCGGAAGTCATGCGAAATTCACACGTCGCCTGTCATGCCGCAGCCCTGTCGTGGATCCTCAAACGCAAACTGACGTTTGACCCGGCCAACCAAGCATTCGTCAACGACGACGAAGCCAACCGGCTGCGAACTCGACCTGCGCGGACGTGGACATAGCGCACTGACGGTAATTCAATGTGCCCCGTCACTCCGTGGCGGGTTTTTCTTTCGTAAACCAATTCATGGCCATGCGACGGACATGAATGTCCATCCTAGATGCGATGGTACCGGCAAGCTGACGCATGCCGCTCGCCGACGGAGTTTTAACCTACGCGATCAGTTCTTCCACGACCTTGCCATGCACGTCGGTGAGGCGGAAGTCGCGGCCGGCGTAGCGGTACGTGAATTTTTCATGGTCATAGCCGACGAGTTTCATGATCGTGGCATGCAGATCGTGAACATGGACTTTGTTCTCAACGGCCCGGAAACCGAATTCGTCGGTCGCACCGTGGACGTAGCCGCCGCGAACTCCACCGCCGGCCATCCACATCGTGAAGCCCCAGTGATTATGATCACGGCCATTGATTTTTCCGGCATTTGCGCCTTTCTGAGGAAGTTCGACTACTGGTGTGCGGCCAAATTCGCCACCCCAGATCACCAGTGTTTCTTCGAGTAGCCCTCGCTGCTTTAAGTCTGTCAGCAATGCGCCAATTGCTTGATCGCATTGTTTTGCTAGGCGACGGTGGTTCACTTCGATATCGTCATGATTATCCCACGGCTGACCTTCGCCGTGCCACACCTGTACAAACCGCACGCCGCGTTCGATCAGACGACGGGCGATCAGAATCTGCCGTGCTTGGACACCGTCACCATATAGTTCCCGGATATGTTTGGGTTCGTGGGAAATGTCGAACGCATCGGTGGCCTGAGACTGCATCCGAAATGCCAGTTCGAAGGAATGAATGCGTGATTCGAGTTGTGAGTCACCGGGGCGCTCGGCCAGATGCTGTCGATTGAGCGTTTGCAGTAAACCCAGTTGCAGGGACTGATCTTGCGGCGTGATGCGATCGTTGCGAATGTTCTCAATCAGCTTTTCGATGTCTGTATGTTTGGTGTCGACGTAGGTTCCTTGATAAACGCCAGGCAGAAAACCGCTCTGCCAGTTCTGTGATTCCTGAATTGGATATCCGCCGGGACACATGGCCACAAATGCTGGCAGATTCTGATTCTCAGTTCCCAGCCCATAGGTCAGCCACGATCCCAGACTAGGCCGCACCAAACGTGCTTCGCCACAATTCATCAGCAGAAGTGACGGTTCGTGGTTCGGCACATCGGCATGCATCGACCGAATAATGGCCATGTCATCCACGTGCTGCGCCACATGCGGAAACAGTTCGCTCACTTCAATGCCGCTTTGGCCATAGCGGTGAAAGCGATAAGGCGACGGGAACAACGCACCGGTCGGACGTTCGGTGGTCAGGTTACCGTCTGAAATCGTCTGCCCCCCGCGACGCTGCAGTTCTGGTTTCGGATCAAAGGTGTCCACCTGCGAAGGCCCGCCGTTCATAAACAGATGAATGACGTGTTTAATCTTCGACGGAAACTGAGCAGGCTTCGGCAGCATCGGATTCGGCGATTCCGCTCCGAGTGCCGATTCCGCTGCATCGGCGTTCAGCATCCCAGCCAGCGCCATTGAGCCAAAGCCCATGCCGCAGCGCGTCAGCATTCCGCGGCGACCGATGGCAATCGGAGACGTGTCGGGTTCTGGCATCGACGGATTCATAAACTTAATCCACAAAGATAAATTCGTTGGTCAGCAGCAAAGTCTGAGCCAATTGGGCCCATGCACTTAGCCTGCCGGCACCTACACTGTCGCGAAAGTCATCGTCCGACTTCCAGGTGCGTTGCATCTTCTTACCGACAAATTGCGTGATCCTGATCTTTGACTGGAATGAGTCGTGTGCTTCATGAGTTCGGCAATCGATGACAAAGTCGATATTCTGCCCGGCCTTGACGTCGAATGCTTCAACGGATGCCGATTCAGTTGAGTTATGAGCAGTTGCATCTGCCATCACGCCGCGTTCGGGGGTCACGATCCGGCAGCGGACGCCATCACCTTCTTCTTTGGGATGCACAACAACGCAGTTCACGAAGATGCGGCAGTCAGAATCCGCCGTCCAGCGGCGAATCGCACACAAGGACAATGTGCCGCCGGGATGTCCGCCGCGACGATTCAAGGACGTCCAGCCGAGTTTCTCGTCGGGCATTTTTTCTCCGCCCTGAAATATTCCGTCTTTCATCGACGGAAATTCGGAGAACGCGGTGACTGTCTGATTGGCTTCGTCCATTGTTCCATAACCATAGCGCCAGCCTACCGGGCCGGTCGAGTCCTGCTGTTCGGTCTGAAGTTGCGTCACATATGCCAGAGATTGTTCAATCTCGATCAGCGTGGGTTGTCGCCGGAGCACAGCCTGAAAGAGCAGGCGAATCCGTGCCGTCGGATCGCCGGAAGTCTCCGCCGACTTTGTGGCCTGAGATATCTCAGTTGCGCGATCCATGATGAACGGACTGTTTAACTGGAACAATGCCTGCTGCGGGACCGTCGTCTGAAACCTCTTCGCCGCATGGGCGTCGGGACTGGCAACGTCGAACGTCCGAAACAGACTAGGGAAATTCTGCCGATCGATGCGGGCATAGATCGTGCGTCGTCCGGTATCAGTATCCGTTGTCACATCTACCGACGTGCCGCCGATTGTTGGATCAAGTCGTCCAGCGACCGCGAGGACGGCATCACGTTGCCCTTCGAAATCGAGTCGCGTGCGGTTCATGCGTGCAAACAAACGATTTTCGGGATCAACGGCTTCGGCATCGACGCGACGGTCTGAACTTTGCTGCCATGTCTCCGACGTGACGATTTGTCGAATCAGCGACTTGAGTGACCACTGATTATCCATAAAACTGAGTGTAAGATAATTGAGCAATTCAGGATTTTTTGGCGGATCCGTTCGCACACCGAAGTCACTAGGCGAAGCGACCAGCCCGCGATCAAACAGATGCATCCACACCCGATTCACAGCTACGCGCCCGGTGAGTGGGTTATTGCGACTTGCGATTGCAGTCGCCAATTCAAGTCTTCCGCTGCCGTCTGAAAACGCGGGCGCATCGGGTGCAGAGAGGGCGGTCAGGAATCGCCGCGGAACAGCAACCCCGGGATTACCCGGACTGCCTCGCTGAAAAATTACGGGCTCAACCGGACTGGGCCGGTCGACAAGTCGCAGCGTCGATGGCTCGTTCTTTGGCTCATCGGATGACGCAAAAACGCCATAAAGTGCGTAATAGTCTGCGGTGGGGATCGGATCGAATTTATGATCATGGCAACGAGCACATGTCGCGGTGAGTCCCAGCATACCCCGCGTCACAACGTCAATGCGGTCATCGATAATGTCATGGGTATTATTTAGAAATCGGCGGCCCAGTGTCAGGTATCCCATCGCGGCCAATTGTGCCGGATCGTCGGAACCAGGCATGCGATCCGCAGACAGTTGGCGTTTGAGAAATTCATCATAAGGCATATCCGCGTTCAGAGCCTTGATCACCCACTCGCGAAATCGCCATGCGTCCGGGTATTCACGATCTTCAGTAAACACATAGCCTTTTGTGTCCGCGTACCGGGAAATGTCCAGCCAGTATCGACCCCAGCGTTCGCCGAAATGAGGCGAAGCCAGCAAGCGGTCTATATACACAGTTTTCCATGCTTTCAGAGTTCCGTTGGCGACCGCCGCCTCGGCTTCTGCCAGATCGGTCAATTCCGGCGGCAGCCCCAGTAACGCAGAAGATAGGCGTCGGACAAAAACTCGAGGTGATGCGGCCGGAGACAGCGTCAGTTTCTTCGAGGCCAACTGAGCTTTTACGAAATGATCGAGCGGATTTTCGTCCGCAGCCACAGCAGACAAGTCGGGCATCGCAGGCGGAATGAATGCCCAATGGTCTCGCCACCGTTCTGCACGGCGTTTGGCTGCGCCTTCAAGGTCGGACGACTCTGGCCAGACGGCTCCGCTCATGATCCATTCTTGGACGTACGCAAGTTGCTCATCGGCGAGTTTTCCGGAAGGCGGCATCTGGATGTCGTCTTCCGCATAATGGAGCACCTTCAACAAGCGACTCTCGTTCGGAGTTGCCAAGTTGACCAGCAAGGTATCACCCACCCTGCCCTGCAGCACATCGTCACGCCGATCAAGCCGAATCCTGTTCTCCTGTTTGGTCGGGCCATGGCATTCGATGCATTTTTCTAGCAGCAACGGACGAATGTGCTGCTCAAAAAAATCTTCGGCATCATCAGCCACGGCAGCATGCGGCAATGCCGAGAATAGCACGAAAATCGCAGCAGCGACGACGCGCCGGAATCCGGTAAGCACTGATTTTGGTAATTTGATAGTCATGGCGAACGTTCACCGTGAATGCCCGACCGCAGGTGCGGTAAGCCAACAAATTGACGCGGGAGTCACCTCGGAACACAATCTTGGGACTGCTGGGTGGCAGGCACCCCCTTCGACCCCACACGAAGATCCTACGCGTTTTGCCAAAAGCAGCAATTGAATGGGCGACTTTCGGGGATTTTCCCGCTAGATACGTGATTTGGACCGCGACTTTCTCATTGTCGCTATGGTCATTTTATGAGAACTACTCGTCTTTTGGGGAACCCAAACTATAGTACCGGCACCGTGCGACGTGTGAACTACGGGCTGGTCTAGGAATCAGCGTCCAATTTGACGATCAGCCGCTGGGTGTCAGTCGAATTGTGGTCGATTTTGGCTATGAGCCGGTACGCCGGCCGGCTGTTGAGATGACGAAGAGGGCTCAGAATCACGAAAGCAACAAGGCGATGCTGCGTCACGACTGATGCGGCGGTAATTTCAACGTTCCTGACTCAATCAACAGCAAGCTACCACGAATTCAGATACGGAAGATTTGAGATGACACACGTAAAACAAACGGTGGCAATCACTGGTGCATCAGGAATGGTTGGGGCGGCATTGGCGGCTGGGTTAAGGGAATCCGGACATCATCCGGTCAGCATCACGCGGCAGCCATCTGAATCAAATCAAGGCAGCATCATTTGGGATCCTCTCAGAGGCGTGACTGATCCTTCTCGGCTGGAGACTGTTGATACGGTCGTCCATTTGGCTGGGGAAAACATTGCTGCTGGACGCTGGACAGCAGCCTTGAAGGATCGCATTCGCCGAAGTCGCGTGGAAGGAACGCGAAGTTTGGTAAAGTCGATCGCGGCCGTTAGCCGCCGTCCGAAGACACTCGTCTGCGCATCAGCAATCGGCTTTTACGGCGAACGTGGTGACACGGTTTTGGACGAAGATGCAGTTGCTGGAAAAGGATTTCTGGCAGACGTCTGTCGCGAATGGGAACAAGAGGCTCAGGCAGCGACGGAACTGGGACTGCGAGTTGCTATCGTGCGAATCGGGGTGGTTCTTAGCTCGAAAGGCGGCGCACTGGCAAAGATGCTCCTGCCGTTTAAGCTGGGCGCTGGCGGAATCATCGGGTCAGGAAAACAATACTGGAGCTGGATCGGCCTGCACGATCTGGTGCGAATCATCGCGTTCTGCATTGAGCGTGATTCAGTTCAGGGACCGGTCAATGCGGTCAGTCCGAATTCGATGACAAACTACGATTTTACGAAAGGCATGGGGCGGGCTTTGCACAGGCCGACACTCTTTCCAATGCCGGCATTTGCGGCGAAACTTGTGCTGGGCGAGATGGCGAATGAACTGCTGCTGGCCAGTACGAGGGTGACTCCAAAGAAGTTGAAGGAACAGGGGTTTGAGTTTCATTATCCAGAACTGGTTGGTTGTCTGGAGCAAGAAATCTCTTGACTACCGCTGTTCCTTCGCCGGAATCACAACTTGGGAGCCGCACGCCACGGTGGCAACGCATCGCATTGCTCCTCGCCGGACTGCAATGCTTCATCTGGGGCGTATTTATCGTCGCGTGGCCCGTGCGGGCTTCGTTCGTCTACGGATTCGCTCAGCCGCCAGTTGAGATATTTCTGTGGCAGGGAATAGGCTTCGTGATCGTGCTGTTTGGCATCGGCTATGCGATCGCCTCGACGAATCCAGTGCAGCACTGGGCGATCATCTTGATCGGCCTGCTCTCAAAATCGCTCGGCCCGATCGGCATGGCCTGGAGCGTTCATCAGGGCGACGTGTCGAGGAGGGTGCTGTACCTGATCCCCATCAATGATCTGATGTGGCTCATTCCGTTTAGCTTGATTTTGCTCCGTGTCTACCGTGGTCGTCAGTGAGGGACTTGAAGGTTCCTTCTCGCATGGCAAGATTGCCCACGGTGGGAAAGACCCATATTTCGGGACGCGCGTGATGAAGATCCGTTCAACCTGTTCAAGGTGGGGCCATTTCTTGTGTGGCCACAAATTGCTATAAAGCGATGGTAAGGTACAATTCGTGCCTCGGTAGTCGGCTGTTCCCAAAAGGTGCATAATCATGATCAGATTGCTCGTGCTGTACGGACACCCCACGGATCCCGAAGCGTTTGATCGACATTATCGTGAAGTTCACATCCCAATCGCAAAGAAGATGAAGGGACTCAGAAAGTGGACTATTGGCAAGGTCACCACGACACCTGATGGCAGCCCCTCGCCGTTCTACTACGTTGCGGATCTCTACATGGAATCGAAAGAAGAGTTCGAGGCGTTGCTGGCCTCACCGGAAGGCCAAGCTGCGGTGGCAGACGTTCCGAACTATGCGACCGGTGGAGTTCAGTTTCTGTACACGGAAGTTATCGATGTGATTTGAGGTCCCGATCTCAATTCGTGCCGCGCCGCCGCATGCTTAGGCATCCCAGACTTAGGACCAAGTTTCTGGCGAACTGTGAGATATGCGGCCGTCATCCGCTTCTCAATCGCCACCGAAAGACACGGAGAAAATTATCGATCGCCACGGAATTTTGCGAAGAACCGTGTTCGGCAGGAGGCCAGAGATTCAGCTTGTTCCGGCGGTTGATACTTCGGCACCTGGCTGAGGATGACTAAATAAAAGGTCCATAACTTCTTTCCAGTCAGCGATGATCGCCGGTGTCTCTTCAACTTTCTCGCGGCAATGCTGCATTCTGGCCTCGTTCGTGTCGCGAATCACCTGAATGATGTTATTCACCTGCTTGGCAACTCGCCTTCCTTCCCGCCCGAGTTCCTTGACTCGCAATTCGTGTTCTTCCTGCAGCCTGAGCAGAACCTGTTCAAATTCAGAACGCAATCGGTCTGGCTGGCCCGTTGATCGATAGTGCCGGAGAAGGCCCGCGATCACGTCTTTCTTTTCCTGATCCAGTCGAGTGTTCTTGACGGACTGCCACGCCATTCGTACCTGCAACCAAGCCATCTCAAGCGCGGATGGCGATTCCAACCAAGGGTTATTCATTGAACGTTCTCTCGCGATTTCTTTCCGAATGTGGTCGGTACCTAATTTCTTACCGTCTGGGCTTCTGCCGCCCCCGGATTGAATTCGTGCCCGAAGCGATTTCGATAACAACTGGTCCGCAAGCCACTGTGCTTCAAACTGGCACCATAACGCATCAAGCACCCTAAATTTGCCATGCAATTAGGCTACGGTGCTGTCGTCAGGCAAAACAAGTGTTTCTCACCACGAATGAACAGGTGATTCGATGCCGGCACCGGAGATCCAATCACCGGCTCTGCCATGTCGTTCTCGGAAAGCAGCTTGAATTTGTCGTCTGCGACGCTGGCCACAAACACCACACCGTCCTCGCGCGGGGCGTAAAGAATGCCATTTGCAATCAACGGTGATGCATAATAGTTGGCCCGGTTTAGTGGCAAAGCATCGCTCCAGAGCGTTTTGCCTGTCGCGGGATCGAGGCATTCAACCTCACCCCCATCCCGGACCAGATAAACTCGCCCCTTGTAAGCCACGGGGCTTGGTACAAAAGTCCCAACGTCGTCACGTTTCCAAACGTGGTTCGTGTCTGTGACGTCGCCGCTGCCGCCAAGGTGAATTCCATGCAGCCGAGGTTTACCGCGATCATTGCGCCCAAAAGCAATAATGGCCATGTCACCCACAATCACAGGCGTGGAGATAGAGGGCCACAACTTATCTGCTTCTGGATTGAAATTTCCGCACGACCACAGGACGCTTCCGTCCACCGTGTTATGAATCGTCAGATGCTGAGCACCCCAGACTAAAAGAGCCTGCTTGCCCGCATGCTGAATCACAAGCGGTGTGGCATAGCCGTGATCGCCCTCCTGTGGCGTCTCATAATTGCGGGCGACCTTCCAGACCATGTCGCCATTCGTTTTGTCAAATGCCGCAAGCCAAGATTCGCCATGATGCATCCGTGCGATGACAACATGTTTGTCCGTCAGCACCGGTGAAGTCCCGTGGTCCCAATACAAGGTGTCCTCTCCAAATTGAGCGACGAGATTCGTCTGCCAGCGGACCGATCCATCGAGGTTCACCGCCGCCAATGTGCCACTCTTAAAATAGACAAATAACGCTTCGCCATCGGTTACCGGAGATGCGTTGCTGCCTGAACCATTACGGTGCTTACCGGCTTTTTCTTGGCCGAATGTCGCCTGCCAACGCTGTTTCCCGGCCCAGTCGAATGACAGCAACCCATCGTTGCCGTTGATCGGAGCCGTCAGATAGATGGTCTGCTGCCACACGATCGGAGTTGAACATCCTTTCCCTGGCAACGGAGCTTGCCATAACACGTGGGCAGCATCGAGCTGCACCGGATAACTACCAAACTCGATACTGCCACTGTCCTGCGGTCCGCGCCAGCGAGGCCAGTCGTTGTCTGACTCTGATGATTCCGCGCTAATGGCACCTCCAAAAAAACAAACGGCGATCAGATAGCGGGTGACAAACATGGCTTTGAGTGATCCGAATAGGAGGGGCGGGATTTTCAACTCGTCTTGTGACTTCGCGATCGTCGCAGCTTTGGGTTGTACAAGAATCCTCGTGGTCGCACAACTTTTGAATGCTGGGTTATTCGGCAGGAAGGTTGTTTTCGGTGACTGAGTCACTTCTTCTGCACTTGACTCGCGTCATCAAGGGGCATGAATCGGTAGGCGGCTTTTCCTGTTGAATGGTAATTGCGGCGCGCAGGAGACCGAAATTATCGAACTTTAATCTCGATGGGTTTAACCAGATCACGATCTGCCCTGATGATTAAAACTGCCTGACTAAATGCGGGTGGTCCTAGAAGTCCTCGGGCGTTGTTCGAGAAACCGTAAGGCTCGGCTGGAATACCGATCGCATTTTTTGACAGCTTGCCGTTTCCATCAATGTCCTGAAAAATGGCGATCGCGACTGGCTGATTTTGGGGAAGTGTGAGCCAGAATCGGACCTGCTCTTCCGTTGCCGAAACGACCGTCGTCTGGCTGGAGAGTTCTGGGTATGGAAAGCCTGCCTCAGCTTCAAAGACCGCGACATAAACGCTCGATGCTCTCGGATTTAGCCCCTTGACGCTGAAGGCTACTTCTTGTGCGACAGGAATCGCTGATGCCACAGAGTCGACGGTCGGCGGCAAAGTCTTTGGCAGTAAGGTCAGGGGTTGCTGCCACATCGGGCCTGATTCGGGAGGCTGGAGGAGCATTGAATCTTGGAGCAGCAGAAATCCGCTGGCGAGGGCGGTGATGATGAGTAACGCCACGACGGGATTCATTCTTTTCATACAGATACCCTCTGGGTTATCCATGCTTCCAGCGTTGGGAAAATATCAATGTCAACATCCCAAGTACGACGGCGCTTCCGAGGAGCACCATGACTTCCGTCTGAAGGCTGGACACGGGTGACTGGTACCAAAAGACTTTTTGATAACCGTCCAAGGCCCAAGCGTTGAAGGTCCATTTGCCAATCTCCTGCATTTGGTCGCTCATGACAAATCGAGGGATCATACTCCCCCCAACGGCCGACATACTGAGGATGATGACCACAGATGCGGCATTCAATTGAGCTCGTGACTTGCACACGGTTGCCAGCAGCATGGCAAAGCTCGACGTTGCAGCAGCCGTGCAGATTGTCATGACGGCAAATCCATCGAGATGCTGCCATAACTGAATCCGAAAGATCACTTCTGCCCACAGAAACATGACGCTGATCTGGACACAGCCCAGGAGGAGAATTCCGAGCCACTTGCCACTAATGATGTGGAACAATCCGGCTTTACTGACGAGGATTCGATCCAGCGTTCCAGATTCCTCCTCTTCAAGTAAAGCAGCGGCATTCCCGGTCGCCGAGAACAACAGAAACAGCACGGCAATGCCCGCCGCATACATGGCGATGCGGGGGTTCTCCTGACTCATGGCCTGTGGGTTCTCGACAACAAGGCTTACGTCGTCATCTATCTCAAAGGGTGCAGGCACCTTCTGATGCACTGCGTTCAATGATTGAGGTTGAGTGAGATCCACCGATTTTTGCAGAGCCCAACGGCTAGGAACAACGGCAGCCATCTCTCCAACTCGAATCACGCCGTATTCGTCAGTCGTCATCAGTTGCTGAATCTGTGATTCAGAAAAAAAATCGGAGGGAGTCTTGGCTGCATGAAAGAACGAACTATCGTTAGATTTCTGCATCTCAAGGCCAGCGAGCGTGCCCGGTGACGACGTTTCGGCCGCAACTTCGACGGTGCCATTCTCATTCGTCTGCGGTCTCAAGAGTTTCGCGGCGAAGGCCCGCGCCTGCTTTTGCGAGAAAAAGGCTTTCACAATCGAAGAGACCATCGCGACTGCCATTGAGTTGTGTCCGTCGGTCACTAAAGTCACTTGCACCGGAGCGTGTGTTGTGTCACTCGGGATGTCGCACGGCAACTTGATGACGAGGTCGTAGCGACCCGAGTTTTGCGCGTCGCGAATGAGCGACGAGACAGTCACGTCATTCAGACGCTGTGTGCTTAAGTTGTCGTTTAATGAAGTGCATTGCAGTGACGAATTTGCTTCGAGAAATTCCCGCAATTCCGTTCCCACTGGCGTTTGCTCAGCGCACACCACAGCCATTCGCAGTTGCTTGTCACTGCCAGTGGCGATCCCGTTACTAAAGATCGCGGCGAAGATGCTGAAAAAGATGACAGGCATGACGAATACCAGCAGCAACTCCAAGGGATTGTTGCGGAGGCGAAGGTACATGATACGTAGGATCGTCAGGATCATTCCCGAAGACTCCTTCCGGTCAATGCCAGAAAGACATCCTGTAGACCAAAACTACGAACATCAATCTGGCTCGGCTCGCGATCGAGTTGCTTTAGCACGGCCAGAACCTGAGGCAGTTCCTGCATTGAATCAATTGGACACATCGCACTTGTGCGGTGTTCGTCGAATGAAAACGCCGCCAGTTCCTGATGATACGGCTGGTCAAAGCGCACAAAGACCCGATGCGGTCTGCCGATCGTCTGGCGGACCAGATCGGGAAGTTTTCCGTCTGCTACGATCGTGCCATGATCGATCACCATAATTCGATGGCATCGTGTTTCGACTTCGTCTAGTTGATGCGTCGTCAGCAGCACTGCAGCTCCCTGCGCTGTGAGATCATCCAGCATGGTATAGATGCGTTCCCGACTCTGCGGATCGACGCCGACAGTGGGTTCATCCAGCAGGAGGACGGATGGTCGATGCAGCACGCTACAGGCGATGTTCAATCTTCGCTGCATTCCGCCGGACAACGTTTTGACCAGTGATCGAGTCCGGTCTTTCAACGCAGCCCAGTCCAAAACTTCCGCAATTCGCGTCTGGAGCGGTCGCCCCGTGACACCTTCCAAGCGACCGAAAACTTCCAAGTTTTGCTGCACTGTCAAATCGTGATACACGGCTAGATTCTGAGGAACCAATCCGAGGCGGGCTGTTTTGGTGGCATCTGAGTTTGCGGAGACCTGCATCCGGATCTGTCCGGAATCCGGCTTCAATAAGCCGCTAATGCAACGAATCATGGTCGTTTTTCCGGCACCATTCGGGCCAAAGAATCCTAACAACTCTCCCGGAAATAACTGAAGTGAAATGCCCTTGAGCGCTTCGCAGCCTCGATACTTTTTCCGCACGTTGTTCAATGTCAGAATGGGTGATGGTGGCTCTGTCATGAGGTGGCGATTTCATAACTGCGCTGCCGCCATTGAATACTTTTGCCGAGTTGTTTTCGCAACAGCGCCGTCCACTGAATCATGAGAAACAGCATGATCGCGGTCGGATTCAGTAGACAGGCTAGCCACGCTCGATCAAACCGCCAGCAGCAGACGATTCGAGGTAGATAACTCAACACCCCGGCGGTTACGATCGGAAGCTGAAGGTCACTGTTAATCCACCCGCCTGCGGCTGCTATGAGACACAGGACTGGCGAGACAAATGCGAGGAGCATCAGGGTTGTCATGAACGGGAGCAGGGGCATCTTCGCAAATCCTTCTCCTGCGTTCTTGAGCAAACCGGACCATGTTTCAGCGAACGAAGTGTACATGCGACAACTTGCTAGATCCGAAGCATCGAACAAATCTGTGATCAGGCCCGCGCGTCGATATGCACGCGGCAGCAGAATGCCATCATGCAACGACTGACGAATTGCACTGTGACCACCGCTGATTTCATACGCTTGCTTGGTGGTGATGAAGAACTGGCCGCATCCCGCTGCGGCCCCTGTCAGACGACTCCATCGCATTAAACCAAACGGCAGAAAGCACAATAGAACCACATGGATTAAAGGAATGAGTAATTGTTCGCCCAGCGTGCCAACTCGCTGATGAGGAAATCCGCTTAATAAGTCTGCCCCGGTCTGTTGTCTCAACAGAACTGCTCGACGCAGTGCATCCGGCGCGAGTGCCACGTCAGCATCCAGAAAAACAAGTTCTGGAAATGAGGCGTGCTGAGCCAATTGCCAACATGCAAACTGTTTGCCGCTCCAGCCTGCGGGAACTGGCTTGCCTCGGATGAGGCGCACATGGGCATGAGCGGAGGAATAGTTCAGGACAATCCCCTCTGTTCCGTCTTGGCTTTCGTCATCAAGGACCCAGATTTCACAGCGAACGCCTTCGCTACTCAACACTGAATCGAGCAGTGGGCCAATCCGCAGGGCTTCATTTCGCGCGGGGATCAGGACGGAAACTTGCAGCCAGCCTGCGTCGCCATGCACCTCGCCGGGATACCTGATTCCGGTCGCGCGGTCTTTCGTAAGGCGGCCAATGGCAGTCGGGGCCTTGCTGAAAAAAAGTAGATTGAGAAGAAACAAGCCAGACATACAGATCGTCGCACTCAATGTCGCCCAGACCAGTCCCGTGATCGCAACCGTTAGCATGTGACTTCTCCATTTGCGACGGTGCCGCGGAGTAATTTTTCATCGCTGTGCCGTCCTTGAAAACGCTTGCCTTGAACCCACGCCATCAGCCTTCGGCCCGCATCATAAACGCCACCGATCCCACTTTTCCCGATCATCACGGTGGTGAAAGCGGACGGGTCTCGCGCAATCGAAAGCTGCGCTAAAGATGCCTGAGTTTGAGCAAGGCTCTCTTCTAGCATGCGTGTTCTTTGTTCGCGTTCTAACGGGAGCGAGGAGCGGTCGATCGGAGCCCCAAACTGGACCAAAAGTTCGGGTGAGCGTTCATTCCAAAACGTGTATTCAATTGCCATGGGAAACAAGGAACCCGCAAAATTCCGCTCCACTAGATGACCCAGACCTTGCATGAATGGCGTTGCCTCTCGCACATCGTTGAATTTTCCGGTGGGACTGAGCCACATAATCGTGTCTGCTGACTTCAACAGCGTCTGACCGGTTTTCAAAAACTCCTTTGCTCCTGCGACGCTGTCTCGCGCGATGGGAAAGAAGCCAAGATGTCCCAGTGTTGGATAGCGTTTGAGCGCCTCAGCATCCATCGGTGCGGCGAAGCGGCGGCCCGGAAACAATTGATCCGTCAGCAATACAACGGTCATTGGATCCCACCACCCGGGATGATTGACAAAGCACACGAAAGGGCCTGGCGGCAAATGCGACAAATGTTTTTGTCCGGCAACGCGCACCGCGTTAAAGTTTTGTCTGACGAATCGACGGACGTAACGTCGAAATCCCCAATTCAGGATTCGAGAGAACAGAGATATCTGTGCTGAAATCATGGGCGATTCCTCGTCAAATCTGTCTCTTCAGGCTGCGGCCTTTGCTTTCGGGGACTTGTCTTGCAAGGACGGACTCTTGCGGAGATCCTGATCCACCGTGTCTGCTGCGATCCAACCGGACATCATGACCATCGGCATGCCAGGACCGGGATGTGCAGATCCGCCTGCAAGATACAGTCCTTTGAGTTCGGTGACTCGATTCGCGGGTTTAAATGCACCCATAAATCGTCCATGGCTCGCCAGACCGTAGATGGCTCCGTTCAAAACGTGATACCGCGTATGGATGTCAGCGGGCGTCAGCGAATGTTCCACTTCGATCCGATCTTCGATGTCTTCCATGCCTGCTGTGGATTTGAGCTTGTTGATGATCACGTTCCGATAGGCAGGCAACATGCGTTTCCAGTCATGGTGTTTTCTGAGATACGGAGTATGGACGAGCACATACAACGCTTCGCCGTCACCCGGGGCGACTTGATCTCCCGAAAGTGATGGTGCGCAGACATAGCATGTCGGATCGGCTGCTGGCTCGCCTTGCTGGTAGATCTGCTGAAATTCCACGTGTGGATCCTTGCTGAACGCAAAATTGTGATGCAGGATGTGGTCGTACTTTTTCCGCAACCCTAAGTAGAGCACAACACCAGAACAAGCGGCTTCGAATTTTCGCCGGGACATCAATCGTGCGGCAACCTTCGGTGGCAGCAGTTCTTGGCAAGTTCGCACACAGTCAGAATTGGAGACAACAGTGGCTGCTTGCAACGAAGTGCCATCGTGCAACGTAACGCCCGTGACATGCCCTGATTGTGAATCAATCGACATTACTTGCTGCCCCGTGATGTATCGCACGCCTAGTTCCCGCCCTAAGCGCACAAGAGCCTCCGGGACGGCTCGCGTGCCGCCCATCGGATACCAGATCCCTTCGTTCGTCTGCATGTGTGCGATGCCGCACAAGACGGCTGGCGAGGCTTCTGGCGATGATCCAACATACTGCGTAAAATGATCAATCATCTGCGCAATTCGGTGATCAGGAATATGCGAACGCACCAATCCGGCGACTGTTCTCCCAAATCGCAGACTCAGAACATCACGCAGGACATTCCAAGAAAATGACCGCTTAAAATCCATCGTGTCTGCGATCCCGCCGACGCTTTTCCAGAAAAAAAAGCGATTGGAGACTTCGTCCAGTTGCCGGGAGATCCCCATGAATTTTTCGTATCCGTTGCCCGTCCGATCAGAGCCTGTGAATTCCTGCAGCCTGTCTTTCATTTTTGGCAACGATTCCACGAGATCGAACTGCGTGCCATCATCAAAGAAGCATCGCCATTGAGGATCCAAACGTTTCATTTGGAGATAGTCTTCCAGAGATTTTCCGGCCTCCGTAAATACGCGACGCAGGACGGATGGCAATGTCAGAATCGTGGGGCCCATGTCGAAGCGATAGCCGCTGTCCTCCAGTAACGCGGCTTTGCCGCCCAGCCATGCATTTTTTTCGACCACGGTGACTGCATAACCGCGTCCGGCCAAAGTACAAGCCGTTGCCAATCCACCAAGTCCGCTGCCCACAACGACGATATCTAATTTTGCCTTCATGGTTTTCGTTCTCCCAGAGTTTTTCGAAATTTTAACTGAGCAAGCGTGGTCTTGATCATCTGTGGAACCGCAGTGAGCATCTGCCAGACTCCGGCAGCGTGCTCGATTCGAATCAATTGTTCAAGCACATCCGCATCCACCGGTGTTGGCGTTTGAAGATGCGGCTTGAACCAGCGTCGCGTCGATACGATGGTCTTTAGTTGTGTCATCTCAAGCAGACCCGCCTCACCGCGTGTCATTCCATGCCCGCTTTGGCCCCGCCCGCCAAACGGCACACGTGGGTCCGCGGTTGGCACGATCATGTCGTTGATCACCACACAGCCCGCATGGATTTTTCGCGCAAATACCAGACTGCGGGCCTGTGACCCAAAGACAGTCGCACTCAAGGCATATGGACACTTTAGGTGATCCCGCAACGCTTGTTCTTCTGAGCGGACGCGCAAAAAGGACAGTACTGGTGCAAAGAGATCTGACCGCGTGACGGCCATCTCAATCGTCACTTCATCTAGGACTACCACTCCCCGCAATTCCGGGGAGCCGCTGCTGAAGTTGATCTGACCTGATTGGAGTTTCGCTCCGGCGGTGACGGCATCCTGAATCTTTTCAATCGCCGTGCGTGCCGCCTCGCCCCGCACAATAGTATCGATCCCCTCCCGAGCTGCGATTTTTTTCTGTACGAGCAAAAGAACCCGATCGACCATCTGATCGCTGGCGAAGACTCGGCGAGGAGCCATACAGGTCTGACTCTGATTGAGCGTCAATCCAAACAGGAGGCAATCGCTTGCCAATTCAGGATCGGCGTCGTCTAGAATGAAAACGGCATCACACCCTGAGAGTTCCATTACCGCAGGAGTTCCTGCGTCGGCTAGCTCGCGACGCACCGCGCGTCCCGTTGTCACAGCCCCGGTTAAAAACACTTTATCGACTCCACAGCGCATCGCAGTCACTGCGACAAGGGGATCTTCCGGAAGAATCTGAATCAGATCGGCCGGCAGACCGCTCGCGGCCGCCAGATCTACGAGCGTCTGAATTGCCGCAGTTCCATTTGTACCGGGCTTGATTAAAACCGCATTGCCTGCCGACACCGCTTGCAGAATCTGAATTCCCGGCAACATTAGTGGGTAGTTTGCTGGACCAATAATCAGCACGACACCAAGCGGTTCTGGCCGCAGAGTCACACGAGTTCCCCAAAGCCACATGGGACGTGCTCTGGTGCCAAGCTGGTTTTCTTTCAGAATACGCGGGGCTTCGATTTCTAAAAATCGACAGGCATCAAGGAGCGGCAAAACTTCGGCAGCAAGGGTTTCGGACAGCTTGAGACGCGAAACATCTGCCGCAAGGTTGCGCGGATTCGCGGCAATCTTTTGGCGAAGCGTTTTTAGAATTCTAAGTCGGTCAAGCAAAGTTCGCGTGGCCCAGGTGGACTGTGCCGCTCGTGCCTGACACAGCGTACGTTCCACGACGTCCAGAAAACATGTGTCTCCAGAGTGCTCTGTGCTTGCAGTCTCAGCAGCATGCAGCCGCAATGTTGCCGAAACACGCCCTGCTGTGCCACTGGGCGTTGGGGCAGATATCCTGGGAATCTTGGGCGCTTGCGACGCTGGGGGCGACGTTTTTGCTAACCCACCACACGCCGTCGTGCCGTCGAAAAATCTCATCAGGCAGCCCTCCGCAACGGCCCGTCACTATCGCGTTGGTTCACCGGAATTGCTGCAAATTCCGGATACCGAAGTCGCAAAGAATCACACATCATCCGCGCGGAAATCCGTGCCGATTCATAGATCACGGGCAGACCGCTTCCCGGGTGAGTTCCGCCCCCAACCAGATACACTTGCTTCAGATCGTCATACTGGTTGTGCGGCCGCAAATGGAGCATCTGCCCAAGATTGTGCGCCAAATTGAACGTGGCTCCGCGAAAGATCTGATACGTGTTTTGCCAGTCGTCCGGCGTGACTATTTTCTCGAAGCGAATCCGATCTTCGACATCATGCAAGCCAATTTTTTTGAGCTGACGGAGGACCTGAGCCCGAAATGCTTGACTCTGCTTGGTCCAGTCAATATTCGGTGCCTGATGTGCGACCGGGACAAGCACATACAATGTACTCATGCCGCGCGGTGCAAGTGTGTTATCCGTGACACCGGCATTTTGCACGTAGAACGATGGGTCCTCAGACAGAATCTTGAGGCGATCGATCTCGTCCAGATTTTTTTCGTAGTCTTGGGCAATGTAGATCGTGTGATGCGGCAAATCGTCATATCGTCCGTCGATGCCGAGATACATCATGAACGTGGAACATGAGTACTTACTGCGTTCCAGCCGGCGATTGTTCCATCGTCGGCGAAGGCGATCCGGAACTAGCTGCTGCATGGCATTCGCAAAGTCCGCGTTAATCACCAGTGCATCAAACTCATGATTGCCGGTGTGGGATCGGAGACCTACGGCTTTTCTGCCATCAAAATGCAACTGCTCCACAGGTTCACTCAGCCGGATGTCAACTCCCATGTCGCGCGCAACATCCGCCATTTTTTCACTGACCGCTGCACAACCTCCTGTCGGATGAAAGACCCCGTACTCGTATTCCAGAAAAGCAAGGATTGTGAACAGACTGGGACACTGAAACGGTGACATTCCCAGATACTTCGACTGGAAGGAGAATGCTGTGATCAGCCGCGGATCTGAGAAGTGCTTCTGCAAATCGTCGGCCACGGACCGCCACGGACGAAGCCACGGCGCTGCTTTGAGCACCGAGGGGCGCAACAGATCCAATACACTGCTGAACGGCGATTCCAGAATCGGACGAAACCGCGCTAACTTTGCCCGGTTCTCGATGATGAAGCGTTCGAACGATGCGGCATCGTGGGGTGAGATCCGCGCGATCTCAGAACGCATCCGCCCAATATCTGGCGTGGCATCAATACGCCCACCAGCCCCAAATTCGAGACGGTACTGTGGATCCAGACGCGTCATTGGCACGTCCCGCCAAAGATCACGCCCGACAGATCGAAAAATCTCTTCCAGCACCCGAGGATACAGAAAAAAAGTGGGACCGGTGTCAAAACGGAATCCATTGGCTTCAATGGCCGAGCATCGTCCGCCCACGCGTTCCGCGCGCTCGAACAAAGTCACTTCCGCTCCAGCCTGCGCCATCAACATGGCATTTGCTAATCCACCTGGACCAGCGCCCACAATACAAACTTTTTTCCTGTTCGCTGACATCCTTGTCATCGCGTTTCCTGTTACCTTCGGGGAATTGATCGTGAATGGCAGATTATGCCGATTCCCCAAAACTCACACAATGCGAGTCCTCGCTGTGGAAAAAATAAACTGCTCCGGTGCCTCGCCGCTGCTGACTAGACCGGCAGAACGCCCGATTCCAATTTTACAGCCGCCAGAATTCGCAGGACCTCGTCTCGAGTGAGTTTGCTACCAACCCCGTGGCTTCGAAGTCTGCTGAGTGAACCATCCGCGAGAAAACAAATAAAGCGACAGAAGAACTGGACGTCCATCGGGAAATTGTGCTTTTCTAGGAGGCGGATGTACAGCAAAGCGTCTTCTTGCGCGGCATGTGCTAATTGAAAAATGCTTTCGCGGGAGGTCCCGCACGGAATAAAGACGCGGCCACTCGTGGCGTCACGATCGGCATCTTTGAGGATATTGGTGAGCTGGAGGAACTCGCCAAAGCCGACGGAAAGTTGCCTCAGTTCGTTGTGCACGGCAACCCCAAGGGGATGATGCATCACGAAAATATCCGTCAGTAACTCACCCACAACACCAGCGACCGCATAACAGTAAAGACGTAGGTCACCTACAGTCTGAATTTGAATCTGGTCACGAGAACTCTGCGAGGCATCGATAACACGAATCATGCCACTGAGCGTCGAAGATAATGCTCTCTGAATCTCGTGTGCCACGGAAGGTGGCAATTCATCAAACAGCACCATTAGCCTCGGAAGCTGCAGCAAAAGTCCTTCCGTTGGGCTCTCTGGAGGCCATAAACCTCGTATACACACCGCAGAATTGCTCGAAGATTCCCGCTCCTGAGGACTGCCGACAGCGATTCTGTTTAGGTATGTTTTCATCTCAGTGAGTAATGCGATTTTCGTCGTCGCATCACCTTTAGGGGCGTCCTCAATGCTGTCGGCGACGCGAAAGAGCAGATAGCTAAGACCGATCTGGCGGCGTCGCTGAGCAGTTAGTAATGGAATCGCCAATGCGAACGTGCGACTGGTTCCCTGAAGCAACTCGTCTAGAAACCTGTCGTCATCCTGCTGCTGATCGATGGCCGTCAATGTTTGTACCACGGTGTCCACACCCCGCAACAATCGTTGAAGAACTCCGAGATTGATAATCCACGCGGTCGGAAATGAGTCCGCCAAGCAGCGTCAGTTGTCGAGGATCACGTTTTCTGCCTACAAGCGGAAGCATGCAACTCGCGAATTGTCTGACTTGAGACGGCGCGGAGATGAAAGCACTCTGCCTGTATTTTAGGCGTTGCATGGTGATCCACAAGTGCAAGTGCGGTGAGGAACGTGGCCCGGGAAAAATGCCGCGATGAATGGTTGTTGGTTTCAGGGATTTTGTCACCGCAGCAACAGCGGTCGCCAGCGGCCCCCCTGAAGGATTTTTGCGGGGCAATGGACACCTTGTCGTCGAGCCCGGATCAATCAGTCGGCATCATGGCCCAGAGTTCCGTGCGGCCAACATTGGAGTGAACGGCACGGGCTAAAGGCCCTCCATACGCCCAACTCAGAAATAACGCTGTCCGGGCGATATTCCATGCGATGACGTGGCCGGATCCCGCTGTCTCCAGAGACCTTGACCGTCGTTCTGAGCACGGAATCGGCTGGAAGACGGATTCAGCCGAGGGAGAGCGCGTGGGATCCTGATCGGTGATTCGATCCACATCAGTGATTGCTTCACGTAACTCCAGATGACTGTGGGCGTTTGAGAAATGTTGATCGAGAGCGAACACACTCTGTCGATTCAGCACAGGCAAGATGAGCAGACCTGCAAATGAAAACAGCAGGAACCACAGATAGACGGAGACAATGTCTGCGACGGATTGAACGGATGTACCCGCCGCGATGATGCACAGCGTGAACCCCGAGATGTTCCAACACATCGCGCAGAGAATTCCTCGCGACCTCCCGCCGCACGTCACCGCCGCTCGTCGTCTGTTCACAATCGTGACCAGAGAAGCCGGCCGCAGCCGTAAACCCCAAGCACGAGGTACCAGAATCGTTTCAAATCCGGGTAATCCAGCAATACCTCCCATAAATCGTTCATCGGAATGAGGCACAACCTGCGTCCGCTCTCTGTGTGCCGCTCCGGTCCAATTGGCAGTCAGAGCCTGCCACAGGAGTTCCTGCCCGGCGACCAGAGTCGTCTGGAGCACTGCAAACATTGCAACCAGCCACGGTGCCCCAATCGCGCGGCCAATCTGCAAATAAAGAAATAAAGTCAACGAAAAGAACAGAGACTGAATCCCAACCGATCGAAACCATTGCCTCACCCAAAATCTCAACCGTGGCGGTCGTGATTCGAAGGCAGCCGGAATCGCAAGCCCTCCGATGAGATCGAAGGGTAGCAGCACACCCGCAGCCCCTGTGAAAAAAGCCAAAACAGAAAGGTATTCCGTGGTAGCACTCGCCGCTGATGTGGGAAAGACAGATCGTGAAACATCCCAGCACAGCATGCCAATCGCCAAAATCACCAGCGTTCCCACGCAGGAAGTCCCCGTCAGCAGTCGCGCTCTTCCTGGGCTCATCAATTTGACCTCCAAAAAAAATTGAAAATTACTCGGCAAAACCGCAATCTCACGTTATCCATAACGGCCAAAACCTAACTTTTGAATATGCCCAGTTTTTTTTTAATCGGTCGCGATCAAAAAGTGCGTTCCAATTTGAAGTGGTGCGCGGCGTTCCTGCGATCGAATGGCTCGCTAATTTTTAAGTGCCAACTAAAATTCCTCTGTCCGATTATCAAGTCACAAAGGAAAGACGCGGTATGAACGCCCCGGTATACGAGCACAATTTCGCAAACGTCCAAGATTACTTGCATCACCGGCATCCGTATTTAATGATCGGTTCCATCCACGCGATCGGCGAACGGGCAATCCAAACATCCACGCATGTGTCAGGCGACGAATACTTCCTTGCCGGGCATTTTCCTGGATCTCCAATTGTGCCCGGTGCCATGCTGCAGGAAATGACGACTCAATCTGCCGGAATTTTGCTGGCAGCCAGATTCAATCCGATGCAAGAGTTCGACACGCACGACCCATTTTTTAACGAGTACGCGCTAGGGGTCTTGGTGAGGTTGAAGGGGGCGCGGTTCCGCGGCTTTGCGCGACCAGGCCAGACACTGCACACGCATGTGGAGTTAATGGATCAAGTGGGTGAAATCTTCGAATTCAAAGGCCGCATTTTATTGGACGGCAAGCTGATCATGAATAACAGTTTTCAACTGGCCAACATCTTGGCTAGAACTTTGCAAGGTGATCAGGAAAGCGTCTAAATTCCTGAGAGACGCTAATTTTTCACGGACTGTTACAAATTATCAGACAGGCAATTTTTTGGGGCCAGTTACTTTCTACAGCCACTTGCACATCGCAGATGCAGAATTCCTGTGAATCCCACGATCCACAACGGCTCAGCGCTTGGTCAGCAGGACCAACCTGATTCTTCGATCGCTCAGTGCAAGCGAATCAGAATTTCATTTCTTCGGAAAGGATTTGGAGTCCACGGCGGATCATAGCCTGCGAACTCGACGCTCTCACTTGCGGTGAACCCGCGGGCGGTAATCCACTGCCGAAGTTTCTCTTCGTTTGCAGCCATTGTTGCCCCGCCCATTTCTCCGGAGAAGCGAATCACGCCAAATCGACCTCCGGCGCGTTTTTGAATTTGAACTGCCCCGTCGGTCGGATTTGGAATTTGGTTTGCAGCGACGTTGACTGGAACGACAAATCCCATTTGACCCTCGGTGTCCCTGCCTTCGGGTTCCATAAAAACGGGAGTTGTCATCGCGACCTTCACGGCCATGTCGTTTCCGCCACTGATATACCTAAACAGCCTTCCGAAACTACCATTGTTGCCTCGTGACTTCATCCCGGTTGTGACGAGCATCAAATCTGGGTATGCACGCACCTCAAGCGGGCCGTCTGATTCAAGCACGCTGTAATCGGCGGACTCGTACGACGAGCGAGCCGTGAGTTTCCAGCCAACGATGAGCGTCAGCAGGAGAATCAGGATGGCTGCATAGACCATCTTCGCTCCGGTCAGTTTGAGATTCATCGATAACAGTTCATGGCGCGAGTTGCGGAAACCAATGAAACATCGCGACCAAGCTGAGAAAGGGCAATTCACAGGAGTTTATGGCCGCCTCCGTGCCACATGTTCCGTCGCGGGCCTCGAGTCTTAACGGACAATCCTGTCGGCTCTTGCCAACTTGGAAAATTACGATCGGAAAGCCAATGGAGCACGCGCCGTCGGCTCATGACTTTCCCGGCGATTCCCGGTTTCCTTTCCCCAAGACAGTTTCGTGGCCATGCCGTTTGCCATGTCTAGAGTGTGAGGTGACAATCCAAAGTTGACACGCGACTAACACAGCGCGGAAAGCTTGAAAGCCAGACAGCAGCACGACGAAAACACGGCCGGAATTAGCAATTCGTTTCGATTCCCCTCGGACGGAGATAAATTCCAAAATTCCCTACCATTTTCAAGACCTAGAAATCGGCGTCCCCGAGAATTAAGGACGCAAAAGCGGAGCGCGAGATATGGAAATTGGAAGGCGCAATTCGTGTCACGACTCGCAAGGCAGCACGCCCGTGACGATCGATCGAATGCTCTTCGTGGAAGCTGATCTTGTCGTCGAGATCGGCGGTGAGCAGATGTTCATCAGGGGGCAGGGAAGCAACATTGTGGTCGAAATCCCGTCTGTGGCAGTGGCGGTGAAGATGGCGAGGAATCTTGGTTCACTCACTGCCGTACGGGGCTGGCTCGTGACAATTTCTTCCGCGCTCGCGACGGTTGGGTTGACTGTCATTCTGCGGACCCCACGGCGGAGGTTGCTGACGATCGGACGACAAGGCAATTCTTGGCTGCTGCGGCTGTTTGGATTTCCCAATTCTCGGTTGCACGTTTACTAAACCGTTGAACCGGACCTGTTTTCGGAATCAGTTCGGCAGATCTGTTCAGAAACATCAGTTCGGCTCGACTTGCCGGGTGTCCAAGAGCGTCTCGCGATCCGGGTTCTCACCCAAAGATCAGAGAATCGCCCGCACGGCCCCTTTGATGGCCGTCAGGTCAATCAACGATTTAGTCATCATGGCGATCCTCATAGATCATGGCTCGTGCGAAAAAACACAAAAGCCTTCCGATCCAGATTCATCGCTCAGAGACTCATTGAATGCGAGCGACATTGTTGCATGAACTGTGATTGCTCAGAGATGAATTGCCACGGCTCCAAAAAGGCATGTCGGCCGGCATCCGCGTCGAGAAAAAATTGAGGGTCGCAAAATCAACCAAAAGCCTGCAGCGGATGACGTGGATCCAATTTACTCCGAACCTAAGTGGCCGATTTTAAAAACGTTCATGAGGTAGGATCTCGCGAGGGAGATCGCAGACGGCGGAGGAGACATAACGAGAAACTAGGCGAAAAATAAAAAATGCCAAAAAGCGGGCTCGTGTTTATGATCGTGGCACAACACAAGAGGAAATGCGGCATGCTTGAGCCCCATTTGGGATCAACCGCGGACAGATGTAGCCCTCGGAAAATCTCAAACCTGCGTTAACAATCGATCTGCCTCACGGTTTGCAGACCGTGAACGTTATGAACGAATTGTGGTATTGATCATTCAGGGTTATCGGATAAGGGGACTGGAGATGAGCAAGAAAAAACTGGCGAAACTGGGATTCGTCGTCGCTGCAGGAGCATCCTTTGTGTTCTCGATTTCGCTCTGGTTCACGGGGAGCAAGGATGAGGGGATGTTTGTGGGCCTATGGGTGCCGTCGATCCTGAGCTTTGGGACTCTGCTTCTGGGGAGTTCTCATCATGCCAAATAACGACCTGCTCATTTTTTCTGTGGGTTGTGCTGTGTTTGCCATCGCGCTCACATCAACATTTATTTCTTTGATTGTCAGTGACCGTTCCGACGAGTGAGTGTGAACTTTGACCGGACCACAAAAAACTGAAGACAGTCACTGTGAATTGGCGTAACTTACGGATATTTTTCTCGCTTACTGGACTTATGAAATGACGACTGAACAGACCACGAACTGGCCCGAACTCGCAATCGGAATTTATGATCGACTGACGGGACGAAACGCAGAGATTACCTACGAGTTTGCTGATCTGCATGTGAAGGTGCCGAGCGGCACCGGGCCACAGGCTGAGCATGCCGAATGGGTGCTGAGTGGAACAATGAAAATCCGCACCGAGGCGAAAAGTGTTCAGGCCAAATGAGACGAGCACTCTGATTCAGCTTTCCACAGGATTGTGATTCCAGTTTGTCGCCCGAAACTTCGAAGCTCTTAACGTAAATTCAAGGCGTGGCGGCTTACTGGGATGACGACGACCCTGTCCGGGTGACCTCTGTTCAGAGCGTACGTTGAGGATGTCGAGGTTTATGGAAAATCTAAGCATTGGTGAGAGCGGAAAACGTACTCTCCTGACAGGCGGGACGGGCTACGTCGGCGGCCGATTGTTAACACTTTTACAAAAGCAAAAGGTGCAGGTTCGTTGCTTGACCCGCCGGCCAGAGGCATTGGAAGACCGGCGTTCGGCAACCACTGAGATTGTCGCTGGAGACGTGTTGAACCGCGATTCGCTCAAGACCGTTTTTGATGGCGTTGAGACGGCTTATTATCTTGTGCATTCGATGGGGGCGGAGGGGGATTTTGAGGAACAGGATCGGATTGCTGCATCTAATTTCGCGGAGGCTGCCACGCTAGCTGGAGTCCACAGGATCATTTACCTTGGAGGTCTTGGAAATCCGGATCATGAACTGTCGAAGCATCTCCGCAGTCGTCAAGAGACAGGCGATGCGCTCCGCGCTCATCATGCGCAGGTGATTGAATTTCGCGCATCGATTGTGATCGGCTCAGGGAGTTTATCATTTGAGATGATTCGGGCGTTGGTGGAGCGTCTGCCCGTGATGATTTGCCCTCGCTGGGTGCATGTGCAGGCTCAGCCGATTGCAATCGAAGACTTACTGGCATATCTGATTGCAGTCCTAGATTTCCCGACATCGGGATCACAGGTCTTTGAAATAGGCGGGCCCGATCAAGTCTCATACGGTCAGATCATGCAGGAGTATGCTCGGCAAAGAGGGCTGACGCGTTGGATGATTCCTGTGCCATTTCTGACCCCATATCTTTCTAGTCTATGGCTGGGCTTGGTGACTCCGCTGTACGCGCGGGTTGGTCGAAAATTGGTCGAAAGTCTGCGTAACCCAACACTGATTTCGAACAACCTTGCAGCAACCTCATTTGCCGTTCGTCCGCGAACATTTCGGGAGGCCATTGCGCGGGCGATCCTTAACGAAGATTGTGAATTTGCGGCCACACGATGGTCAGACGCACTTTCATCAGCGGGTGAGGTCCGCTCTTGGGGAGGCAGTCGGTTCGGTTCTCGACTCGTCGATTCACGGACAAGCTTGGTCTCTGTCCCCGCGGAGCAGGCCTTCGGGCCAATTCGCCAAATCGGCGGTCGAACCGGCTGGTATTACGGAAATTGGCTGTGGACAGTTCGAGGATTTATCGATCTGCTGGTTGGCGGAGTAGGTGTCAGGCGTGGGCGTCGAGATGAGCAAACGCTGCGGGTTGGTGATTCTCTAGATTTTTGGCGTGTCGAGTTGTACGAACCAGGCCGTCGGCTGCGCCTGTACGCGGAGATGAAAGTGCCCGGACGGGCGTGGCTTGAATTTGAAGTGACTCCCACACACGAAGGCAGCACAATCCGCCAGACAGCGATTTTTGATCCCTTGGGACTCTTGGGGATTCTGTACTGGTACGGAATTTATCCGCTGCATCAATGTGTATTTGCTGGCATGCTTCGAAACATCTCGCTGGCTGCAGAGACCGCTGATGCTTCGCATTGACAGACGAAGTTTAGCGATCATGCGATGCTGGCGTCCACGGAAAGGCCATCGATGAAGGCCAAGCCTGTGGTTGTGATCGGCGCAGGACTTTCAGGTTTATGCTGCGCGCGCGAATTACTGAAACAACATCGCGACGTCATCGTGCTCGAGGCTCAAGACGACATTGGAGGCCGGGTGAGGACAGACCATGTGGATGGCTTTCTTCTCGATCGCGGATTTCAGGTTCTCCAGACTGCTTATCCGGAAGCAGCCGTGCAACTTGATTACCACGGACTCTGTCTGCACAACTTTGAACCTGGGGCGTTGATTCGGACGCAGGGGCGAATGGTTGAGATGAGCGATCCGTGGCGGCGGCCGACGAAATTGTGGTCCACGGCGTGCAATGGGATCGGAACATTTTCTGATCGTCTGAAACTAGCAAAACTTCGTTGGCACGTCACGCACACATCCCCCGAAGAGTTGTGGGAGGAGCCTGAATCGACAACGTATGATTATCTCCGCACAACGTGTGGGCTTTCGTCAGACATGGTGGACCGTTTCTTTCGGCCGTGGTTTTCTGGAGTTTTTCTTGAGAGCGATCTAGCAACCTCGAGTAGGTTCTTCAGATTTTTGTTCAGAATTTTTGCGATCGGGGATGCTTCATTACCACAGCAAGGCATGGGCGCAATCCCAAAGCAACTGGGGGCTGAGCTATCTCAATCGATGCTCCGTCTGTCGGCTCCTGTGGATTCACTAGGTGATGGTGATCGCGTGCGACTCAAGAGTGGCGAACTCATTGACTGCTGTGCGATTGTGCTGGCGGTGGAGGGGCCGGAGGCTTCGAGATTAACTGGCGGACTTGTGCGCTGTCCGGAAGCGCGATCGACCACGTGCATCTAC
>QWQG01000147.1 GCA_003670925.1 Planctomycetota bacterium | reverse complement strand
TGAATGTACCGGACTGTATATTGTGCCGGTACGAGTCTACGATCAGGACGTGTTGGGATTGATAGACACTGGATCTACTGCCTGTATTCTTGACAAAGAATTCTTCAAAAATCAACTTGCGGCCGAAGCCGTTGACCGCAATGAAGAGATCAGTCTGGCAGATGGACGCAGGGTGTCGGCGCCTGTGTTCACCCTCCCAATACAGATTGCCGGGTGCAAATCAGCCGAAGTCCTGACGACCGCGATTGACATAAACACATTTGACAACTCCGATTTTGCCTTTCAGGTGATTGTCGGGATGAGTTACCTGGAGAACCAGCCGATCCGATTCAACGGGAACTACGGAAAATTCGCACAGATCACGGATGAACTCGAGTTACCGCAGAGTCCGGCGATCACGCTTCGGCGAACCAAAAAGAAAGCCCCGTTGGTGCCTGTAAGCCTGCCGTTACTTGGAGTCCGCGATTTTGAGATTGCGACAGGATTGAATGGCGCGATCGAAATGGAACCCGATCGATTGCAGCAATTGGAGCGTGGTGGTCATGCTGTGAGGGTGCCGGAAGCAGGAACAGAATTCGTTAATCCGGATGGGAGTAAGTTTGAAGTAAAACGCTACTGGCTCAGAAAGATTGATATTTGCGGCGTACGATTTGACAACGTGATGGTCGCGACCGGAACCACGTCCCTGGTGAGCATGTCGATACTCAAGCACTTTGATTTGACGATTGATTGTAATTCCAATCGACTCTGGATGAATTCACTTCAGACTATCGTTCATTGTCCGTTGGGTCTGAACGGCATGGACGGTATGGGGTTCGCTGCTAAGTTTGACGCGAAGCGTCAACTGCTCATTCAGGAAAACATGGATGCTGACGGTCTGGCAATACGCAGCGGGATCCGACCAGGTGACGAGATCATCGAGATCAACGGAATGTCCGTCGATGAATACACCTACTACTCTGTCCAAGAAGAGTTCTCGCAGGCCAGCATAAATCTGAGTCTGAAATTCCGACGCGACGGTAAGGATTTCGACGTCGATATCAAACTCAAAGATGACTATCCTTTCCCGCCGGAATGGCCCCCGGAGCCGGAAGAATTCAATCCGGACGCCGTGCCCGAAAAGCGGGATGACGCTGAACCCTAATTCAGCAGCCATTCCAGCAGGCGCCAGTCCATCCAGCGGCGGTCAGGATCAACGCCGCTGCGACCGACAAAGCCGAGGTGACCGCCGTGCTTCGTCAGGCAAAGCGTGACGTTGGGAGGCAGTTCGAGTCCTCGAAACGCATGCGTGCTGACAACAGGATCGTCCTGCGACGCAAGAATGGTGGTGTGAACGCGAATCTGATGAATCACCGGCTTGGAGGATGCGCGATCGTAATAATGGTCGGCGGATTCAAATCCGGACGCAGGTGCCGTGTAAAGTTCATCGAAGTCGTACAAACGGCGGGGCGGACGCCGCACGGTGGCTAGCGGGACGTCGTCTCTCCATTGTGTTGAATTCGACAGTTGCCGGACCAGCCTGCGGGCAAAATACAGATCATAGCGCTGACCCATGCGTGACGCATTCAGCATGGATGAACAATGCTGCAGGTCAATCGGCGGACACACGGCCACGGCGCGAAACAGACTCAACGGCAGATCGGCGCCGAATTCACCAAGGTATCGCAGCAACAGGTTTCCGCTGAGCGAAAAACCGGCGAGAGAAATCGGAGATCCGGGACACAATCGCTCGACCATGCTGACGGCTGCCGCAAGGTCTTCTATACGTCCGGCGTGATATGGGTATTTTGCGAGACTAGTGCCCGCGCCACAGCCGCGATGATCCATGCGAAACGATCGCACGCCGCGTTGCTGAAGTCGGGCCGCCAGACGGACCATGTAGCCACTGCGATGAGAGCCGCCCAGACCGTGGAGCATCAGAACCACATGATCGCCGCGTCGCCATTCCTGAGGGCAGTCGTCGTGCATGACGAGCATGTCGCCATCATCCAGTCGAAGCCTGCGCTCGATAGTCGCGGTAAGCTGAATCAGCCTAGGGAAGAGCGTTGCCCAAGCCGTCTGTGCATGCGGACTGGATAAGCCGCGTGCGGGGCGGAATTCCGGGACACCCGGCAAGGCGTCGCCGGGGAGACTAAACGGATGCGAATCGCACAGTTCGATCTGCTGCGATCGTAGCAAATCATGATCCGGATTTATTTGTCCCTGACGGCCATCCATGAAATAAACCCGAAACGCGGCTTGAGACACGTCGAAAGACCATTGATCGACGCTAAAAACCATTTGAGACCCATAAATAACGGCTGAATGCCCGCGTTCTAGACGTTTTTCCTGTTTTCGGACAGCGTCAAGCGTTCGTTTTGTGAATTTCCTTGTCTCAGTGAAAACGTCTCCTGTGAAGTTTCACTAAATTTCCCTGATTAGCCAAAGATGCCTCAGAAAAATCGCCGTGCCGTGCGTGGAAGCGATTTTTGTCAACGTGGCATCTTTACTTTCGGCGTTGCATCAACAGGTACGTAACCAGATCGCGAAGTTGGGATTCAGAAAATGTTTCGCCCACGTTGGATGGCATGGGGGACGTTGTGGCGGCTTGGCGTTCTTCAATCGTGTCGCTCTGCAGAATGGTTTCCTTTGCCAGACTATCGATAATGCTGACGCGATTTCCTTCCAGTTCCTTCAACAGTCCGCTGTAAGCCTTGCCTTCCTTTGTGACGACAGTTGTCGTCCGGAACGCGACATCGACATTGCGATTTGGCGCGAGTACGTCTTCCAAAACGCGATCAAGTCCACGATTACCGATGCCATCCAAATTAGGCCCGACCTGCTTACCTTCACCGGCAATCTGATGGCAGATGAGGCAACTCTTCTTAAACAATTCTTTGCCAGACGTCGCATCGCCGGCAGTCGCATTTACCGCATTCCGGCGGACAACAAGGAGTTGTTCGATGACGGCATCTTCGCTGGGAAGATTCTCCGTCAACGATTTTGCGCGTTGTTTAATTTCGTCGGTACCAATGGCTTCAAGGCGTTGTTGAACGGTGGGTCTGAGGAGTAAGCGAGCCGATGCTTTTCCCGATTCCATGAGGCGCAACAACATGTCAGCACCGATTGCATCTGCTGCGAGTTGTTCCGCCAGTGTCAGTTGTTCTGGCGATGTCGCAACCTGGAAAACAGACTCTAGGATTGTCCCCGTCACGTCGGGTTGGTTATTCGCTACGACGAGCATCGCGTCGTTGATGATCGCGTCCGTCACGCCTGCGATCAACGGCACCAAGGCAACTGCAGCAAGCCGCGAATCAGATCGCAATTTCAAGATTGCGGCGGCAAACAGGGCGCGGGTTGCCCGTGGTTGGTCAGGATTGCCAATCAGCCGAATCAGAGCGGGCCGCAGTTCGTCAATTGTGAAGTCACCGATCAGTGAAGCAGCTTGAATTCGCTGTAATTGAGAATCGGACGGATTCAGTCGCTGATCAGAAAAACGACCGACAGCGAGCCACGCGTAGGCTGCTCCTGAATCACCATCGACGAGTTCTACGAAGACGCTACGTCCACGGAATTCCGCTGTTTCCCATTGCACCTCATGAGCCACGTCGTTGCGCGGCGGCGAAGCTTCTTTCAGGATTTCTCCAGTGGCGGTATCTCGTAAGCGTACAAAATTTGCCTGCTTGAGGGGTTTGTCCGGAAGACCGTCATGTCCTGCGACGTAGAAACTCAGACTTTCCGCAGGCTCAAAACTGTCCGAACGATACAGTCCCGTGCGTTGTTCCCCTTGTTCAATACTGCTGAAGAGCGGCGCACCTTCGACCCCGTCCACCGACTTTCTGGACGTCGTAATCCCCCAACAGCTATGAGGATCGGGCGCATCAGAAAGAGTCGCATATGACCAACCGAATGCTATTTTAGAATCAAGTGCCTGCAGATCGTCTGGCGACTTCATCTGCAGCAATGTTAGAGCGGTGTGCAGTGCCCATTCACGCACGGCCTGCGGCGGATTCTGACCCCGTTGGGCAAAACCCTGCCGCATGGAATTCAGGAGTTGCAACTGCAATGCCGAATTCCCGGCGAACCGTGCACGCACCGTGGCGACGACGTCCGAGGCGGCATCGGGCGACACATACGCTGCTGCAAATTGCAGATACTCAGCCAATTTACTAGGTTGAGTGGCTCCCAAAAACTCGACGTGCGCTGCGATATACTCGGCCGCGGCACCAGTCTTCAAAGCGAGACTTAAGTCTGCAAGTGCGAGGCGGTCCATGGCGAGTGGCGCCCGCGATGCGAGGTCGCGAAACCAGTCTTCATGCAGCAGGTGATCCCGCAACGCGATGCGAATCGAATGCCGCAGATACACGTCCGCCAGATCGGTCGTATGGAGCATCCTGAGCAGTGGACCAAGCAAGCTGTGGGAAAGATGCCGCGAAGATCCCGCGACTGCCGCACGTCGTACCAATGCCGACAAGTCACCGAAACCACGTCGCAGAAGCGCGGAGGATTCTCCTTCACTGATCGCATCCGTGGAAAATTCCCGCAGGGCTCGAAACGCATGGACGCGAACAAGGTCGTCAGAATCACGCACCGCTAATGTCAATTGATCGATGGTCAATGCATTCCTTTGAGCCAACAGACGCAGCACATATCGCCGCACGGTCGCGTCCGAGTCTTTCGCATGCTGTGCGAGGATTTCGGTGACATCTGTTCCCAGCCTATCAGCAATCAAATCCCGCGCCAGATTTTTCTGGATCATGGGGCTGTCTCGAATTACATCCAGTAACAGGGGCACACTCTGCGTTGTGAGATTCGCACCGTAGCCCTCAAGTTTTCGCGTTGCGGTATCGTCTTGTGCATAGGTGATCCGCCAGATACGGCCTCGAAATCGGTCGCGGCCAGGATGCATCAGAGGCACTTCATAATGACCAATAATCCGATTGTAAAAATCGGCAACATACAGCGATCCATCAGGGCCGGTCACAATGTCCACCGGGCGAAACCACGGATCACGGTTGCTCAGGAGATCTGGCTGCTCAACCGCACGCACACTGGACCCCGTACGCTTCAGAAAGTTCTGATTGATCCGGGAAGTCATCACATTTCCGTCGAACGTTGTGTCGGCGAATTCTCGCGGAAAATTGGTGTCCGAACCAAGGGCCAACGCGGCGATCGCGGTTGAGCCATGCAAATGTTCCATCACGTTTGGCACATAGCCAAGTCCATCATGTGCTCGGCCAAAACTGTCATAGCAGCCGCCTGGTAACAGGAGGGTCACCGGCTTTGTGTGACAGTCGGCCGTGTATATATCACCATACCGGTCGATCGCCATCCCGAAAGGATTTACCTGCCCCTGAGTATAAAGCTCAATGCGCGAACCATCCGGACGAAAACGAAACGTATTGCCAGAGGACATCTGCACCCGATCCCCATCTTTGCCGGCAACGTCAGAACGATTGTTGAATCCATGGCACGCATAAATCCAACCGTCGTCGCCGCGTCGAAAGGCATTACACATGCCGTGCGTATCACGAGTCGTATCGAACGGACCGTATAACACTTCCCGTTCATCGCATGTCCCGTCGCCATCTTTGTCATGCAGAAACCAGATGTTTGGAATACTGAAACAAATCACACCATCACCGTACGGGATGAGTCCGATCGGGATGTTCAGTTTGTCTGCAAATACCGAAACAATATCCGCTTTACCATCGCCGTTTTTGTCTTCCAGAATGCGAATCGTGTCGCGCGGCGTCACGTCCGCTGCAGCCGCAAAGGGATATTCCAATGAACTGCTGACCCACAAGCGACCTTTGGCGTCGAAGGCCAGATTCAGCGGTTTTGCAATGTCCGGTTCGGCCGCTACGAGTTCCACGCGAAAACCATCCGGCACGACAAATGACCGTTGCTCCTCTTCTGGACTGACAGGTTCCGTAGTGCGCACACCCAACGCAAACGGATCTTCCTCCGCTGGTTGAGCGTGGCAGCTTGCGGCTGCCATCAGGAGGCAGATCAAGATTGAGATGAAACGTGGTGGGAAACAGAGAGGCATGCAGCATGACTCCGGAATCTGGTGGAAAAATGGAGAGTGGTACAGGCGGCGAATCTTCGCCTTCTCAAGACGTGATTTTAGCCTAGTTGTCACTCCAACACGGGAAACTCAACCGGGTCCATGACGTCTTCAGCTCCGTTATAGTTGATTGTGATTTCTTCGCCCGGATGGATATCACGCAAGGCGCTGAATTCCTTGATTTGCCGCCCAGCGTCATCATACCGGGCATTTGGATTGTACGAGTGGTTGTATAACGAACCGTAACCTAGCGCCAGAGCTACCTGTTTCTTGTATTCGAAGACGTAGCCCAGCAATAATGTTCCGTGATCGCATTCCAGGATCTCTTTAGCCGGAATTACCAGCAATGGCACTCGTTCAAAGATGGTACCTTTGGGGATAAGCGTGCGGGCGAAAACGCCGCGGCCCTTGCCTTTGATGTTTTTGACTTCGAGCAGGATAGATTGTGTGAGCGACATTGTTTAAGAACTGGAAGAAAAGAGCGGGGAGGATGGTGGGACTTGGAAATGTTCAATCAGGAATCGGTTGTCGGTTGTTTTGAAATCGGATCTCACCATCCACGATTGTGGTCACAACTTTTCCTGTAAATTTGGCGCCTTCGAACGGCGTGTTTCGGCTGCGGGAATAAAATTCATGCGCGCGGACGGTCCATGTTTTCGCGGGATCAATGACCGTGACGTCAGCGGGCTGCCCTACGGACAAGGTTCCATGGTTGACGCTCAGAATCGCCGCAGGTCCGGTTGTTAAACGGGCGATGAGTTGCAGCCACGTCAGATGGCCAGGCTCAATCAACGCGCGAATGCACACCGGAAGCAATGTTTCGATTCCGCAAATTCCGAACGGCGCCGTATCCATATCAACCTGTTTTTTTTCGAGTGCGAGCGGCTGATGGTCGGATGAGATTGCTGATAAGGTTCCATCTTGGAGTCCCGCAATCAGGGCGTCCACATGTTCTTGGGACCGCAGCGGTGGATTGCACTTGTACATGGTTTCAAAAGAACGCATGACTTCATCAGTCAGCAGTAAATGATGTGGTGTGACGTCCGCAGTGACCGAAATACCTAGGGATTTTGCCTTGCGAATACGTTCGACCGAATCCATCGTGGTGACACACATCAGATGAATCCGGCCACCTGTCAATTCAGCCAACGCGATGTCACGCCCTGTCATGATGTCCTGTGCTGCCGCCGGAATTCCCCGAAAGCCAAGCCGCGTCGCTTCAAAGCCTTCATGCATCACACCACCGTCTGACAATTCTGGCACCATTGCGAAGTGCAGAATCGGGCGATTGAACATCCGCGTATATTCGAGCGCCCGCCGCATCACTTCAGCATTTGCCACAGGGCGTTTTGCGTCAGAAAAACCGACCGCCCCGCCCTGCACTAACTGCCCGATTTCGGCAAGTTCTTCGCCTTTGCTTTCCTTCGTTACTGCCCCGAGTGGATAGACACGGCAATTTCGAGCGCGATCGGCCTGGAGTCGGATGAATTCTGCGGCGGCGCGATGATCCACAACCGGATAGGTATCAGACTGCGCGGCGATGGTCGTGAAGCCGCCCGCCAAGGCTGCCGCTGTTCCAGTCGCCGTGCATTCGTCTTCCTCAAAGCCGGGTTCTCGAAGCGACACATGTGGATCAATAAATCCCGGGCACACAATTCGCCCCGTCGCCTCAATCACAGGGATCCCGTGCGGTACATCCAGCGGAGCAAAACCCGCGTCACGCCGAGTCACGGCGGCAATTTTTCCGTCGAGAATTAGAACATCCGCAATCGCATCCAGACTGTTCGCCGGATCAATCACACGTCCCCCGGAAATCACAAGAGAACTCATCAGTTTGCCTCCTGATCGTGGCGACGTTCCTGAGCCAGAAGCGTCAGGCATGCCATGCGAATCAGAAGTCCATTAGTGACTTGATTCAGGATTAGAGAATTTGGACCGTCGGCAACTTCTGGCGTTAATTCGACACCCCGATTGATTGGACCCGGAGCCAGCACCAGCAGGTTTTTACGAGCCCTACGAATTCGGTCACCATTCATTCCGAACAGATGAGCATACTCCGAGATTGATGGGAAAAATGCGCCGCGCTGACGTTCAAACTGGACGCGGAGGAGATTGACACAATCCACTTCCGGAAGGATTTCGTCCAGATTGTATGCGACTTCGACGCCCAGCCGAGTGATGTCACTGGGAATCAATGTTGCCGGACCGCAGACGATCACGCGAGCACCTAGGGCTTTCAGTCCATGAATATTTGAACGGGCCACACGACTGTGACGAATATCACCCACCAATGCCACTGTCAGGCCCGCGATCTGCCCGCGTTGCTTCAGGATTGTATAGATATCCAACAAACCCTGGGTAGGATGTTCGTGTGTTCCATCACCAGCGTTGAGCACTCCTGCTTTCAGATTTCTGGCGAGCAAATGTGGCGATCCAGGCGTGCGATGACGACAGACAACCAAATCGACTCCCATCGCTTCAATGGTTTGTGCCGTGTCGATAAAAGTTTCGCCTTTCGAGAGGCTGCTGGAACTGGCCGTAAAATCGACCGTGTCAGCACCCAGACGGCGTGCTGCCAGACTGAAACTGGTCCGAGTGCGGGTGGAGTTCTCGAAGAATAGGTTTGCGACCACAAGTCCTTTTAGCACGTCCAAGCGTTGCGAACCACCATTGGTGATCGTGTCGTAATATTTGGCGAGGTCAAGTACTGTTTTGAGCTGATCGGCGGAAAGATGTTCCAGCCCCAGCAGATGCCGCTCGCCCCATGGGCCGCTTACAGGAATTTCGGACAGTAGCATCGGCCCCAGAGTCCTCTCAGGGAATCCTCTCGACGGTGTTGGACAATTCGACCGCGAATCTACCCGCACCGAAGCAGACGTTCAATCCACTCTGAATCATCGTCGTTGCGATTTCTCGAAACGTCGATCAGCCGTTGTTCCCAATCAGATACACATGGGTGTCCGTGCGAAGAATGATCTTACCATCGAGACAGACGGGCGTGGCCACAGTATGTTCTTCGGCAATGGTATTCTGAGCTAAAATTTTGAATTCGCTGCCCATTGCGTCCAACACAAATACCGTGCCGTCTTGGCGGGCCACATACAACTTGCCATCGGCTACGGTGGGCGATGAGCGGTAGGTATTACGATTCTTTGGCAACTGGCCGGACCAGATTGTTTTTCCAGTCAGGAGGTCTAGGCAATCGATTATTCCACGCGAATCACCACCGTCACGGCAATTAAACACACGACCATTGGCAATGGCGGGTGTCGGGACGTCCCCTGACGTCGCTTGGTTAAACCAAGAAATATGGCTGGCTGTCACATCGCCGTGGCCACCCATCTTGATGGCAGTCAAAGATTCACCACGGGCGTACGGAGCGATGACTATTCCATCGGAGACTGCGGCTGAGGCAATTGAGCGAAAGTATTTGTGATTCGTCGGATTCAATCCGCCAACACGCCAGATCTCTTTGCCGCTAGCAGCTTCATGAGCAGTCACATGGTCCGCCCCAAGGACAACGATCACCTGACCACTTGCTTCGTCCACAACCACAGGCGTCGCGTAACTCTGAGCTGCCTCTTCCGGTGCTCCAAGGTCACGATCGTGTTTCCAGAGGACCGCACCATCGGCCTTTGAAAACGCGGCAACGTAGGATGGTCCGGTTTGCATACACGCAATCACGACTGCATCCTTTGTCAGGACCGGAGATGTTCCCAGATCCCACCAGAGCGAATCTTCGCCATATTCTGCTTGCAGATTCTTTTGCCACTTTAATTCACCAGCAACTGAAAAACAGCCCAGATCGCCGCTTTTGAAATATGCGAAAACGTAAGTTCCATCGGTGACCGTCGATGGATTGGCGCCGGTACCATCTTTGCCCGGTTTCCCTTCCACGGCAGCTCCGAGAGTCTTTGACCAGCGTTCTAGGCCGTCCATTCCAAGGGCCATGATCTTATTCTGACCATCGATTGTCGTCGTTACAAAAATTGTATCGCCGGCGACAGTTGGTGTTGAGGCTCCGCGACCGTGCAACTCGTACTTCCAGACAATATTCTTTTCTGCTGACCATTCTGTGGCATAGCCGACACCGTCGGCAGTTCCGTTCCCGTGCGGTCCGCGCCAATTCGGCCAGTCTCCTGCGAGCGACAGGGAAGAAGCAGATAACATTGCAAGCAGAAGGAGTGGTTTCATGGCGAAGGTTCCAAGCAGGCGGAGATTCAAGCGGCGGGAGGGAACAAGAATAAAGATGGCGTGCTGCCAAATGGTGAGAGTTGCACGTTAGGTATGGTGGAGCCAAGATTTCAGCACCGACTCGCAGTGCGTATCAAAAAATTGCTGGTGAGTACTCAGCGTCCCGTGAAAACTAATCGCTAATGAGCATGTGCGACATCATGGCTGTGATCGTGGCCACCATGTGTGTCGTCATGTTCGTGACCGTGATCATCGGCACTTGGTTCCTCAGGAAATTCAACCAGTCGTCCAAAGGATCCTGAAAGTTGCGCTGATCCGCAAAGCAGCGCGATGCAAGTCAGCATCGTGACATAAATAAACTTGCCGGCGTGATTGCTTACCGACAGTCCTAGCATCAGATGTTTGCCATTCTCGGGGGGAGCGACAGCAGCCCAAACCAGCACTGCCACAAACATGAGCAGCAGTATTCCGATGAAACCACCTCGTCGAAGAATAGGAAGCGTCTTCGCCCAATTCACCGCGAACGTCCAGAATCCAACCCACGCCAGCAAGGGCAACCAAGGTAAGATGACTCGGACAAGATTGACTACCACATCCAGCAACGACCAGATTACGTTGACTAGGCTGCTGAAGAGGTCAAACAGAGGATCCATGGATTAGCACCGGAAAAAAATTTGTGAAGGGATTTCGGAAGTTTAGCCATATTGCCCCTGAATCTTCCAGTAAGCAGGCCTTTGATTTTTGAGGAGAATCGCGGGGAAGCACTTCAGAAGACAGACTCCAGAACGCGGGAATCCCAATTTCGGCGACTGAACGCACAGTGGACAGCAGAAATGGTCCGTCCTGGCAAGGACTTGAACTGAAGTGTTGACGGGTCGTGAAAGATGGCGTAGAGTGACAATTCCACGGATTTCTTGCCTCGCGACCCTGTTTTCGCCATCCGTTGCGCTGAGGCTCTGTGGGAGTTCCGTGCATAAGACTGCCGACACGGATGCTCAAAATGACTCTCTAAGTTGGCGGAAGATCTTGGAATTTGCCTTGGACGTACCGACGGAAACAGTGTTAACTTTTGCCCAGCTGGGGCTAGCGCCAGCCACCCTAAAAACGATCACAAAAATCGGCTACGAAAAGCCGAGCCCCATCCAAGTGGCTTTCATTCCCATCGCTCTTTCTGGTCGCGACTGCATTGGTCAGGCGCGGACAGGTACAGGTAAAACGGCAGCTTTCATGTTGCCCGCGATGGAGCGCCTCGACGTGACTATGGGGCGAGTTCAGTTGCTTGTGATGGCACCGACTCGGGAACTTGGCGAACAGGTTCATGGGGAATCAATCAAGCTCAGCGGCACATCCAAACTGAAATTTGCGCTGGCTGTCGGTGGCCGTCCGATTGGAAGACAAATTGCTGATCTTGAAAACGGAGCCCATGTTGTTATCGGCACGCCAGGCCGCGTCATCGACTTACTGCGTCGGCAGCATCTGAAGCTGAATGATCTGAAGGTCGTTGTGCTGGATGAAGCGGATCGCATGCTCGATATCGGATTTCGTCCGGACATCGAACGCATCCTGCGATCCTGCCCGACAGAACGTCAGACAATGCTGTTGTCGGCAACGTTGCCGCCGCCCGTTGAGAAGCTGGCTCAGCGATTTATGATTGAACCGGAGATGGTGGATCTTTCCGAAGACCGCGTCGTCGTGGATACGATCGAGCAATTTTACATCACGGTAGATGAAGATCGCAAAAGGCCGTTGCTGCTGCGTGTGCTCGCTAAAGAAAAGCCCCAGCAGGCTATTGTGTTCACGCGCACCAAGCGGGGGGCTGATGCGTTGTTCGCGGAGTTTTCGAAGCGTCTAAAATCTGATCGCATCGCCGCAATTCACGGCGACCTGCCCCAACGCAAACGTGATCAGGTGATCAAATCGTTGCGCGCCGGTGAACTGCGTCTGCTGATTGCCACAGACGTTGTCGGTCGCGGCATCGACATCAGCGGCATTTCGCATATCATCAATTATGACATCCCGGAATACTGCGACGACTATGTGCATCGTGTGGGTCGAACCGGGCGTCTGTCGTCAGATCAGAATGGCCGCGCGATCACATTTGTGACACTGCAACAGGGCGGTGAACTGACCAATATTGAAAAGCGAATCAACACGGTTCTGCCGGAATACAAAGTCGATAATTTTGAAGCATTCCGGACTCGTGAACGTCCGAAACGTAGCATTCGCAGATTCGGAGCAACGGACGAGTAATCTGCTCTGAGCGGTCCTCCACGGTTTCTTATTTACCGTTTCGGCACATTCTGCTCAAATTCGTCTGAAGTCATTGGACGGTGGGTAAATGGTGCATCCTGTGCGAGGAATGAGGCTCGCCAGAAGTCGGGATGAGTGCCGATTTATCGGAAGTTGTCTGGCGGATGGCATCATTCTGCCCAGAAGTCGGTTGCAGTTTCAAGGATGAACCTGTGGTGGCAATTTTGAAGTGTTGGAATCGTGCGCAGCGTTTGACGCTCTGCAGCGCCGTGGCACTCGTAGCTTTGCTGGCCGGGAATATTTTGCGTGCATGCCCGTTTTGTCTTTCGCCGCCGATGACGCTGGTCGAAGAAATTGCCACTTCGGATTTGGTGGTGATAGTCGAACTTCTGAGATTTGAAGTCGTGGGTTCAGGTGGGAGGCGGATTCCGCAGTCAACGGTCCGCATTCGCGAATTTCTGCAAGGGGCGGAGTTTGCCACAACGTGTGGTCGGTTGCAAGCAGGCCAATCTGTCGTTGTGCCTCAGGAGCTAACCGGTTCACTCGGCGACCTGTTCCTGTTATTTGGTTCGCTACCGACCAGTAACTCCGCGACAGATTCCACATTCGCAACGAACACCAACGCTGCGACGTTGGATTCGGCTGAGGATGGGGGTATCGTGACGGCGAATTTGAAAACAGTGAACGACGATCAAAAAAAAATTCAGCGGACATCACTGGTCCTTCCAGAACTGATTTCATGGGATACGTCGACTCCGGTATCACTGGAAGCAATTCGCTACATTAAATGCGCCCCCGCCCAGTCAATACCACAAGTTCAACGCTTGCCGTACTATCTTAAGTTCCTTGAAAATCCGGATCCATTGCTGTCGATCGATGCTTGGGCCGAGTTTGCAAATGCGACGTATGACGATGTCAAAGCCGTGCAAGACCAGATGCCTCGTGCGAAGTTGCGAGAGTGGATCGCGGACCCGATGATGACCCCTGAACGTCTGGGGCTTTACGGCATGATGCTGGGGCTCTGCGGCAATGTGGACGATGCCGCATTTTTGAAAATGCAGATCGGCACTGTCCCGCCAACGGGCAAGGACAATG
Source organism: Planctomycetota bacterium (assembly GCA_003670925.1). Classification (GTDB taxonomy): domain Bacteria; phylum Planctomycetota; class Planctomycetia; order Planctomycetales; family Planctomycetaceae; genus SXXK01. The sequence continues at coordinate 31,562 of QWQG01000147.1, read as the reverse complement.
CGGAATTCTTTCGCTACGGCACTGATGGACTGATGGGGGGCTATTTGTTGTTGACTGGTGAAGACGGCGTTGCGTTTCTTGAGCAGACGCGTCTGAAGCCTGATGTTCCGACGGACAGCGTGCATGCGGTAGTGCAGGCGTTGCAGTTTGTTTGGACTTATGAAAGCGGTCTGATCCCGCAGCCACGTCTGCAGTCGTCGATGCGGCGATTGCTGTCGAACAATGATCTTAGAATCCTTACGATCACCAATCTGGCGCGGTGGAAAGACTGGGATTCATGGCCGGAACTGGAGCGGCTTTTCAGGAATGAGTGTGCCGATGATCGCGCAACTCAAAAAGCCATCGTGCTGTTCGCGGAGGAATGCAAAAAAGCAACCACCGCCGGTGGCATTCCGTTGGAGCTCGCGAATGCGGCGACAATATTTTTGGCGGAGGCGGAAGTGGAACATCCCGAGTTGTTTCGTGCGACCAATAATGCGGAATTTCTTGGGCCGTGATCTGCCGCAGATCTACTTTCCGGGTGCTGGTGCTTGTTGAAATGTCTCATGCCACGATTTGACCAGCTTGGGGATCGAATCGTACGTCGCCAGAATCGCCATGCTCAGGAAGAAGATTGCCCCGAGCACCAAGCCCACTCTTTGCCATATTTTGGGGCGCAATTCTGGCGGCAGGAGCGTTGTATTAATCACAAGCGTATGCAGGCAACTGAAGGCAATCGCGTAGTTATACATCATGCCGGTCGCCATCACGAGGAGATCTTGGCCGGGAACGAAGAGGAGAATAAAGAATCCCAAAGCCATGTAGACACAAAGCACACCGAAATACAGGCGTCCAACATGCCGCGGATCCCAAGACTGCAGTCGTTTGCTCGATGTCCAGAAAACGTCAACCCAGCGCCGCAGGACACCGTCTGCTGTCCCAATCATGCTCGTGCCGAGAATCAGCAGTCCGCAGAATAGGGTCATGTACCAGAAAGCGTTACCCAGCCCTGGGTTCGTTGCTTGGCTCACCGCATCGCGAACTCCGCCGGCCGTCATCCCGGCGGCCTGCCACTTATCTTTCAGGATAGTTCCATGCGGCAGAAACTGCACCGACAACATGCTGGGTAAAGCAAGGCCGACGAAGCACGCAGGCAACCAGACTAAATACTGTTCGCGTTCCACATGCGCCACCCAGCGGAACCAGCGTTTTAAGGATTCCTGCGTGACATGAAATACGGTGCCGGTGTGCGACAACCCAATTTCATGTCCACCCACCATACTGGGAATGGCACCGACGTGTTTTCCCATGCCCCAGCCCTGATCGCGCGTAAAGGAGCTAATTGGAGTGTTCGTCAATCCGCCGTTCCCTGAAATCGCTACCATCGATGCCAATATTCCAACGACTGCAAAATCGAATGCGATTGATCGCTTCGCACGCCATGCGGAAAACACATTGTCCACATTTGGGCCATGTGGTTTTTCGTTGTTATCTTGAAGGCCATTTTTGTTTAAGTCTTCCGCCGGAACGACGGGGACGTTCCCGAACTTGAAGAAGCCGCTCCCAAGCTCATTCCATGTCTCGCGCGTTGAAAAGCAGACAGCAAGCAGCGTCAGAAACCCCAAGACAAGGACCAGTTTGACGGTCATCATGATCTTGATCGAATGGTAGATTCGTCCGCCGATGGTGAGAGGAATAAAGACCGAAACAAATATTAAGCATGAGAGAATTTTCAGCATCGTCGCATCAGTCATTACGACCTTCCACGAAAAAACGGTCAGCAGGACATGCGGCAACAGATCTTCCTGATCGGGAATCACACCGCGGATCATGGCACCGAGCGGAATTGCTGCGTTCGAAGCCAGATAGGGCAGGATGGAGCCAAAATCCAAGATTAGGTACAGGCACAGCCAGAACGTGGGATTGGGGGCAATTCGGAATTTGCCAGTAAAAATGGGCTCACCGCTGTACAACGTGTAGCGACTGATCTCAACGTTGTAGATCACTTGAAATACGACGCTCAAAGTAGCCAGCCAGAGCAACGATCCCCCGTAGCGGGCGGTGACGAGTGGCCCGGTTAGCCATTCTCCGCCGCCGATTGCTGCGCCACCCATCACAAGGCCAGGCCCGAGCATTAACGCCAATTGAGACCAGCGAAACCTTGGGGCGTCAGGAAGTTCACCCACCGTCCATGCCGGCATATAAGGTGTGCCAGGCTGAGGCGCGTAGATTTCCTCCGGGGCGGCGGAAGCCGTTGGTTCAGCCATTGTGGATTTTCCAGATCGGTGGGACGTTCGGAGAATTAGAAGCCTCAGAATTGTCCGAACTGCGGCTCAAGTTGCAAGTAACGACGGCCAATTGTTAGGATTGCCGCAGCAGAAATTTGTCTGCCGTGAGTTTGCTCTGCGTTGCAGATTCCTTCTTCGGGCAAAGAACCTGCACGTCGTACTGTTCGCGGTCAGGTGGCCCGACTAGAATGCAAGAGATTGGCCAGTTGAAAGTGGCATAGTTTGTTTTACTAGCATGGAAGGGACATCAAATGCAGGTTGCAATCACCTGTCGTCACGGCAGTATCCGACCGGAACTGCGAGAATACATCACCCGCAAAGCGGAAAAGCTCGTGAAGTATCTCGATACTGTGAGCGAAATTGACGTGACGATCGAATTTGAAGGGCCGCGTGTCTCTGTCGAAATGCTTGTCGAAATCGACGGATTTCACACAATTGTGGCCCATGTCGAAGGAGAGGACGCTGCCGCAACGTTCGACAAAACGCTGCATAAGATGGAACAGCAGGTTCACAAGCACAAAGAAAAGCACCGCGACCATCGGCACAATACGTCAGTGGGGGACGCGACTGAACAGGCAGAAAAGGCGATTGAGGCTGACGAAACGCAGCAGGCAGAATAAACAATTCTCAGGATTTGTTTCTCGGTTACAGTTTTCCCTCAGGATCGCAGTCGTTGGCAGTGCGATCGTGCGTGGTGCGTCTGTTAGAATTTTGTGTGTGGCCCATCAGTTAGAGGTTCTGCCGGACCAGTTTGTTGAGGCAACAAACTCATTTTTGGCGTTGATCAGTTCTGATCATACATTCCGGCAGTTGCTGATTTGAAGATTGTGAGAGACAACATGAAATTGACAGAATTTGTGATTCAGAATGCGATTCTTCCGAACCTGAAAGCGACGTCAAAGGAAGCCGTAATTCGTGAAATGGTGACGCATTTGAAAGCTTCTGGCGCATTAAAAGCAGGCGACGAAGACGCCGTTGTTGCCGCCATCCTGAAGCGTGAAGAACTGGGTTCCACTGGGATTGGGAACGGCGTGGCAGTGCCGCACACGAAGCATGCGTCTGTCGACAAGCTATCAGCCATGGTGGCGATTTCCCGCACGGGGGTGGATTTTTCCAGCCTCGATGGAGAAGACGTTTTTATTCTGTTTCTGCTGGTCTCACCGCCGGATCGTCCCGGAGATCACCTGCGTGGCCTAGAAAACATCTCCCGCCACCTCCGCAGTCAGGACTTCTGTAACTTCCTCAAGCAGTCTCTAACAACGACTGATATCTGGGATCTGCTTACGGAAGCAGACGATGGCGATCGTGATTCTTGAGCTGACGGTGGCCTGAATCACAGGCGAACGGGAATTCGGAATCAGCAGGTTTTCCGGGTTAAGATTGAGTCAGAATGGAGACTAAAAGTGGATGCAGAAGGCGTAGTTTGCAGAAAAGTGCGCGTGATTCCAGAGGATGGATTGCACCTGCGGCCTCTGCAATTGCTTGTGCGTAAGGCATTGACGTTTTCTGCTACGATAACCTTGACGTTTGATGATCGCCGAGCTGATGTGAAATCGGCATTTGACTTGATGTTATTGGCGGCGCCCACTGGGGCCATCCTGTGCTTGGAAACGTCTGGTTCTGATGCAGTTGCTGCCGCGGACGCGATTAGTGAACTTTTTGAGACAGGTTTTTCGATATCTGGCTCTGAAATTCGCTGAGTTGTTTGGCGCTCGGGATCTCTTTAAACTGAGGGCATGAAGGTTTACACAGGAATCGCGGTTTCTCCCGGCGTCGTCTCTGGCCCAGTCTTGGTGCTTGGGTCGGACAATTTTCGTATCCCTCGGAAGTATGTCAACCGTGACGCGATCGACGATGAGTTGCATCGTTTCCATGCCGCGCATGAACATGTGTGCCGGGACATCAAGAGTAACGAACAGCTTGTCTCAGCCCAGTTGGGAGCGCAGTACGGAGCGATCTTCTCAGCACATTTACAGATGGCTCAGGATCCACGACTGATCCGTGAAGTGGAAGCTCTGATTCGCGAACAGACTCGTTCACCGGAATTCGCGGTCAGTCGAGTGCTCAGGAGTTATGCCGAACAGCTCGAAAAGATGGGCGACCGTTATCTCTCAGAGCGTGCGCTGGATATTTTCGATCTTGAAAAGCGTCTGCTCCGCCAATTGCTCGGCGAAAGCCGCGAAGAACTGCGGAATCTGACGGAGCCCGTCATCGTGCTGGCTCATGATCTGACACCCAGTGAAACCGCAACTCTTGATACAAAATTTGTGCTGGGATTCGCAACCGAAGTCGGTGGCCGAACAAGTCACACGGCGATTCTGGCCGGAGCGTTAGAAATCCCGGCGATCGTGGGGCTTGGTCGATGCCTTGCGGGTGTGTCCGGTGGCGAGACTGTAATCCTTGATGGTGACAATGGTCGTGTGATTATCGATCCGGATAGCGAAATGGTCGCGCGTGTGCAGGACATGCAGATCCGCAGCGAAAAAATCCGTACTCGCCTGGGGCTGATGGAAGCCCTCCCTGCAGAAACTGAAGACGGCCAACGCGTCACTATCTGTGGCAACATTGAATTTCCGGAAGAGGTGCGGCAGTGCATCAAACGCGGGGCGGACGGTGTGGGACTGTACCGGACGGAGTTCCTCTTTCTGAGCGGCAATCGTGAACCATCAGAATCGGATCATTACGAAGCCTATTGTCGCGTTGTGGAAGCTTGTGGCGATCTCCCCGTGGTGATCAGGACACTCGATATTGGCGCGGATAAAGTGCCAAAATTACTGGAAAGTCAGTTCTCGAAATCACAAAATCCGATGCTAGGGCTCCGCAGTATTCGCCTGAGTTTGCTGAACACACCGATGTTCAAACGGCAACTGCGAGCGATCCTGCGGGCATCGGTTCACGGCAATGTACGCGTTATGTTTCCCTTGATTTCCACACTTTTAGAGTTCCGTCAGGCGAAAATGATTCTGATGGATGTCATGGAAGACTTGGAGGATGAAGGCATCCCGTTTCAACGGAATATTCCGATCGGAATGATGGTGGAAGTCCCGTCCGCTGTGATTTTGGCGGAAGAATTCGCGCGAGAAGTAGACTTCTTCTCGATTGGTACAAACGATCTGATTCAATACACTCTCGCTTGTGATCGTTCGGATCCAGCGGTGTCTAACCTTTATCGTTCAGGCGATCCGTCAATCCTGCGACTCATCCAGATGGTGCTCCGCGCCGCAGAAAAACACGGGAAACCCGTGACCGTCTGTGGGCAAATGAGTTCTGATCCGCGGTTTATTCCGCTGTTGCTGGGTATGGGATTGAGAAGTCTGAGTGCAACACCTCAGGCAATTCCACGGTTGAAGGAAGTCGTGAGAAACCTTTCGATCTCCGAAGCTGTGCGTATTTCGCAACACGCATCTTCGCTGGATCTGGCTCGAGACGTTGAACACTATTTGCAAGGGGAACTTTCCCGACTTTGTCCAGATCTTGTTGATACTGTCGGGTTTTAGATATTGATCCAACGACTGAGGCTGACGACGTTCGTCGGTCCACTGAAAACATGGAAAGCCAGCCTTCGTGCTGGCAATAGAACGAATCTTGCGTCAATGAAAAAAGAAATGCTGATCAATGTCCTCCAACCGGAGGAGAGCCGTATCGCCATTGTGGAAGACGGCGTGCTGGAAGAATTGTATGTGGAACGCAGCAGTGCGGAAAACTACGTCGGGAATATCTATAAGGGTCGAGTCGTAAATATAGAACCCAGCATTCAGGCTGCGTTTGTCGATTTCGGCGTCGGACGTAATGGATTCCTGCACGTTAGCGACGTGGAGTATCAATACTACAAACAACTCCTAAAGGATGAACCAGAAGACGATCGCGAAGAACGTGAGCCTGGTCGCGGTAGTCGTCCGCCGAAGCATCTGAATGAACGCAACGCGCGAAACAAGCCGCCGATTCAGCGGATCTTCCAACGTGGAAGTGAAGTGTTAGTGCAGGTGATTAAAGAGGGTATTGGCAATAAAGGCCCGACACTTTCGACTTACATTTCCATTCCTGGCCGCTATTTGGTGCTCATGCCGGGTTTGCAGCGCGTGGGAGTCAGCCGCAAAATTGATGACGAGAAAACTCGCCGCCAGTTACGCCAGACAATGAAGGCTATTCAGCCGCCGGAGGGTCTGGGGTTCATCATTCGCACGGCTGGAATCGATCGCGAAGAATCGGATCTGAAACGTGACCTTAATTATCTGCTGCGACTTTGGGAGACCATTGTGCTGCGGCTGAAGAAGACGGACGCCCCGACAGATATCTACGCCGAAAGCGACATGATCATTCGCACCATTCGTGACATCTACACGAATGAAATTGACACCGTGCTGATCGACGAAGACGGTGCATATGAGCGAGCTCGGGAGTTTATGAAGATTGTCATGCCTACACATGTTAATCGTGTGCAGCGATACGAAGGCACTGAACCGCTGTTTAATAAGTACGGCATCGAAGAAGAAATCGCCCGGATTCAGGATCGACATGTGCCGCTACCTGGTGGAGGTTCACTAGTAATCGATCAAACGGAAGCTTTGGTGGCAATCGATGTGAACAGCGGAAGTTTCCGAGCTGACAATGATCCTGAACGCAGTGCTTATCAAATGAATCTGAAAGCGGCCGACGCGATTGCTCGTCAGATTCGTCTGCGGGATCTGGGAGGTGTCATCGTAAACGACTTCATTGATATGCGCGATGAACGCCATCGGCGTGGCGTAGAACATGCTCTTCGGGACGCCGTCGCACGTGACCGTGCCCGGACCCGTGTGCTCCGCATCAGTCCATTCGGACTCATTGAAATGACCCGTCAGCGAATTCGGCCATCACTGCGTCGCAGTGTGTACGAAAATTGCCCCGCGTGTAACGGAGTCGGACAGGTGAAGACGGCAGAAAGTCTGTCAATTGAAGTCATGCGGATGGTGATGTCTTCGTCCGCACACGAGCAAGTGACGCGGATTGTGATCGAAGTGCATGATCGGGTTGGTAATTATCTTAACAACCGTAAACGCAAGGAACTCATTCGAATTGAAGAGGAACACGAAGTTGAAATCGTGATTGTGGCGAAATCAGACGTGTGCCTTGAACATATGACCTTCCGCGCTGAAGATGCCAACAGTCGGGAAGTCAATATCGGATAGAGCGAGTAGAATCGCGTTTTTGGCTGATTTTTGCCTAGCGTCGCGTTCCGAAACCAGCAAATTGGAATTTCCTGTTCCCAAGTCGGAAACTTGCGGCATTTCCGACTCGAAAATTCTGGATTTGCTCGCTACACTCCGCGATTCCATTCAACGCGGGGTGTGCGATCTGTTAACTTGTACAGAAGCCGCAAGGCAGTCTCCTGTGGTTTGTATTTTCGTTGGCGACGTTGGTTAAAGGTGATTTTTCGATGTTTGCTGTGATCGTAGACGGTAATCGTCAGCATCGTGTTCAGGAAGGTTCTTTCCTGTCTGTGGATTATCGCAGCGAAGTCGAAGCAGGCGCTTCGATTACGTTTGACCAAGTATTGCTCGCCAATGGCGGCGGTGCGAGTGTCATCGGTACTCCTACAATTTCCGGCGCCTCGGTAGTCGCGGAAGTGATTATCGCACAGGAGAAGGGGCTGAAACTCGAAATTCAGAAGCTTCGAAAGCGGAAGAATTCCCGTCGCCATACTGGCCATCGTCAGAAGCATACGCGTGTGCAGATCAAGACCATCACGGTGCCCGGCATTCAGATTGTCGCGGAAAAAGTGGCAGAATAGTTAGCGACGTGCGACAAAATTATCGTAAATATACGGCGAGACAGGTGAAAGCCTGTCTCGTTTTGTTTTGGAGTTGGCGCAGGCTGACAGCTTGCCAAATGGATGGGAAAATAAGCCCTTCGGCAATCAATGGCAGGCTGGAACCCTGCCCCATGAGAGAGCACCTGTGACATGGTTATCACACTCATTGGCTATCGAGGCTGCGGAAAGTCCAGTATTGCTCCGCGCCTTGCCCGGCGTCTTGAATGGACGTGGATCGACAGCGACCGGGTGATTGAAGAACGGGCAGCGTGTTCAATTCGGCAAATCTTTGAAGCCGAAGGGGAAGTGGGTTTCAGGCGGCGTGAGTCGGAAATTCTGGCGGAACTGTTGCAGCAGGATCATCTAGTGCTGGCCAGCGGTGGTGGCGCAATTCTGGCGGAAGAAAATCGTGTTCGGATGAAAGTGGCTGGCCCGGTTGTGTGGCTTCATGCATCCAATGAAGCATTGGCAAAGCGCCTCAGTCGCGACGGATCAGCGGGCGAAAATCGGCCAAGTTTGACCGGTCGGCCGATTGCTGAGGAAGTCGCTGAAGTCATGGCCGTCCGGGAACCGCTGTACCGCGAATGTGCCACGCTAATTGTGGATTCTGAACGGGAATGGCCTGAGCAGGTTGCCCGCAGGATTGCCCGTCAGATTAACACGCAAGCGGGTTATCGGTTCCCCAGTGCTGCAGGCGATGGAGGCGACCGTTGAACTATTTTGATTTGCCTCGGCTGTTCGTATTGCCGTGTCTGTTTATTCTCGGTTGCTGCATCGGCAGTTTTCTTAACGTCTGCATCCATCGGTTTCCGTCGAAACTGCGGTTACGGGATCAATTGAAATCGCTTACCAGCCACGGTTCCGGCTGTCCTCGTTGCGCGGCATCGATCAAGTGGCATGACAATATTCCGCTCCTCGGATGGCTGTTGCTGTTTGGGAAATGTCGCAGTTGTCGACGACCGATTTCACCGCGTTATCCCTTGGTGGAGTTGCTGACCGGAATCCTGTTTGTGGTCGTCTATCAAATTGAGATGCCGACAAATTTCTGGGGATGGACTGACGCGGGATTACAAAGCCCTGATGGCCCGCAAAACATTACCACGCTCTGGTCTCCGTCCGCATGGCTGCATCTTCGCTACGGGCTGCACATCGCCATGATCTGCTGCCTGATTGTGGCCACTTTCATCGACTTTGAGCTGAAGATCATCCCGGACGGCTCCACGATCCCAATGATGCTTTTCGCGATTCTCGTGTCTACGATCTGTGGCCAAGCATTCATTGTGCCACTTTGGTTTCAGGATCCGAGCGTGGCATCTACACTTCGCTCGATTTCGCCGGAATGGCTGCGACCGCTCTTGTTTTCATGGGATTGTCTGCCGTTTTCTATGGAGCATCCCCATGTGCACGGGTTTCTGGTGAGCGTTGCTGGACTGCTTGTCGGTGGCGGCATGGTCTGGTTGGTGCGACTGGCTGGATTCTGGGTGCTGCGGCAGGAAGCGATGGGATTCGGCGACGTAGTACTGATGGGGATGATTGGCAGTGTGATCGGGTGGCAACCCGTCACGGCTGTTTTTTTTCTAGCTCCAGTGCTCGCGATTTTTGCCGCGTTGCTAGCATGGATCACAAAACGAGATCGTGAGATTCCTTATGGTCCGTGGCTCAGTCTTGCAACAGTAGCCATGATTCTCTGCTGGCCATTTCTGTGGCCATTGGCCGAACGAATCTTTGACATGGGGCCATTCGTGCCGCTCATGGGCATTTTCATGTTTTTGTCACTAGTTGCATGCCTGCAAGTGATTCAGCTTGTAAAGCGTTTGTGCGGTTTTGTTCCCCTCAAAATCGCAGGCCCGCAGGACGGCGGTTGGTCGTCCGCCGATCATCTGTCGTTTTATAACAGCGAACGTCCAGATGAGCAGACCGGCCAGTGGAACCGCGCTAGCTGGCCTGGCGGTCGCGCTGGTCAAGGGCTTGCCAACTATCACCACTGGCGCTTCGGTCGCCGCGATTGAGCCGCATTCTTATACCTTGGACATCCTTATTCGAGGTTGTCCGGAGAGGCTCTCTCCAATCACGCCCGTGCAGAACGGCTAGGTATTTCCAAGATGCGACCGACATGAATATCCATGCTACGTCCCCGCTCGTCAACTCAGACAATCCCTAAAATCGGCTGTCCATGATCGATGTCCAAACGTTTGCGGTCAGGGACTTCAAGGCGGCGCGAATCGAGCCCCAATTGATGGAGAATGGTGGCATGGACGTCGGTGACGTAATGTCGATCCTCAACGGCATGAAATCCGATTTCGTCGGTGACCCCGTGCGCGATGCCACCCTTGATTCCGCCACCCGCCATCCAGATGGAAAAACCGTAGATGTGATGGTCGCGTCCGTCAGCTCCTTGAGTCCCCGGCGTGCGGCCAAACTCGCTCGCAAACACGACCATGGTCGAATCCAAGAGGCCTCGTTGCTTGAGATCTTTCAGCAGTGCTGCGATCGGCTGATCCACGGCCTTAAAGTTCTTTTCATGATTCGACTTCAATGCACTGTGAGCATCCCAAACGCCAGCCCCCCCTGCCCCGTGCTGAACCTGAATAAATCTTACGCCCCGTTCAATGAATCGCCGCGTTGCCAGCATCTGCATGCCAAAATCTCGTGTCTCAGGATTGTTGAGCCCGTAGCTGTCCTGCATCGCCTGCGTCTCCGCACTGAAATCTAGCGTCTCAGGTACCGACGACTGCATCCGAAACGCCAGCTCATAGGCTTTAATTCGCGCAGCGAGGGAGGCATCATGAGGATACTGGTCTCCCTTCAAACGATTCAATCGTCCGACTAGATCAAATGCCAGTTTCTGTTCTGCGTGCGTCAGACCAGCTGCCGACTTGCCATAGTCCAAGGGATTCGTCGGATCGACTTGAATTGGGACGGCGTCGTTTGCCGGTCCAAGATAGTGGCCATCTTTGGCGTTCCAGTATTCGCGTTTTCCCATTGAGATAAACTGTGGCAGATTGTCGTTGAGCGTGCCCAATCCATAATGCACCCAAGCCCCCAGTGTAGGGAACTCTCCGTCCAGCATGTGCCTCCCCGAATGAAACTGTGTTTGCGCGCCGTGGTTGTCGTCTGTCGTGTACATCGATCGAATCACGGCAATGTCATCGATGCAGTTGCCCACGTGCGGAACCCAGTCGCTCAATTCAATTCCCGACTGCCCGTATTTTCTGAAACCCACCTGCAACGGATACAATTTATTTCGCTGTTGCCCGTTGGCGTCATTGACCACAGTGACCCGTGCAAGTTTCAGTTTTTCAGGATTTTGGACGTCCGCAAATGGCGTCTCATTGATGGACTTGCCAGCGTATTGTGTCAACATCGGCTTCGGATCGAAGGATTCTGCCTGCGAAACGCCGCCATTCATAAACAGCCATACGACACTCTTAGCTTTTGGAGTGCGATGTGGAAGTCCGTCCGGAGCCTGCCATTCCCGCGGATGATCTCCTGCTGGGCGATCTTCCTGAGCCATCATGGCGGCCGCAACGAGACTCGTGAAACCAAAACACGACGTGGTGGTGAACGAACGTCGCGTCACATCGGATGACGAGAAGGATTGGCGATATGTGCGGCGGGACATGAGTTGCGTCCGATGACGGAATGTTTAATTATGCTGACAACTTGCGGGGGTGCCATCATATCCGCAGCGAGGACATCTTAAAACTGCCTGCAGCTGATTTGAATGTTAGCCGGCTTTTGAGGATGGGCAGCTTTTCGGCTTTGACCGGCGACCGCAGCCACACCGATCTTGGTCAATAATGCGGAGGCCGCTCAGATTCGGCATCTGTCCGGTCGGTTGGATCAGTCGACGAATGTAATTCATGCTCGAGCCGCACAAATCGACTGTCAAGTTCCTGCAACCGACCGAAGTAGCCCAGCAATGCTGAATTCAGACTGTCCACATCATGCTGCAGGTGCGCGAGAGCCGATTCGATCCGCTCAAGGCGAAATTCGATGGAGTGTTCTTGTTCCGGTTCAGGAGTCGGCATTGATCGATGGACTTTCAGACACGTGCGAGGCAACGACATATCGAGGGCAGCTTAAATGGCGTCGCCTTACATAACCATGTTGCCACTGTGGAATCTCAGTCGGCGGAGCGACTGAGCTACGGAGGCGATGTCGCTCCGCCGACTCGCATTCCTGTCAACTCCTGTTCGAAGAGTGCAACTCGCCGCTTAAGGAGCAACTTTTACTTTTCATTCTCATGGTCCGTTGATTACATCACATCACCCAACTGCTGCCTCAACCGACGCAGGATGCGGCTGCGAGACTGGCGGACTGTGGCTTCGGACATGTTCAATTCCTTTGCCACTTCACTCGAAGCAATGCCGTCCACAACCGAACGCCAGAACGCGTGCCAGGTGCGTGTTTCAAATTCGCTCTGCACCTGCGACAATGCGCGGGATGTGAGTTGCTGTAATTGCAGATCGCCGGTGGGTTCATCGTCCGGAATGGGCACCGGATCGATCACCTGTTGCATCAGGCCCACTGCAGTGGAGCCGCCGGATGCCCTGGGAGACCTAGAGTTTCGCCGAAACAGTCTGCGACAAGCGGCCCGTACAAGTCTACCAGTTCCCGCCACGCCTGAGCATCCCGCTGCGACGCACGCTGCAGCAGGCTGGATCGGGTTGCATTGCTGGATTGGTCCATCATCATCTGAGTTGACTGGTGCTAACGAGCGGTTGATCTGGTGATTCACGATGTTAGAAGAATTCGGCTTGTTTGCATAATTGGACATCGCCATTTTTGGGCCATACAAGCACGAAGCGCAAGCGAGTGAATTTGCCGCAAGTCATTCACTCGCTTGCGCTTCGTGCTTGTATGGGCTGCGGTTTATGACAAAGTGGCGCTGTCCAAATAATCATAACGTATGACAGGAATCTCAGTCGGCGGAGCGACTGAGCTACGGGATGACACTGGCTTTTTGGCACACGATGGCGGACAATTTGGACTGAACAAACTTGGCAAAAGGTTCAAACGATGACGCATTCCACGGCAGCCTCGGCGACATCGGCAGTGTCTTCACGGGATCCGGCGACGTGCATGTCGCCGGATGAACTCAAACAATACCTTTCCGGCTCGTGCGATAAAGTTCAAGCTGAACGCATCGAAATTCATCTGGCAACTTGTCCGGCTTGCGAGCAGTCGTTGAGGGAACTTGACATCAAGCCAGACACGCTGCTGCAGTGGTTGCAAAGCCCGGCGGTTGAAAAGGCTCAAACACATCGATGATGTCTTCCGAAGACTCCGACGTGCGGGCTCGATTTCAACGTGAGATTCGTGTTGTTGGCCGGTTGAATCATCCATCGATCGTGGCAGCAACAGATGCGGGCGAGATCGATCGCACTCAGTTTCTGGACTTCGGGCTGGCGCAGTTGAGCGTCTGGGATGAAGCGAGTGTCGATCTCACAACGGTCGGACAGTTGATGGGGACGCTGGACTACATGGCCCCGGAACAGGCAGAACTCAGCGGCGGCGTGGATTATCGAGCCGACCTGTATGGCATGGGAGCCACGCTGTTTCGATTACTCTGTGGGCGACCGCCTCTCGCGGCTGCTCCGAACCAGTCGCCTCTGGAAAAATTGCGAATGCTGGCCAATCATCAGCCGCCGAAGCTGGACACGTTATGTCCCGAAGCACCGGCAGAACTGGCGGCTTTGGTTGGATCAATGCTGGCACGCAGTGCGCAGGATCGCCCTGCGAGTGCCGCTCATGTGGCCGAGCAACTCGCAGCGTTCACGGAATCGGCGAATCTCGTGAGCCTGCTGAAACGAGCGCAGGAGAAGGAGGCTCTGTCGCCGGAACCGATCGCGTCGGAACGCAATCGACGCGGGGAACGCAGAAGTACCGGGGGGCTGACGCCACCCCGCTCACCTGAGGCTGCGAACATCGACGGTGGCCGAAGAAAGCGGCGCTGGCTCGTCACCGCAGCCATTCTGCCGCTACTGCTCATCGCTGGAATCTTCGTCAAGCTGGAAACGGAGAAGGGCCAGCTTGTCATTGAATCCGACGTTGCCAACGTCAAAGTTCAGATCATCCATGATGGTAAACCGGTCAGTGGACTTTCCATTAATCAAGGTGCTACTGCCACTCGCCTGCGTGCTGACAAGTATGAAATCATCATCGATGGCCCGAGCGATGGACTTACAATCGACAACAATCAATTCACGCTTCAGAGTGGTACGACGGTGATTGCCAGAATCCGCCTGAGCCCAACATTAGAGCCTGCACCAGCGCCAACGGCCATCGCTGGAATTCCGAATGAGGCTCCGGCGCTTCAAACCACTGAACCGCTCTACGACGGCAAGACGCTGAGCCAATGGCTGGAAATGCTGTCCCGCGAACGCAGCCCGGCAGGATTAAAATCGGCGTTTGATACGTGCAAGGCCTTGGTTTCACCGGACACGTCCGACCTGATCACACAGACAATTCTCCGTGTCGTTCCCACGCTGGACGGTGAGTTCCATCTGAATGATCAACCGCCCGATACCCTGCTCGACCAAGCTGCATTCGAAGTGCTGGTAAAAGCAAATCCGGATGCCGACTTTTACACACTCTGGGTTGAGCAATTTGAAAAGGGTGATGAAAAGTGGCGAATGTGGCTTTGGAAGAACATCGCGTATGGTGGAGGACAAATTGGGCCGTTTGTGACGTGGCCAGAAAACCGGTTACTGAAGATTCCAGACGACGGACAGTCAGCGGGAGATAATCTCAAGGTGGCCGATTTTCTTCAGAGTTCTGCTTCATTACCCATGGCTTCCGGTCATCCGGATCTGTTGAGTCTTGCACGCAAGCTCGATGGAGTCGGGGAAATTCAGCCGCAGCTGAATTCACTGCTAAAAACAACTCAGGATACGCTCGAACTGATTCACGGTATGCACCAAAAAAGGGTCGATGAGAAAAAATAGGGCACTTACGTACCCCGCTCGTCATGAAATGACTTCCCTTGCTTCCAACTCGGGAATTCCACCAGCACTTTCTGCGCCCCGTCAATACGATCTCGGAACGTGTCGAACGCCTGCTGGATCTGTGATAGCGGAAACCGATGTGTGATGAGCGGTTTCAGGTTGACTCGACCTTCGGCGATCCATTGCATGGCGAGTGGAAACGTGCGTTCGAAATCGGGATGAATGCTGGTGGTGATCACAAGATTCTTGAACAATGCGGCTCGGAGTTTCACCCCATCAATCGTATGGGCTGGGACGCCAAAATACAGAATCTGGCCGAACGGCCGCGTGAGTTCAATTGCGTCGTTCAAGGCCTGGGCCTGATGGCCGACGGCTTCGATTACGATCTCGGGTAATTCACCGGTCAGAATCTCACGCACCTGTTCCCCTGCGTCCATGCCTTTGCCGCAAATCGTGTTGGTCGCTCCCATCGTGTGGCTAATTTTTAAACGTGCGACCAATGGATCAATTCCAATAATCCGCCGTGCTCCCATGTTTCGCAAGCCGGTATTGAACATCTGCCCAATCGGTCCCTGTCCCAGCACGACGACGTCTCGGTCAATCATATTTGGCAATTTTTTCAGGGCGTGCACAACCGTCCCGAATGGCTGGGCCAGCATCGCCATCTCGTCTGAAAGGCGGGGATCCAACGCAACGACGCGCTCTTCAGGAAGTACAAAGCGTTCGAATAAGCCATTTTGTCCGATCGGCACGGCGAGGACTCTACTTCCGGGTTTCCAGCGTTTGCCGTTTGTATCGATCACCGTGCCGACCATTTCATGGAGTGACATGCCGACAGGCTGCGGATATTCGATTGGATGTCCTTCGAAGTCGCCGTCGAAAAATGGCAGATCCGAACCACACAGACACGTCATTTCCGGCTGAAAAATAATCTGCCCTGACGACAAGTTAGCCGACGGCAGTTGAGGTTCTTGGATCTCAACCAATTCTATCTGACGACGACTGACGAGTTTTCCGGCGCGCATTGGTGATCCATGTGGCAATAAGAAGAGAGGGGTTATTCACGAATGACATGGGCATTAAGGGCTTTTTACCCGCGAATCACGCATCTAGACGTGAATCTTTTCCGACTTTATTCTCGCCCTTTCGCGTGCTTCGCGGGCAGACTCGATGCGTTTGCCGGAACGGCGGTGGGCATGGTCCGGCCTGTACTCTACACTCGCAGATCCTCCGACGCGCCAGCTAGATCGGCAGCATACAAATGCCGCACCGGCTGCACGCATTCCTGAATGAATTGATCGACCTGTTCCGGAGCACGGCCGACGTATCGGCTAGCATCCAGAGTCCCTGCCAGATCCACGGCGGCGAAGTGCGGGTCAGCTTGCAGCCTGCTGATGAGATCGTTATCCGAACCCTGCTGCTTCACTTGATCCGCCGCTGCTTGGCTGTGAACTCGGATTTGCTCGTGCAGTTCCTGACGGTCGCCACCCGCCTGCACGCCGGCCATGAGAATCTCTTCGGTTGCCATGAACGGCAGTTCTGCCGCAAGATTTTTTTCGATCACCTTCGGATACACGACCAATCCGTCCGAGATATTACGGTACAGAATCAGGCAGGCATCGATTGCCAGAAACGACTGCGGTAGTCCCAGTCTTCGAATGGCACTGTCGTCCAGCGTACGTTCCATCCACTGATTCGCCATGGTCGCATCGGCTCCAGCCTGAAGACTCATTGCAAACCGAGCCAGTGAGCACATCCGTTCGCTCCGCATGGGGTTGCGTTTGTAGGCCATGGCCGACGAACCAATCTGCTTGCTTCCAAAAGGTTCTTCCACTTCCTTACGGTGCTGCAGGATGCGAATGTCAGCGCCCGCTTTGTGACATGTCTGACCAACGCCATTCAAGGCGGCCATGACGTGACTGTCGATCTTGCGGGAATACGTCTGGCCGGTGACGGGATGTTTCAGACTGAACCCCATAGCTTCCGTCACCATGCGATCCAGTTGTTCCACTTTGTGATGATCACCATGGAACAGCGTCAGGAAGGTTGCCTGAGTCCCCGTAGTTCCCTTGACGCCTCGAAATCGCAGCGTTGCCAGCCGGTGTTCGATTTCTTCCAGATCCAGCAACAGATCCCAACACCAAAGCGTCGCACGTTTTCCCACGGTTGTCGGCTGAGCGGGCTGAAGATGCGTGAACCCTAGGCATGGGAGGTTGCGGTACTGCGCGGCGAATGTCGCCAGTTGGTCGATCACCTGAACCAAGCGGCGGCGAATGAGGAACAGACTTTCCTTGATTTGAATGAGTTCCGAGTTGTCGGTAACGAAACAGCTTGTGGCTCCCAGATGCACGATCGGTCGGGCATTGGGACACTGATCACCCCAGGCGTGAACGTGCGCCATGACGTCGTGTCGGAGTTCTCGTTCGTAACGGTCAGCCGCATTAAAATCGACGTTGTCGATGTTGGCTCGCATTTCGTTGAGCTGTGCATCTGTGATGTTCAGGCCGAGTTTCTGCTGACATTCAGCGAGCGCGATCCACAATCGCCGCCAAGTCGAATGCTTCTTTTGTCCTGACCAGATGGTTGCCATTTCGCGGGATGCGTATCGCGTAATGAGCGGGTTTTCATAGATGTCGTGGGACACAGTGTGGGCTTTCGATTTCATTGTTGATAAATCTCCGACAAATCAGTTCGATCGGTCTGATCCGTCAGCTTGCGACCGAAGATTACCACAGTCTGCAGCGAAATTCACCGGCACCAGACATATCGGAAGACACCGCCGTGCCTGTCGCACAATCGGGATCTGCTGAGACAGAGGGATTCGACCACGTTGAATCGTGGCGTGGGTTGAATAAACTGCGAGGAGATTATGACGACCGACCAGACAGATACGACGGACATGAATGTCCATCCTACGATTTGAATCGACGAAAACACATTATGCCTCGTTATGACGCCAAACGTATTGAAGCTCACTGGCAGCAGTCTTGGGAAACGAACCAGACGTTTCGCACGGAGGACACTGTTCCGACGGGCGACGCGGCAAAGAAGCCCAAACTGTATGTGCTCGACATGTTTCCGTACCCGTCTGGCAGCGGTCTGCATGTGGGACATCCTGAGGGCTACACGGCCACTGATATCGTCTGCCGTTACGCACGGATGAAGGGGAGACACGTCTTGCATCCGATGGGCTGGGATGCCTTTGGACTTCCAGCCGAAGAACATGCCGTCAAGACCGGCACGCATCCTCGGGAGACAACGGAACAGAACATTGCCACTTTCAAGCGTCAATTAAAAATGCTGGGGTTCAGCTACGACTGGACGCGCGAACTCGCCACGACCGATCCGGATTATTATCGTTGGACGCAGTGGATCTTCCTGCAGATCTTTGACACTTGGTACGACGCGGATCACGTTTGGACTGGCCCGGATGGAGTTCAGCGAAAAGGCAAGGGGCGTCCGATCGCGGAACTGCCGATTCCTGACGATATTCTGGCGAGCGGAGAGTGTCAACCCTCCAGTACAACGTCCGAGCCGTTGGCATCTGCGCAATCCGTGAAGACCGCAAACGCATCGGACCGGCCAGTTGACACTGGCCGCTCGCCCGAAGTGATGGAAGCCATTCGTCGCTACCAAGACAAACATCGCCTCGCCTACGTTTCCGATGCGCCGGTCAACTGGTGCCCTGCCCTTGGTACTGTGCTCGCTAATGAAGAAATCATTGATGGCAAAAGCGAACGCGGCGGCCATCCGGTTGTGCGGATGCCGCTCAAACAATGGATGTTGCGGATCACGGCTTACGCAGATCGCCTTGCTACAGAACTCGATGAACTCGACTGGTCCGATTCGATCAAATTCATGCAGAGGAATTGGATCGGACGAAGTACCGGTGCGGAAGTGGATTTTAGGATTGAGCCGCACGGGGCGATGAGTGAGGAGGAATCACAGGCGCGCGATGGGCGTCAGCCCTCCGGTACGCCAGCAGAATTCGAGACATGGAAGGCAACTCGTCAATCCAACGGCTTCCCGCGCGATCCCGAATTCGACGTCATCCGAGTTTACACAACTCGCCCGGATACGCTATTCGGTGTGACATACATGGTGCTGTCTCCTGAACACGCGCTCGTGCAGAAAATCACGACTGAAGGGCAGCGGCCGGCGGTTGCCGAATATATCCGCAAGTCATCGCTCAAGAGCGATCTCGACCGCACGGACCTTGCCAAAGAAAAAACGGGCGTGTTCACGGGAGGTTACGCTCTTAATCCAGTGAATGGCGCGAGGGTGCCTGTTTGGATTGCCGACTACGTGCTGATCAGTTATGGCACCGGAGCCATCATGGCGGT
This sequence comes from Planctomycetota bacterium, assembly GCA_003670925.1. Classification (GTDB taxonomy): domain Bacteria; phylum Planctomycetota; class Planctomycetia; order Planctomycetales; family Planctomycetaceae; genus SXXK01. The sequence continues at coordinate 12,211 of QWQG01000147.1, read as the reverse complement.
GCCAGGACATGATGAACGCGACTACGAATTTGCGAAGACGTTTGGCCTCACGATCAGACAGGTTGTGGCACCTCCTCTGAGCAGTGGTCACATTGTAGACTTGGGAAATGCTGCGTTCACGGAAATTGGAGTCGCAACCAACTCTGGCAAATACGATGGTCTCTCCACTGCAGATTTCAAATGTCAAATCTCAAATCATTTATCACAGGCAGGGCTTGGCAAGGAAGCTGTGAACTATCGCCTGCGCGATTGGTTGTTCAGCCGTCAGCGATACTGGGGAGAGCCGTTTCCGATCTGGCACGAACTGGATGCCGACGGCAATCCAACGGGACTCATGCGAGCTGACACGGCTGAATCGCTACCGGTCCTGCATCCGCATATGGACGACTTTAAGCCCACCGGAACACCGGAACCGATGTTGGCCAAGGCGACACCAGAATGGCTGTTCAAGACCGCTGCCGATGGCGTCAAGCTCAAGCGAGAAACCAACAGCATGCCGCAATGGGCGGGCAGTTGCTGGTATTACCTGCGTTTCTGTGACAACAAGAACTCAGACAAGTTCATTGATCCCGCGAAGGAAAAGTACTGGCTGCCGGTGGACCTCTACATCGGCGGAGCGGAACATGCTGTGCTGCATTTGCTGTACTCGCGCTTCTGGCACAAAGTACTGTTCGATCGTGGGCATGTCAGCAGCCCTGAACCTTTTCAGAAGCTGGTAAATCAGGGGATGATTCTGGGGGACACAGATTACAGTGTGAGTCCTGAAGTTTTCGCTCGCCAGCGTGCCGTGTTCGAAGGCATGGGATTAATTCCCTTGGTCCTGAAGACCGACGATGCTGAAATTGTCGCACTGCGAAATCCTGCGGACGATCCCGACGCCTATCGCCCGCTCACGGAAGACCAAGTGACCAAAGAAAAGGGAAAGGCCCATCTGAAAGGCACTGAAATTGAATTGACCGGACGGACCGACAAAATGTCCAAGAGCCGGAAAAACGTTGTCAATCCTGATCACGTTGTCAAAGACTATGGTGCGGACGCATTACGGCTTTATGAGATGTTCATGGGGCCGTTGGAACAGGTGAAGCCATGGCAGATGAATGGGGTCGAAGGTGTTTATCGCTTCCTTGGTCGCGTTTGGCGGTTGCTGATTGACGACCGCGCTGAAGCTGTCATCCTGTCGGCCGCCGTCGTTGATACCGCTCCAGCGGAAGATCAACTACGCATCCTGCACAAGACGATTAAAGCCGTTACTGATGATATTGATCGTCTGGCTTTCAATACAGCGATCAGCCGCATGATGGAATTCACAAACTTTATGTCCGGCCAAGAGACGCGGAGCAAAGCAGTCTTGGAGCCATTTGTTCTGCTGCTCAATCCGTTCGCGCCCCACATTGCGGAAGAGTTATGGCACGCGCTTGGACATTCCACCACGCTGACCTATGTCCCGTGGCCGTCGTACGACCCGGCGTTGCTGGTTGAAGATACGGTGGAGGTTCCTGTCCAGATCAACGGCAAGGTACGGGCAAAAATCATCGTGCCTGCGAATTCGGACGCTGCGGCACTTGAAGCCGCCGCACGAGCGGAGGAAATCGTTCAGAAAAACTTGGAAGGCAAGACGGTGGTCAAAGTTGTGGCCGTGCCGGGTCGGTTGCTAAATTTTGTCGTGAAATAGTGGGACAGGTACGTTGGATATTCTTGTTCGACTTGCTGTCAAGAGGCTTTCGTGCTGTGATGCAAGGTGGCGCGGTCAACGTTTCAGGGCTGAACTTATCGAGGTGATTGTACCGGTAGGCTGACGCCTTCATCGCTTGCCGGTACTAAGCAGGCCAGATCTGGCTGCCGCCATCGACTCGCAGAACCTGGCCGGTCACGAAGGCACCGAGAGGTCCGGCAAAGAATTCGACGACGCGGGTGACTTCGTCGACCATGCCGACGCGGTCGAGCGTGCCGTCAGTGACCAGCCGCGCGTCCTCAACTTTGCGCGTTCCCAAAAAGCGGCCGGTGCGTGTGTCACCAGGTGCCAGAGTGTTGACGTTGATGTTGTGGGATCGTAATTGTTCGGCTAGACATCGCGTGTATTCTACGACGCCCGCTTTCGCCGTAGCATAGATCGAACTTTGGGGAAGCCCTTTAAATGCCGAGATTGAACTGAGTGTTAGGATGCGGCCAGACTTGCGTGGCATCATCACGCGAGCCGCTTCTTGGCAGACCAGAATTGTGCTCAACAGGTTCCGATCAAGTACAGCACGGATGTCCTCCAGTTTGATCTCGACAGCGTCGTTCGGATTTGGTTTACCGCCAGCCGCTCCGATATCACCGCCAGCGTTGTGAACGAGGATGTCGAGCGGACCGAGCTGAGCACACACGTCTCCCACGACACGCTTCACATCATCAGAGTTTGTCAAATCACCTAGCACACGGCACGTCTGTACGCCGTGTGACATCGCAATCTCGGCGGCCGTCGCGGTAAGGGTTGTGCCTTCACCGTATTCTGCGGGGCCATTCTCACGCATCCCATGAATGCCAACCCGGCAACCAAGTGATGCCAGATGCTCAGCAAACGCCCGTCCTAAGCCACGTCCTGCTCCTGTGACGAGCGCCACTTTGCCTTCAAGTAAACGATCTACCATTGCTCGAATTCTTTGTAAAACGGGGAAACTTTAAGGATAAAAAAACAGTCGCATGAGACTAGTCGTGGGACAAGTCACAGGCGACTGTGTAAGAGATTGGCGATAGAATCGCAGCTCGACGATGGGAGTCAAGTTAGAAGAGCCGTTTATGCGAACAGATCCATCGCAGCGTCGTATTTCACCATTTCGCGTGGTTGGTTCAGGTGATTAAGGACCATGCGGCGGGGATACAATCCTACAGCATGGTAAATCGAAGCAAGTAGTTCGCCGGGATGCACCGGATTCTCGGCGGGGGCAGATGCCGTTTCGTCAGATTTACCGTGGGCATAGCCGCGTTTCATGCCACCCCCAGCGATGACACCCGTGTAGCAATACGGCCAATGATCACGACCGTCGTCAGTGTTGCTGTTGCCAGAAGTGCTCACGCCACGTTTCGGGCTGCGTCCGAATTCGCCAACCGCTACCACAAGTGTTTCCTGCAGAAGTCCGCGTTCGTCGAGATCTTCTAGCAATGCAGAAAGAGCAGCATCGAGCATCGGAGCAGATTGCGTTTTCATCCGCGTGGAAAGCCCGGTGTGGACGTCCCATGAATGATTGTCGCTGTTCGCAACTTTTGGCCAGTTGACTTCCACGACGCGCGTGCCAGCTTCGACCAGTCGTCGTGCCAGCAGACAACTCTGCCCGAAGGTGTTATTGCCGTACTTTTCACGCAGCTCAGGAGTTTCCGCAGTAAGGTTAAACGCTTCACGCGCCTGACCAGATAGGACAAGTCCTAAAGCTTTGCCATAGTATTCATTGAGAGCATACTGATCGACCGCTCGATCGAGTGTCTTCATACCGGCATTCACCGTATCGCGAAGTGACGCGCGACGTTGAAGACGATCAAGTGGAACATCCGAACGCAACGTCAAATCGTCTACCTTGATGCGGTCCATCTTAGCCATATCCATGTCGTCACCGGCAGGATAAAGATAGTATGGATCGTAGGCTCGACCAAGAAACCCGGCGGTCCCTGCTTTGCCGATGACGTTACTTTCCTGAAGTGGACGTGGCATCATGACGAATGGCAACATCGGCTTCTGGAGCGGCTTCAGCTTGACAATGTTGGAACCGAAGTTCGGAAAGTCTTTCGGACTTGGTGGTTCCAGTTGTCCCGAAGGACTGACATTGTCCGCCGTGTAACCGGTGAGCATCTGGTAGATCGCGGCAGTGTGATTGAACAGACCAATTGGTGTGTAGCTCAATGAACGAATGAGTGTCGCCCGATGAATCTGCTGAGCAAGTTTGGGCATGAGTTCGGTGAATTGCACGCCGGGGATCGTAGTGTCGATCGGATTAAAGATACTTTTGACGTTATCGGGCACGCCGGTTTTCGGATCCCATAGATCCAAATGACTCGGTCCGCCCTGCAGGTAAAGCAGAATCACGCTTTTCGCTGCCCCGAAACCTTTGCCTCCGTATCGCGTTTCTTCCTCGCTCACTTCGTTGCCGCGTGCCGAATTCTCAAGTAACGTGGAAAGACTCAGGCCTGCTAATGCTGAACTGCCAACGCGCAGAATTGCGCGGCGCGAAAATCCATCGCACGTGTCTTTTCCATAGCGACCGGGAATTACAAGCATTGTCGGCTCCTGAATTACAAGGTGGGAGGTCGTTGACCGCCGATGTTGACAGATTACGGCGACGGCAGTGTAAAGAGATTCACGATGGGCGTCACGCGAATTCAGGGAAAAAACCGGATTGAACCACGTGGATCAAGGGGTTTTCGTCCGGAGCGTGGTTGGCTGCAACCAAGATGGATGTTGAAAAGTCCTGCGGATTCGTGGAATTGGTTGGGGGCTAACGGTTGAGCCGCCCAGTGACCTGCCTAGAATGCAATCTCAGGCCTGACGGTTTCTATGTGAGTGTTGCCGAAACCTTACGCTGTCGAGGTTGTAGTCGTTGCCTATCACGGGCAACCATCAGTCGTTCAGAAGGAGTCCACTTACGATGCCATACACACTGCCCGCCCTGCCCTACGCAACAACGGCGCTTGAACCACACGTCGATGCACGCACAATGGAGATCCACCATACGAAGCATCACCAAGCCTACATTACAAACGTCAACAAGGCCTTGGAAGGATCGCCTTTGGCTGACAAACCGATTGATGATTTAATGCGTGAATTGAACGCCGTCCCAGAGGCCATTCGTACGGCTGTTCGCAACAACGGCGGCGGTCATGCAAACCACTCACTGTTTTGGACCGTCATGTCGCCAACCGGCGGCGGGACTCCAACTGGCGATTTGGCGACGGCGATCACGACTGCTTGTGGCAGCTTTGATGCTTTCAAAGAACAGTTTGCCAAGGCGGCGGCAACACGATTCGGTAGCGGTTGGGCTTGGCTTAGCGTCAAGGCTGATGGAACTCTTGTTGTAGAAAGCACGGGGAATCAGGACACTCCGTTGTCCGAGGGACGAACACCAATTCTTGGACTGGACGTCTGGGAACACGCCTATTATTTGAACTATCAGAATCGCCGTCCTGACTACGTGTCCGCATTCTGGAACATTGTCAATTGGGCCGAGGTTGCTCGTCGCTTTGCTGCAGCCAAGGGCTAGCCAAGATCTCGGCCACGCGATCATGATTCGACTGTTCCACGCTTGGTGTTGATGACTCGGAAAGCGTGGGGTCGTTGGGATCAAAAGCTGAATAATCTAATCCCTGCAGGCACCACAAACCAACGTATGGTTCGCAATCGATCCATGCGTTGGTGGATTGGCTCACAGGGGGGGAAGTCTGGCAAAATGTTGTGGATAAAAATGCGTCGCTAGAAAAATAGCCTTTAGACTGTCGTGGTGAGCAAAGCAGCTGAAGCGTTCACGCTGCCAAGAATTACGGACTTCAAATTCCCAGCTTTACGTTTTGAATGGGCCACCTTATTAAAGGAAGACGTATGCGAATTTTTTCGCGTCCTGAATTAATGGTCAGAGTATGTCTCGTGCTTTGTACTGCCACGGATGCATTGCAGGCAGCAGAAGAACTCAGCCGTGAAGCTATTGTGTCGCGCGTGCGAGACGATATTGAATACTTGGCTTCGGATGATCAGGAAGGTCGGGGGATCGAAACAAAAGGGATTGAACGAGCAGCCGAACGCATTATCGCCGAGTATCAGAAATTTGGACTGCAACCCGTAATGCCGGAAGGATCTTTTCGCCAGCCCTTTGAGGTGTCTCTGGGCGACGTTGTGATTAGCGAATCGACGCACGTAAAACTGACAGCACCGGACGGGACGGTCACCGAGTTGAAGCTCGGTGATGAGTTTCAACCAATTCGTCGCGGAGCGAATGGCCAAGGGATTGGTGGGGTTGTTTTTCTGGGATATGGAATTAGCTCAGACCAAGAACAGTACGATGACTATGCCGACATCAATGTCGAGGGCAAAGTGGTCGTCGTGATTCGTCGAGAACCTCAAAGTTACGATGGCGGGGCCTTTAAGGGGACGGCTACGAGTTCGGACGCGTATATCGATCGCAAACTGGAGTTGATGACGAAGGCCAAGGCTGCTGCGGTACTGTTTGTGAACGACGTTTCCAGTTCTCCCACAGTGGAAACCGACGAATTGGCTGCGCCATCCAGTTTTGGAAACGACGGGGAATCACTGCCGTTTGCCCATGTGAGGCAAAGCATTATCGACCGCATGTTGAATGCCACGCCGCTCAAGGCAAAAGACGGGGAGTCGTTGTCCAACTTGCAGGCCGTGGCACAATACATCGACGCAAGTTTGAAACCTGTGTCGCAGGAATTGCCGGGTTGGTCGGCCGACGTGACCACGAAATTTCAGGCGGACGCTGTAACAGCCTACAATCTGATTGGCGCGATTGAAGGTGAAGGTCCGCACGCGGATGAGACGATCGTCATTGGTGGTCATTATGACCACCTAGGATTCGGTGGTTACGGTTCTAGGTCACCAAGTCGAAATGGTGAAATCCATAACGGAGCCGACGACAATGCTTCGGGCACTGCTGCGGTGCTCGAATTGGCTCGCCGAATTGCTTCCGGCCCTAAACCACAGCGACGAATGGTCTTCATTTGTTTTTCTGGCGAAGAACGTGGATTGATTGGCAGCAACTACTACGTGCTGCACCCCGTCGTGCCTTTAGAGGACACAATCGCTATGATCAATTTCGACATGATTGGCAACCTTAAAAATAATGTAGTCGAAGTCAACGGTGTGGGGACTGCGGAAGAGTTTCGGAACATCGTCTTGAAAGCTGATGAAGCGACGCCGATCGACATCACGATTGTCGATGGCGCATTTGCCGGAAGTGATCATCTACCATTCTATCTCAAGCAAATTCCCGTGATGTTTTGTTTTACCGGTATGACATCAATCTACCACACGCCGGATGATGATTTTGCAACGCTGAATATCGAAGGTGCTGTATCGGTTATCGACTATTCGGAACAACTGCTGCGGGGAGTTGATGGCCTGGAAAAGGCACCCACGTTTGTGGCAGCGCAACCGGGTAATCGTCGCGCAGCCAATCGAGCCCCGTTCCTTGGCATTCAGCCTGACCTTGCCGCAAGTGGGGCAGAAGGCATCGTGATCCGTGCCGTGCGCGAAGAATCTCCAGCACAGGCAGGGGGCCTTCAAACGGGCGACGTCATCACGCAGGTTGATGACACAGCGGTGGAAGGATACCAGACGCTGATCGAAATTCTGATCGAATCTAAACCAGGCGATAAACTGAAACTGAGCTTCAAACGGGGCGGCGACGTGAAAGAAACAGAAGTCACGCTCGCTGAACCACGTCGATAATAGCCTTGATGTTTTTGCTAAGTCCCTAGTAAATACTCACGCAGTTCCCGCATTAAGATTCCGCAGCGGTGTGCGAACGCCTCTCCGTCAGGTGCGCGACCGTAAGGGACGGCCATAATGGTCACGAGACGCGATGTTCGTGGTTTGCCATCTGGTCCTTGCGCCGAACGAGTAGTTTCGAACTGGATTTGAATTTCCAATGGTTTTCGTTCCGTAGTGCTGCCCCAGCGCCGCGTGAACCCCAGTTTTCCGATGCGGATCTGGATTTGGGAGTGATCTTGCTTCAGGATCTCAACCTTGTACTCACGGATGAATGCGTGAAGTTTCATGGCGGTCAGTTCCAGCGATGTTGCAACCTCGATCCGTTCGCGGAATTCAAACTGGCCTTTGTGTGCAATGAACTGTGGCATGTCCTGGTCTTCTTTGGCTTTGTCGTTAGCTTCGTTATCGATAACTTCGCTTTCCCAGCAAGTCCGATTGCGTCCTGTTTCCTTCGCCCGATACAAACAGACATCAGCTCGTTCCAGCAGGGTCTGCACAGTGTCGCCTAACTGCGCAGTGGAAACGCCGAATGACGAGGTCACATTGAGGTCCGTAATGCCCCCAACCGAACTCTTAATGATCGCATGCCGTAGTCGTTCGGCGCGCCGGACGGCCGAATCAAGGTCAGTATCTGGACAGAGGACGATAAATTCTTCGCCACCGTATCGTCCGATGACTTCAGCCGAATAGGTTTCGCTTTGCAGCATCTGCGTCAAATCGATCAACACTTGATCGCCGATTTTATGACCATACGTATCATTAATTCGTTTGAACTTATCGACATCCAAAAAGATGGCACTCAGATGACGTGTTCCTTCCCGACCATGAAATTCCTCAAGCATATGCCGCAATTGTGTCTCCAACTGTCCACGATTGGCCACGCCAGTCAACGCATCACGCGTCGCGGCTAGTTTAAGTTCCACGTATTCACGAGACTGTCGGCGCACGCCACTGTTGCTTCGCAGCAACTGTACGGCACCGAAAATATGGTTGTTTCGATCGACAATCGGCATTGAATACACATCGACTTTCAGATGCCGAGATTCACTCACACGACAGAGTTGCATTGCAAGTTGAGGGCGACCATTCTGGAGCACTTGGCCCAGCATCGTTGTTTCACGATTTTGTGGCGCTGCCTCATTGTCAGTCAGTGATTGCAATTGTACATCGCCGTGTTGCCATGTACGCCCTAAGACGCTCTGTAGCGGCAGGCCCGTCATTCCCGGCATGCCATCACTCCAGATGCAGTAATTTCCGTGGGAGTCAACAATATAATAACCGTCATAAAGCTGTTGGAATTGGTAGAGCACATTAATGAACTGAGCGATCACGACAATTTCGTTTCGCTGCTCGTCGCTGACATTCGTGGCTGGTGTTGGCTGCTGAAATGGATCACTGTAGCGGAACAAGCAATCCCCATCTTTCTCAAACCAGCGATTCAGAGAGCGAATGACGTTGCTGTCGTAACGACTGCCGGCCTGTTCCTCAAGGAGATTCATGATTTCCTTGTGTGTCATTCCGCGGCGATATGACTTAGGCGAACTGAGAGAATCATAGGCATCGGCTACAGCTAAAATGCGTGAACCCAGCGAGAGCCCTGTCTGCGGAGCTTTGTCTCCATCCGTAATTCCGACACTGTCGACATCTTGGTGAATCATTGTGAGCATCGACACGACTGAAGGGTCAGTATGCATGACCTGCAGCAGGTTCACTCCAGCGTAATGATGCATCAGGACAAAGTCGTATTCTTCGCTGCTGAGCTTGCCCGGCTTTTTTAGGATGTGTTCGGGGACTCCAATTTTTCCTATGTCGTGCAGTAACGCAGAAATTTCCAAGGCTCGACGCTGTTCATCGTCCCAGCCCAACAGCTTGGAGATTCCACTGGAGATTGCTGCCACGCGTTGAGCATGCATCAATGACGGCGCGTCCTGCAGTTTCATACAACGCAGTAACAGGGTCATCATGTCGCGTGGGATCATCTGTCGTTCCGACACAGTCCCCTGGTGTCGCCGTGCGTCTTCCGCCCACGCTAGCAGCCGAATCAGGACACCGCTGGTATCTGTTGGTAAGGCTGGCGTCAGGTTGTCGGCTGACCGTTCTGAACTGTTGGGGATGGACAAAATCATTGGCACAGTGAATTACCTGTCTTTGCTTCGGGTTTGTACTAGCGAGGAAATTTTATCCCCCCCCACAGTACAAATCTGATGAGTCTCGCGTTTTGAATCAACGATACCTCATGGTGCTAGCAAGTGTAGGTCACGGTGCACGGAGCGGGGTGCTCTGTTCCGTAATTTTAACCAGAACATTGCTTGTGACAATCATGGCGACCGTCACGATAGCTATAGTCCCACCTTGTCTTTGCCTGCAAGAATTCCGTGCACTCCGAAACTAGGATGAGCTCCCACTGGATGTCAGCATCGCAGTAACTGCAGGGAATGCGCCGATGCGCATGTTCATCATAACAGACCAAAACGCTGCAAGGTTGTCTTTAACGCGGCCAATTGAGAATCCGTCAGTGCGGTTAAAGGAAGCCGGACCTCCCCACAGTCCATGCCGATCATCTTCATTGCGGCCTTCACCGGAATTGGGTTTGTGGAAAGCCCCAACATGTCGCGGCACAATGGAAAAAGCTGATGATGCAGTTTTTGAGCCGTCATTACATCACCGGATTTGAACGCCGTCACCATCGCCTTGACATCTTTCGGTACGATGTTCCCTGCCACGGAAACAACACCACTGGCGCCCAGTGCCATCAACGGCAGGGTCAAACTATCGTCACCCGAGAGCAGTGTCAGGTCGGAAGCGGATAAAATCTGTGAAGCCTGATCCATTAAACCGGTAGATTCTTTAATGGCGACAACGCTTGGACAGGTGTCGGCGACGCGACAGATCGTTTCTGGTTCCATATTTTTCGCCGTACGACCGGGAATGTTGTACAGCACAATTGGCAGATCCACATGCTCTGCAACCGCGCGATAATGCTGAAAGAAACCTTCCTGCGTCGGCTTGTTGTAATAGGGTGTCACCATTAAGGCGCCGTTCGCTCCGGCGCGCTTCGCAGATGCCGTCAGACGGATTGCTTCCGCCGTGCTGTTTGAACCGGTTCCTGCCATGACGGTGATTCGACCTGCGGCGTGTTCGCACGTGATTGCGATTACGCGTTCGTGCTCGTCATGCGTCAATGTCGGACTTTCACCAGTTGTTCCGACCGGCACCAAAGTGTCCGTTCCGGCTTCGACATGAAAATCGATCAACGTTCTGAGCATGCTCTCATTCAGCGACCCATCACTGTGCATCGGAGTGACCAACGCAACCGACAAGCCCGCAAACATTTCTCCGCGTCGTGCCATGACTCTCTTCTTTATTCAACAAGCAGAAATTGAAACTCACGCAAACAACAGCAATCATTCCGGATGATACAGAAATTCTCCCGCAATATCAGGAATGGAGAGTTCGACTGCCGCATGAGGGAAACTCACCCGCGTTTGAGCCATTCAATGCCCGACAACTGGGCCAACGCCAGCATCAGGGCATGCGTCCCGTTCAGGCCGAAGCCTTGTGCTTTTACGGCAAGATAAAGCTGTTGTGCCAGCGCAAGTCCTGGTGTCGATAAACCCATCCGGCGGGATTCTTCCAACGCGATCTCCATGTCTTTGATAAAGTGGTCGACAAAAAATCCGGGATCAAAGTTATTGCTGATGACACGGGGGCCAAGATTTGACAACGACCAGCTTCCCGCTGCACCGCTTGACACGGACTTCAGCACTGTCGGCAAATCTAGTCCGGATTTGTAGCCGTAGAGCAATGCCTCACAGACACCAATCATGCCGGTCGCAATTAAAATTTGATTTACCATTTTCGTGTGCTGACCAGTACCGGCACCGCCTTGGTGGACGATCGTTTTTCCCATCGTTTCCCACAGCGGTTGCAATGTCGCCACCACATCTGCCTCACCACCAATCATAATTGACAGGGTTGCATTCCGAGCACCGATGTCTCCACCGGATACCGGAGCATCCACGCTGTGGACACTCTTTGTTTTTGCTGCCCGATAAATTTCCACCGCCAGCGACGGCTGACTGGTGGTCATGTCGACAAGTACACTCCCCGCTCTCGCGCCGGCCAGCGCACCGTCCTCGCCGAGCATGACTTCGCGCACATGCGACGGAAATCCGACAATCGCGAAAATTACGTCGGAATTTTGAGCGACCTCTTTTGGCGATGCTGCCCATGTCGCCCCCTTACCAATGAGCGCCTCCGCTTTTTGCCGCGTCCTCGAATATACCGTCGTGGCAAACCCCGCGCTGATCAGATGACCGCACATGCTGGAGCCCATGACTCCCGTTCCAATCCATCCAATCCGAGTTTTACCGGCCACAATCTGCGGCATTGTCATCTCGCTGTCTCCTGTTCCAAACCCCATTTGATCGCTGCTGAAAAAATGTCACTCAGCTTTCCGTACGGAGTATACCGAAGATCGGCCATTCTTCCATGACATGACAACGCCCGCTCTATTCTGAGGTTGAATCGAAAGTCCAGCGGCATTTCTGACTATCCCCCCCGGTTTCGCAGCAAGGCAGGCGTTTCATGCTAACTAGTGCGCGTCCGTAAATTGACTTGAGTAATAAAAACGCAGGATGAGAAACGAAAAAACTCCACGAAGATAACGACTGAAATTTGCGTAGATGGTTTAACAGGGCCAAAAACGGAAATCTTGGTGTCATCTTCGAGGAGTGAATC
>QWQG01000206.1 GCA_003670925.1 Planctomycetota bacterium | reverse complement strand
GGTTACGGTCAATTTCAACTGCGTGCGGTGTCAAGCGGGAGACTTTTAGACCTAGGCGTCTAATCAAACGGGAGTCTCCCCCGCGGTCTTGGACACTTTCGCAGCGGGGACTGCCACCGGGGGTGGGACCGCTTTGAACATCACCGTAGCCAAAGGAGGTACGGTGATGACAATACTGGCTGGTTGGCCGTGTGACGGCGTCTCTTTAGAATAAACGCCTCCCTGATTACCGAGACCCGCGCCACCATACCAGTCCGCATCGCTGTTAAAGATTTCTTTGTAGTAACCCATGCACGGTGCACCCAAGCGATAATTATCGCGTGGAGAGGGTGTGAGATTGCTGATCACGAGGATCGTCTCACGTTGATCGGGTGTCTGACGCAAGTAGGCGATGACGCAGTTTGTGTGATCGTCGCCGACCAGCCACTGAAATCCTTCCGCGACGACGTCGCCTTCGTGCAGCGCGGGCTCGTTGACATACAGGCGATTCAGATCGCAAACCATCCGGCGAATGCCTTCGTGTGTGTCGAAGGTTCGCAAAATCCAGTCAATCTCCGCATCGTGATTCCATTCCGTCCATTGACCGATCTCAGTCCCCATAAACTGCAGTTTCTTGCCCGGCGCCGCGAATTGTCCAGACAGAAGCACGCGCAGGTTTGCAAATTTTTGCCATGTGTCGCCGGGCATCTGCGAAAGCAGTGACTGCTTTCCGTGGACCACTTCGTCATGCGACAACGGCATCACAAAGTTTTCCGAAAACGCATAGATGCCACGGAACGTGAGATCATTCAGATGAAATTGGCGATACACCGGATCACGTCGCATGAATCGCAGCGTGTCGTTCATCCATCCCATATCCCATTTCATGGTAAAACCAAGACCACCTGTGTAGCACGGACGTGACACACCCGGCCAGGCTGTGGATTCTTCCGCGATCGTCATGGTGCCGGGAAATTCAGCGTGCATTAGTGTGTTAAACTGCCTCAGAAAATCGATCGCGTCTAGGTTTTCACGTCCACCGTATTGATTTGGAATCCATTGCCCCGAATCTCGCGAGTAATCAAGGTACAGCATCGACGCCACTGCATCGACACGAATTCCATCGATGTGATAGACGTCACACCAGAACCGCGCGCTGGAAATCAGGAATTCCGTCACTTCCCGCCGACCGTAGTTGAAGATTAGGGTGTTCCAATCGGGATGATATCCCAACCGCGGATCAGAATGTTCATACAGGCATGTCCCATCGAACATCGCGAGGCCATGCGTGTCAGTCGGGAAGTGTCCGGGAACCCAGTCGAGTAGTACGCCGATGCCACGTTGGTGCATATGATCGACGAAATATTGAAAGTCATGCGGCGATCCAAATCTCGCAGTGGGCGCGAAGTATCCGGTTGTCTGATAACCCCACGATCCGTCAAAGGGATGTTCAGTGATCGGCATCAACTGGAGATGTGTGTAACCCGTTTCGAGAATATAATCGGCGAGGGCATGCGCCAGTTCGCGGTAGTTGAAAAATGTGCGCCCATCGTGGGGTCGTTTCCATGATGCCAAATGCACTTCGTACATCGACACGGGTGCTTTGAGCCAGTTCGTCTGATCTCGTTTGTGAAGCCAGTCGTGATCGTGCCACTGAAAATCTCGAAGGCTCCAGACGATGGAAGCCGTTTGTGGGCGGATTTCATGGTAGAAAGCGACAGGGTCAGTTTTTTCAAGCAAGTGCCCGCTCTGAGTTCTGATCGCGTACTTGTAGCGTGTTCCCGGGAGGACGCCCTTGATGACTCCATGCCAGACACCGTTGTCGCTGGAATCCAGCCAGTCGTGTCCGGCAGTCCAACCATTGCTGTCCGTGATGACAGAAACTTCACGAGCATTGGGCGCCCAGACAGCGAATCGAACACCGCCGTCCAACAGATGTGCGCCCCAGTGGCGGTACAGAGTTGTCGCATCGGCCACTTGATCAAATGTGTCTAGTAGGTTCACTACAGTGGCCGTCGGCAGAGTTGTTGTGTGTTTTGACATGGCGTCTTATGGCAAGCCAGAATGGATGAAAGAGTAGTGATTTCCGAGTATCCCTTGCGACAAAGAACGTATGAATTGTCTCCGAGAGCAGCAAGAGACACAACAGGAAGTCAGAATTCGCCTCGATCGATTCTCAAACAGATTAGCATTCTCAAGATCAATCTTAACGATCTGCCTCAGCGACAGCCCGCTTGCGATTCTCCCACAGGCGAGTGAACAAGCGGCTAAACTGAGGCGTAGATTCAGAGTTACTGGTGGCCATTTCCGAGTCTGCCAAAACTGTTCGTTTGGTTCGAGCGTCAGGTGTAATTTGTAATGCCACGACAGCCGAATTTGTGACCGCTGCCCTTTCGTCCAGTCGTCGCTTTGCACGGGAAATCAGGGTGGCTGATTCGGGTGTTAGTTCTGCATCGGGCTCGAACACTGGTTCGGTAACCCCTGAATTGCTGTCCGTCTGCTGAAATTGCCGTACGTCAGACTGCAGACTAGCGATCGATTCGACAACCGAAAATAGATCTTGGTTGCTGGAGATGACTGGTGACTGCGGGGCCAAATCGACTCTTCCAATCGGGACAGGCAGCGTTAAGAATTCACCTTGATCGAGTTTTGTGGCTGGTTCGGGATGCGGTCGATCAGCCTCATCGAGAGGATCCTCAAGCGTACCGAAACGTTGCACGCTTGGATTTTCAGCAGAGGGTGAATCGCTGTCTGGCGACCGCGTCACAATCAACTGACCATCGTGCCAGATCTTGAGGCCGGAGAATACTGGTGATGCTTCGTTATTGAGCAGTGCGTCGCAAGCAACCAGGGCGTCGTGCCGAAACGGCGTTTCGTAGTGATTGACCTGTGCTGGCACCTGATGCGGAATCGCATGGGCAGCATACGGAGCATTTCCCAACAAATCAAAAGTGTTTTCTTCCCAGCGCGGCGCATGATGCTGGATCTCGTCAAGCAGAATTGCATCCGTTGTATCCGAGATGGGGATCTGATTGATCGCAGCCATGTGCAGCCCTGAGGCTGTCTGTAAACACAGCGTTGGCAACTGACTTGTGGCCAGCATTCCGCAGTCTGCCAAAAATAATTGTTTTGACTTTGTCTGCGAGACAAGCGAACAGGCTCCGGGCGGAACTTCCCGTCCGAGTGCAATCCATGTGTAGCGATCAAACACGGGCGTTCGATTCGACATCCGAGAGTCGCTGAGATCGATAAAGCCGCAGTTAGCCGTACTTTTAGGGGTTGCTACAATGCGACCTACCGCGCGTTGGCTCAAGAACTCTCGTTTAATCGCCGCTAGCCCCTCGTGAATTTCTGCCCGTTGTCCAAAAACTGACGCGTCGTCTAGATTCGCTTCATTTACGGCGATCGCTACTCCCGTTGGGGTAGTCTCCGACAGCTCTGGCTGGCCATCAATCCAGACAATCTCCGCGGTGATACTTTGGGGAGGAAGCGATGATGCCGCGACAGGAACTAAGGCAAGTGCGGTTTCGGGAAACGTAACAACGCCCCATGACGCACGTTCAATCTCGCCGTCTAAATTCAACAGATTCACGAGATCGCTGCTGTCAACATCCGCCATTGAGATGCTGTCTTCAGAAGACTCCGCAAAAAAACGACGGCCAACTTCAAATGACGCCGAGCCTTCGTTCCTGATCGCCATTCGTTCCGATCTGACGAAATCTACGGCTGTTGTGATTCCAAACTCACATACGGAAGGCTGTGTCGGCTGACTTGTAAGTGAAGAGAACGTGTCTGTTTGGCGGACCGCAACTTCAAGGGTCGCTTCAACGGCACTTGTTCCTGTAGCCATCTGCGATCGTGCAAGGTCTGGCGTCGTTAGACGAACATCTACTGCAGCCCTCGCTGGCCCCCCGAATTCAATCACCCCACGTGCGAGAGTGGCATGTGTCGGAGTTGGTCGGCTGACAGGGACCGGCACAGTCGCCGCTGGAACCTGAGAAATCGATTCTTCCGCAGTGTCTTCGTCGTCTAACAATGGGGCGGCCGAGTCGTCCGCTTCCGGCGAGGCGTTCCAGTTGTATTGCAGGTGTTGCAGGCGGCTGAGTGCCGTCCGCACCGACTTTTCAGTCGCGGTTTTCTCTCCACATTCCGCAGCCACTACGAATGTTTCGTCAGCAAGCAGACTCAGACAACGCGGGATTCCGGCGGCGGCCGTCGCAATCAATTCTAATGCTGAAGTCGTCAGGACTTGTGAAAGCCGGCCTCCGGCGAATTCAAGCTGTTCCTGCAAAAAGCGGATAGACTCGCCAGTCTTCAGTGGTTGCAGGAATGCATGACAGCGGATTCGTCTCCCGAATTCAGCATACTCAGACCTCGCAAGTTGTTCTTCAAACGAAATTGGTGCCGACACCAAACAACGCACCAGATCACGACCGTTCCACTCTTCTTCGGTACACGCACGTAATTCGTTAAGCACCGCCAGGGGGACGAGCTGAACGTCATCAATCAATAACAGAATTGGGCCCCAGAGTTCCGCTGTGCGTCTCATGTGTTCCATGGCATACGATCGCGTTGCCGATAACACCGAATCGGCGGCATTCGACTTTGTCGTGTTTTCGCGGCCAGCCTTCTTGTGGGAAGCCTCCAAGAGCACCCCAATCAGATCAACAGATGTTCCCAGACTCGCACCGGAACAAACGATCACGCGGCCTTCGTGCGACAGCTGTTGCTGAATATGCCGCAGCAATGATGTCTTCCCACTCCCCGGGACTCCCGTCAAAACGGCGATGCCGAGATCTGATCTCAACGCATGCAACATCTGCGGCAGGATCGTGCCGATCGATTCTGATACGAAGAATGCTCGAGACGCATCCGCTGCGTGAAACGGCTGGCGATGAAATCCGAAATGTGTTTCGTACATGACCAATTCGTCCCTGAATGCAGGCGCTGTTTCGGCAAAAAATACCGGTGCCCTCGCCGCGCGGTTTCCCCGGTATCATCATCGAACGGGAATAACTGTATTCTTTAGCGCAACCGATTTACGTGGCAACGACGAGCCATCCAGCACAGATTGTGGTCTATGTACGTCGACCCACCCGGCCAATGACTTGGACCGTCTGAGTTATTAGATGTGCCCTCAGCCTGTGCAACTGATACAACACATCTGCTCTTGGACATTCTGCCAGTGAATTCGCCTGTCCACATTCAGAAATAGCAGTCTCCAGCCGACCGACCGAATCCGCACACGCCTGCCAGAAGGCGGGGGACATCTCATCCGATCGTTGCACGCGAACAAGCGCGATCTCGCACAACCGTCGAGATTCGTGAGGCACCGAGGTTATCTTGCGACAGAGTTCAATTGCATCTCGCAGCATTTCTGCCAACGGCTGCCCAGATTCGTCTGCGGCGGAAATACATGGCTGCAGGAAACTACCGTAGGGCAGCCGCAAGCTGCCGAATAATGATCCACCGCGACTTGCGCCACTCGCTGCCGCGAAACTTAAGCATGACTGCAACACCCGACGTCGATTGATCATCGCTGCTTTCCCACTTTCAAAGTCCAATTCCAGCCTAGGCACTCCCACACGTCAACGTTTTAGCAGGTCGCGAGATTCTGCGGGAGTGGAGCCGCAAATTAATACAAATTTTCGACGCTAATCGAAATGCGACCATGGCGGGTCTCACCCGCTGACTTCCCGAATCGCCTGCAGGATTTCCGGCCCGGTGATCGCCATACCATAACGTTCAAGACAACGCGCACGCAGTGCCGGATTTGCCGATATCAAGCCCGCGTTTGTGGATGGCAAGGCCAAAATAGCATCCACCAACGCCTTTCGCGAACCGGGCTCATAGAGCTTCCCAAACTCCAGATCGGCAATACGTTCCGGAAACGCGCCGTGCTGTGGCAATAATGACGGGACCCCAACCAAGGCAGCTTCCAAAACATACAGCCCTTTCGGCTCATGGTACTCGGTGGGCACGCAGAGCCAGTCAAAGGATCGCAAAATCCTGAATTTCTGGTCGCGATCTGCGGGACTTCCTTCCCAACGGATCCGCCCTGCGGCCGCCAGTTTCTGCATCGCGCGGAGCTGTTTTTCAAATTGCTTGCGATGCAGTTCTGGCAGAAATCCGGCGATCACAAAATCGATGTCGCTCCGTTCCGCAACCACGTCTGCGACCGCATCCAGAAAATGAAATACTCCTTTTTCCGGACAAAGACGCGCGAAGTAACCGACCGTCGTGCGACGGATATCCGACCTACCGCTGGATGCCACGACGTCAAGCTGTTGCCTCTCAACATGCATATCTTGGTTTGTGCGAAGTGAATCCGTATCGACCGTGAGCGGAATGGTGCGAAATCGAGAAGCGTCCAAATTTAGATACTTAGCCATGAACGCGGCATAGTACTGACTGTGTGTAAACAGTCGATCGAAACCGGACACATTCTGCGACACCAGTTTTCGCGCCTGTGACTTCCAGGGTTCCGGCAAAGCTTCAAGAAAGATATCGTCACCTTGCAGCAGGCACCCGATTCGCCCCGAAAAACGCGACTTTAGTTCGGGCAAAATCCCCGAGAGCAGTGCGTTACTGAACAGCACAACGTCCGGTCGCAGATCGTCGCAGAGAAAATCGATCAATTCTTTAATCTCAGCTCGTTGGGGACCAGTAGATCCGCGAAGCAAATCGACAGTCAAATCCCCAAGTTGACTAGCATCGATACTACTGCTGCGTTTTGAAAGTAGCTGCACGATCGACGGACGATCTAGCCAGCGTTTGAATCGTCGCGGCAGCAGTTTCCAGCCCGGTAGCTTTGAATCCAGATAAACATTGACTCCGCCAAGGAAGACTCGCGACGTGGATTCATTTTCTTCATCGACGCGAATCGGCGTATATGTCGGGAGGAGCACCGCATCCGCTCCTGCCATCCGCAGCGCGCGAGCCAGCGTGTTATCCTGCATACACGATCCACAGAACATCCCAGCTCCGCCAGCCGTGATGATGGCAATCTTCAAGGCATCGACTCCATGCTGCTTACGAATCGAGATGGGTGAGCCGGAGTCGTAAGCCCCCCATCTCAGCCCACGCATAGAACCGGACATACAAGTTCGGATTCAGCTCATGTTTTACAGGACGCAGGTCAACTGCGGAAGGACTCCAGTCGAAACTGACGGAAAATCGACGGCCGCAGGAATCTCACTGCATCTAAGGTAACCCCTACCCTCCGCCAACAACTTGTATCGAAGTCTAGTTGGACACTCTTGTCCGTCGTAGCGTACCCTCTGTTCTTGCGGGGTGTTGATTTCATCAATTCACCCGCCGCCGGACGCTAGCCCATCGATTTGAACGCAACTCGGATCAGCCGCAGTGCGCTAGCACCCGGTGTTCCACGTAATTCTCAATGAACCGCACGCTAGCGCGTGCCGGCTGATTAAATCAACACCCCGCGCGGCAAATGGAGGAATCTCGGACAAGAATGTCCAAGGTACTGTTGAATCGCCGCCCCGGACCACCAAGCCCAAGTTTTACGGCCAAACAATCGCTGGACAGTCTTGGCGGGCAGAATACGTTCAGCGGCCATTGACGAAGCCGACAGGCCCGCAGAGCCTTGGCGATCAGCATACTTTTCGTGAGATCGTCCGGAGAAGATGAGTCATACCGCTGGAATTCTTGTGACCATGAGTTGGGCGGGCCTGCGACAATCTGTGACAGCCCGCCTGAATTCGTCCAAATCCAAATCCTTGCGGAATTCTTCCGAATTGAGCTATTGCACCCAGACCGTTAAATTTGCCGGTCACCTGGAGACTGCGTTGTCTGGAAAAACGCGACTACTCGACCAAAATTTTTACCGTCACTGGTTTGCTAATAGTGGATCCGTTGGCAACTTGGCCTCGAACAGTCACATTTGGGACTTCGCCGAGTGTCGCGGATTCTGGAATTGTCAGATTCACGGTAAATGTGGACTGACCAGCAGCGACAATTGCGGGTGCTGCTGCGAAGTCTTTAGGCAGACCGTCCAGCATCACCATGAACTCGCCGTCGTACGAAGGATGACGCTGCACGCTTCCGATGATGATGGAACCACCAGCCTTAGTGCCTTTGGCATCAGGTACCGGAGCAACGGTGATCGCGTCTTCGATGAACAGCGTCGTCGGAGCTATCCATGCCTTAGAACCAACTCCGGATGCCAGTGGCTGCGTCACGAAATCGGCTGAGATCACGACATCAATTGCGGTAGATGGAATGTCGGTTGGGACGCGAATGGTCAGGCCCATGACGCCCTGCGAAACAGGGCCGAACTGAAATTCATGGAGTGCGATTGCTAGCTTCTTGGGTGAATCAGGCTTGTTCGGATCTTCAAGGCGAACAGGCTCAGTTGTCGTCATTTCAAAACGCACGAATGGGGGTGTCTGTTCCGTCAACGGGATGACACGTACAGGCAAAACCGCTGACATGCCACGCAGTAGAATTGGTGGAGCCGCCTCTAGGAGGATCGTGCCGGGAGTCGGATCAGCAGGACCTGCCACAAGTGCTTCATCCGCAAGGGTCAGCGCACTCGTTGGAACCGAGTCCAGCACCAAGGAAACAACTGTCGAAAAACCTGACGCCAGTCCGTCGGCAGTTCCGGAAATTGTCAACCCCTGCCCGTTTGCTGCAATGTCAGGATTAACAGCTGCGTTGCGCGTGAGCATCACCAACACATCTTGGTTTTGCTCACTTCCGGCGATCGTCTCCGGCACAATTGTGACCGAAGACATTCCCGATGCCGCAAGATGAATCGGGCCCGTGTATCGAAACGAAGGAGACGTCCGGATGACGGACAAACGAACGGGTGTCGACCCATTCAGGGGAAGGCGGACAGATTCTTCCCGAGTACTCAGCAAAAATGCGGGACGATCCGGGCGGGCAATCTGCAGCAGGTAGACGGACGCCTGAGAACCCTTTTCGTTGATATCCCGCACGCGGACCTTCAATTGCGTCACCCCTTCCGGTACCACAAAGTTAAATGTCGGATCATCTGCTCCTGAATTTCCGTCATTTTGCGCGACCAGCGCATCACCATTGAACAATGCCAAGTGACCGCGCAACGGTGACGAGATCCCACGAGCGGCCATTTGGAAATTCAGAGTCTGCCCGGGCGTGACCGTCAAGAGGACAGTATCAGTTTCACCCGGCACTGCGATGCGACCGCTAATGAACAGCGGCAGGAACGGAGTTGCCGTGAACGTCGCATCGACAGCTGCTTCCGGAAACGTGCCTTCCAGCGGTTCTATCACATGCACGCCGTTTTGAGTTCTGAGTGCCGGAAACGGCAGAATGGCAACGCCCGACTGAATCGCAATGCCGCCTTCATTCTCCTTAAGCGAGACAGCTTCTGAAATCGCGTTTTTGCTGAGTGTTCTGAATGATGTGACCGTAGGTGCCAAGGTCGCCGGAAACGCAATCGAAGATGGCGGCAGGTCACCCACCATTAATCGCCAGATGCTGCCGCCTACGGCCTGAAATTGCAGATCGTGAAGTTCCGCCACGTACAGGCCATCGGCTGGGAGCGTCACCGTGGCTCGCGCATCACCCTGCAGTTCTGCTTGTTGCCATTGCAATGCTAGAGGAGTTCCTTCGGCAGAACGAATTTCAACTACTGGATCCAGTTTCGAACCCACGCGCCGTGCTTCGACTTCCACGGCGATTTTTTGGTTCGCTGTCCCCTGAAACCAAAGTTGCTTTTGTTCCGTGCCGGAAATAACGCCGGCGACTGCAGCCGGCAGAACGGTTGCAGGTGTTTCTCTGGGATATGTGCCGTCAACCGCCGTTGGAATCCGATCGACGACAATTACGACAGGTTTACTCACACCCCCTGTTGTCACGCACCGCACCAAATAGCGTCCGGGTAAGACGGTGTCTGCCACCGACACATCGAAGAATCCTTGGCTTGCATTACCACCTTCCACGACGGAGCAGGAAATCCCCGCCACTTCTGTGTGCAATCTTGCCCCCTGCAGATTCTGACCAGCCAATTGCATCCGTGTGGTCTTGTTGATTTCAATCGCGTGCGGGATGATGCGCCCAATCACGGGCTGCACGCGAGTGCTGTCAGTTCCGGCTGTTTGTTCCTGCGAAATTTCTGCGGCAGATGCACCTGCCACTTCATGGAACAAGGCCGCGGCATCTTCGTTTGTCAAGGCTTCGGCGAAGACGTGGATATCATCACAAACAAGGCGGAGCATTTCGCCGTCAGTGAAACTGGAGCCGATGGTGAGCGGCGTGTCACTCACACATTTCGTCAGCGAAACATCCTGCAGCCACCCCACATTGCCTTCAGCAAATCCGCCCGAGACAACCGTCGGCGTCACCGGCTGGCCATTCACAAATACCCGCAGCCGAACATCATCCACATCCCCGTCGGCATCGGCTCCCGGGGCGTCAGCATGATCTAGACTGACTGTCAAATGCATTCGACGTCGATAACCAATCGTCTGCTTGACGCTGTACTGGGCAAGCTTGTACCCCGTGCCGTCGTTCACGTACACCTGCAAGACATCAGTCCCGGGATTGAAATTAATTCCGTAGTTGGATGTGCTACTGGTTGGATGGCGTTTGGCAAATAGACCATGATAAATGTTTGTGTCAGCCGACTGGAGATTTGCAAACAGTCCGCTGACAGAAACCGCATCCGGGCGGCTGACGTCTTCACTGGTTGCAATCACAATCTGTTGCTTCTTGTCCGGGTCGAGCAGCAACGACGCACCTGTGCTGCTGGTGACAAATGCCGCGGGAATGCGGGAAGGAGACTGGGTGAGCGACACCGTATCCGCCACTTTGCCGCTCTTCGCGGAATCAGCGGTTGTCGCGATCATTCCAGATTCCGGAAGATCGTCAAACGTCAGGCTGACAACAGCTCGGTCACGCACATCTGCCACTGTCAGACTGCAGATCATTGCCCACACGGCAAAAGTGCTGCTGAATATCACTGGACGCAAAGTAAGAGGGCACATACAGGATGGGATCACGGCAGGAGTCCAGAAGTTTGGAGTTTGGGGCAGGATTCAATGACGAACCCTTGGCATAGTCGCAAGAGAATTGCCTTGGAGCAAGTGGACAGCAAAAAAACCTCCTCCGTTCCAACAGCCGATGGTCCGAAGATCGCCGCTCAAAGGAGGTCAGGCGGCGTTCAGACACCAAATGAGTATTCAAGCATCTTTGAACGTAGCAAATTACGGCATCGACTAGAACGAGATCGCAAGCGCGTCTGCGACACGCCAAAAGAGATGGTAAACGGGGATTCAAAATTAAATCGGGCGAGATGCAAGACTTGAATCAATTGCCCGCGTCGCAACCACAACTTCCCCCGTGCAGATGCAGAGTGATCGGACTACTGATGACACGTGCGACAAAAGTCCTTGGTAAAAATGGCAAAATGCGTTGTGTTGACCTGGCGGGAGCCGTTGGCGGGCGCTGTCGTTCCTATGCTTTTGCGGAAGGAGCGACGCCGTGCGGTATCTGGAAGATCCTCGACAAAGTGAGCTGTTTGATGTCTTTGCCGACATTCTTGCGCCGGTCGCTTACCGGCGACTGAACAGTGATTGGCAGCATGTCTTTCGGCAGGCCATTCTGAAGTTGATGCCGGCAGGAAAGCTACACGCAGTTCCTTCAGCATGTGTTACAGCGTACTTTTCATCAGTGACGATCCTTTCTGAACTGGGGACAGGGATTCGCGCGAGTAGTCGCTCAGGGGACGAATCACGGGATGCGCTTCGAGGAAATCGAATTCCGTCTGCAACTTCACTTCGCTCGACGTTTCCAGCAACTTGCGAATCGTGCGCAGTCGCAATGCTCCGTAAGACATGGCTGTCTCGCACGCGGCGTTGGCGACTTCGCAGTGTCCGTCGCGATTGACACTCCGTCGCCGTTCGTGAAAGAAGGGAAAGCGTGCGACGGGTAACGCGCGCAGCGCCGGTCGCTCAATCTCTTCAAAGTGCTGCCGCACCTGCCGCTTCGTGGTGCCGCGCAGACGCGTATCGGCGACACCGTCTTCCTCCACCGGTGGCTGGTTTTGAATTTGAGACAAAGTTTTTGCGACCGTGCCGCGATCAACTCCCAGAGCCCTCGATATCGCTCGATTTAATTGACCGGTCGCCGCAAGTGCTTGTATCTCGCATGTTTGTGCCATTGATAGCCGATTCGACATGCCTGCCCCCTGTCCACGGAAAAAATCTCCGCGGGCAGTGTGAACGACGTGTCTCAACTCTCATAATGGCTGGTTTTGAAGCGCCTTTCGGTATTGGGTTTAAACGCCTCCTGATAGCCTACGACATCGAACGAAATGTGCTATTCCCGCGTGGTCATTTCCGAGCTCCTGATCAGTCAGATGTAAGACACTGCTCATCAGACCGACTTGGCCACTCGCTGTGAACGCTAATCCACACTCAAATTTACGACGCGCACTGCATTTGTTGTTGCACCCGATTTTTGAGACACTCGCGACTTGTGGCGGGAGCTGACTGGACATGCAATCGAGCGTTGTCCAACGTATCCCTATGACAACGATCGCCGTCGCCCAAAACATTCGCTATCACTACGGAACTCGTACCGCGCTCGATGACGTCTCGTTTTCCGTCGCCACCGGGATGCTCTTCGGGCTGCTTGGGCCGAACGGATCCGGCAAAACGACGCTCTTTCGTCTGCTGGCAACCCTGATCCCCATGCAATCAGGCGAACTCTCGGTTTGTGGATTTGATGTGACGACGCAGCAGTCCGCCGTCCGCAGACAATTGGGCGTCACGTTTCAGTCACCGGCAGTCGACGTGCGGCTCACGGTTGCGGAAAACCTGAGGTGTCATGGCAGCATTTACGGCTTGTCTGGTGCGACGTTAAATCACCGTGTATCAGAAATGCTGAACCAATTTGGAATCGCCGATCGCCGACAGACGATCGTGGGCACACTCTCGGGAGGACTCAAACGGCGCGTGGAACTGGCCAAAGGGCTGATGCATGATCCGAAAGTGTTGCTCCTAGATGAACCGACGAGCGGACTGGACCCACGTGCTCGGCAGGAATTCTGGGAACTTGTAACTGCTCAACAGAAGACGCAGGGAACTACGATCATCGTGGCTACGCATTTGATGCCGGAGGCCGAACTCTGCGACCGCGTGCTGCTGCTAGACCGTGGTCGAACGGTGGCCGAGGGTGCTCCCATGGAATTGCAAAGTCAGCTGAATGGGGAGCGCCTGACTGTGCGACTACGTGATGCTGCACGCCATGTGGATTCATTGCGTGCGATGATCGGAGGCAATGTGGAAATACAAGGTGATCGCATCAGACTGCGCGCTCGCAATCCAGCCGAACAGATCCGTGAGATCATGCAGGCGTTTGGCGATCAAATTCTCGGTCTGGAACTCACACGCCCGTCGCTGGAAGACGTATTTTTGGAACTCACTGGTCGATCGCTTTCACAGACCGGAGACACCAATGCCCCATGAATCTGCTCAATTCAATGCCATCGTGGCTTTGACTCAGCGAGAATTGATTCGCTTTTTGCGACAACGGACGCGCGTCGTCGGAGCGGTAGGTCAACCGATCATCTTCTGGATTTTGTTCGGTGCCGGACTGCGGAGTTCGTTCACGGCACCGTCGTGGGCGGCTAGTTTGCCGCATACCGTTAGCTATCAGGAATACTTCCTACCTGGGATTGCAGCCCTGATCGTGCTCTTCACTGCTATCTTTTCCACGATCTCAATTATCGAAGACCGCCGGGAAGGATTTCTGCAGGGTGTCCTAGTGGCTCCGGTCTCCCGGTTATCAATTGTGCTGAGCAAACTGGCCGCGGGCACGTTCCTCTCCATTCTGCAAGCCGGTTTATTCCTCCTGATCGGACCGCTAATTTCCGCGAGCGGACTGGGTTCGCCGATTGAGGTAACATGGTCCGTGACACGCATGCTGCTGGCGACCGGCTTTCTTGTGTTGATCGCGGCCGAACTTACGGCGTTGGGATTTATCATTGCATGGCCCATGAATTCCACTCAGGGATTTCATGCCGTCATGAGTATTTTCCTGATGCCGATGTGGTTGGTATCCGGCGCTTTTTTTCCCGGCGGCGACTCCGGATGGCTGTATTGGCTCATCCGCGCTAATCCGCTGACCTATGGCGTGGCCGGACTGCGGCGTTTGTTGTATGACACGACGCTACCAGTGACGCCGGAATTGCCATCAATGCTGGCGTGTGTTTCCGTCACGCTCATCGCAACTGTGACGCTAACGATGCTGTCGGCATGCTTAGTGTCCCGCCGCAGTGTCCATAATGCAGCGTAGGCCTAGCTGCAGTTTTCAGGGTATTCCACATGGGCAACCGTCGCTGACGATTGCCTTTTGCAATGCATGACGTCCTGAAAAGTAATGGAAACCACACCCCTGAATTCAGCCACTGCATCCACCTTGAGAACCCAACTGAAATTACTTGACACCTTCCGCACAGACTGATAGCGTTCCGTTCGTCCGTACCCAACGGACGAAACATGGGGGATTAGCTCAGTTGGGAGAGCGCTTGCATGGCATGCAAGAGGTCATCGGTTCGACCCCGTTATCCTCCACTCGCTAAAGCCATAAACCCCAGAGGTTTATGGCTTTTTTCGGGTAAACATTCGCCGAAGGCGTGGGGCTTTTGGAACTGAGATGGCGGAGATTGCCGGGATGATTTAGTTTTCGGCATGATGACTGCCGCAGGTCTGGAATGGAATCCGGTTGAGCAACAGTTGGAGTCGTGACGG
>QWQG01000013.1 GCA_003670925.1 Planctomycetota bacterium | reverse complement strand
TTGGCGACGATGATCGAGACTTGCGCAAGTACGCGTGGTTTGCTGAGAACAGCGGGAATACAACGCACGCCGTGGGTGAGAAGCTTCCGAACGATTGGGGCCTCTACGACATGCACGGTAATGTCTGGGAGTGGTGTTCTGATGCAGATGGCTCGAACCGCGTGTACCGTGGCGGCAGTTGGGACTACGAGGCGGCGGATTGCCGGGCGGCGTACCGCAACGGGTACGATCCGACGTACCGCATCAGCTTCATGGGCTTCCGCTTGGCCCTGAGTTCCCCGTCAGGTCAGTCGCCGGAGGCGGCACAGGACAAGTGAGCGGAGCCATTAGGCGGAGGCACGAAGGGATGGAGCGGAGCGACGACCGCAGCTGCCGTAGCCTGATGGCGTAGCGTTGTTGGTGTGGAGGAAAGCGACCGTACGATGGACATCCTTGTCCGTCGTGGCTTGCCCCTTCGTTCGTGGCAAGCTGAGGAATCTCGGACAAGAATGTCCAAGGTACTGCGGAAACACCGCCTACCGTGGCCGTCTGGTTTGATTCCCGCCGCGTTTGGTGTCATCCTGTTACGTATCGCGGAGCATGCTGTTGAAGCACCAAGCGGTAAATCATCGTACCATCCACGAATGATGCTCGTGCTGCTGCTCTATTTCTACTGTATTGGCGTGTTTTCATCGCGGAAGCTCGTGGCGCTATCCGAAACGGACGTGGCCTTCCGAGTCATCGTGGGGGACAACATTCCGGACTTTCGCACGATCAGTGAATATCGTCGTCGGCATCTGGCAGAGTTCCAGCATCTGTTTGGCGAAGTCCTGCGACTGTGTCGGGAGTCCGGACTCCTGAAGGTAGGCCGCCTTGCACTTGGCGGTACAAAGATCAAAGCCAACGCATCTCCTCATAAGGCGATCAGCTACGACCGCATGCAGGCCGAAGAGAAACGTCTGCAGGCAGAAATTGATGAACTGCTCAAGCAGGCGCAGGTGGCGGACGATGCGGAACTTGGCCGTGATCATCGAGGTGATGAACTTCCAACCGAACTGAGTCGCAGAGAATCCCGACTGCTGAAAATCCGTGAAGCCAAAGCCGCACTGGAACAGCAGGCTCGTGACAAAGCGACGGCTGAAGCCGCCATTCGTGAAGCGGAAGGAAAACCACCTGCGAAGCTTGATCCGCTGGACGCAGTGCCGGATCCCAAAGCCCAACGGAACTTCACCGATCCTGAATCAAAGATCATGATGTCGTCAAGAAAAGGCTGGGATCAATGCGGCAATGCTCAGGCGCTTGTGAATGAGAATCAGATCATTGTCGCCGCCGATGTGACTGGGTTCGGCGACAAATAGTCTTTCCCTTTAGCGACAATTAAAAATTCTTGTTATGGATTGGGGACAGGCGGTTTCGTTGCTGTTGACTGTCCTTTTGAGTTGGCGTTCTGAGCAGTTTCGACTCTGAAGCTGGGTACGTTCAGTTCGATGATGACACTGTGATGCACCAGTCGATCGAGAGCAGCTGCAGTCATCATAGTATCTTTGAAGATCTGATCCCCCTTGCTGAAGGGAAGATTGCTCGTCAGCAGTACGCTGCCTCGTTCCGAAGGCGTTTCCTGAAGTTCTTCACGAAATTCAACCACGTCTCAGCACTGCAGTCTAGGGCAATCGGAGCAAGCCACCCGGCCTTCTGACCGTGCTCAATGCGCACATGCTGTGGGTCCCGTGTGGAGACTTCTCCAGCCGATGACCGATCTTCGATTCGTTGCTTCACGCTGGTGAAGTCGCTCGTTTCAGGCGTCGCTGCGAGAAGGGACACAGGTACCACACACATGTCGTCGTGGCGCACGTGTCGGGCATCAATTGCGATTCAAAGTGACTGAGGACGGACGGCTGACAAGCCAATTAAGATCACCGTCGCCAGCAGGCACAATTGTGCGAACCAATCGCCGAATCGCACGTAGAGTGACTCTCTGGGATCGAGTGGTGCTTGGCCGAAGATAATACCTGAGAATTGACGTCGCCAAGCGCCAGTATCAGGATCTCGCATGCCATCTGCCCGTTGCAACTGAACACGCAGACCGTCAAAAGGTTCTTGCATGACATGAATCTCTGCTGGCTCACGAATCTGTCCGTTGCCATCGATGAATGCTGAAATCCCACCGTTGACACAACGCACCATGGGGATTCGAGTCTCCACGCATCGAAAAGCGGATGTAATCAAATGCTGATCCAGTTGGCTAGAACCGCGAAACCACGCATCATTCGTGAGATTGACCAAGACATCGCATTGGTGGCCGAGGGCATCACGCTGGGCCGCCATCTGGCGAATCAAATGCGGGACGGTGTCTTCAAAACAGATCAACGGCGCGATCTGATATCCACCGTATTCAAACATCCGTACACCCGTTCCTGCTTCAATACCATGTTCAGAACCAAACGGGGTTAAATTGTGGAGCCATGGAAAGATGTCTTTCAATGGCGTGTACTCGCCAAACAGCACGCGATGAACTTTGTCATAACGTCCGACATAACCCAAATCGGGACGCACAAACGCCGCACCGTTGTACATCTTAGCCCGATCTTTTTCTGCCACAATTGCCAAGACACCGACGACCAGTGCCGCGCCAGACGCCTGAGCATGCATTTGCAAACGTTTCTGTACGTCACCACCACGCCATTCTGCAACCAGCGGTTTGGTATCATTTCCATACGCCTGCAACACCTCACGGGGGAGATGTTCTAGGAGTTCTTTGTCAGTCACACCTTCGGCCACGCTTCGCTCTGGCGTAGGGAACATTGTTTCCGGCCAAACGATAAAGTCGGGCTGCAGCAACACGGCCTCTCGAGTCAGTGAATCGTGCACTCGATATCGTGTCGTATATTCAGCTTGGTCTTCTTTCATCTCCGGCGAAAAATTGCCTTGGATTAAGGCGAAGACTGGACCACCTAGAAACTCGGCGGTTGGTGTGCGGCGGTGCAGTCCGTAACCGAGACAAGTAACGAACACCGTAATCGCAGTGAGTAATGGCAATCGTTGCAGGCGCGTCCTTGTGACGGGCGCTGCTGCTGCTTCAAGGCTCAGCTTTAAGCGTTGCAGCCAGGCTGCCGGAACGTGGACAGCGATGGCTCCGGAAACGAGTGCCACAACAAACGTAAGGCCGTAGACGCCTGTGATGTCACAGATTTGAATTAACACGGACCAGCGGTACTGTGAGTGGGCCAGAAAGTACCACGCAAAGCCCGTAATCAACCATGAGCGAATATATTCGAGCGAAGTCCAGACGATTGGAACTGCCAGCCACACGGGCATCCCTTGCACCACGCATCGACGCCCGATCCATACAAATGCCGGGATATACAGCGCCACATAAAATGCAAGAGCGGCAAGTGCTGGAAACATCGCGGGATGCCCCAACCGCATCCATTGCAGCGTCGCTAATGCCCAAACAAATGAGACGCACCACGTCACGAAAAAGCAGCGCCGTGGCAGCGTTTTTAGACGCAGCAGCTGGCTTAAAGGAACTAACGCGATCCACGCAAGAAAAGACCATTCGACAGGTGTGAAGGACAGCCAGAGCAACAGCATACTGGAGGCGACAAGCAAGGCCGCCGATCGCGTCGAGCCTTGGCAAAGAGTCGGAGCTGCCGTCCCTTGCGCAATAATTTGCTGAATTTCTGGACGCAAGTGCCGATTTTGGGGATCAGCAACGTGCTGCTTTGGCTGTTCGTTGGTGTTGCCCATACCCTTGCATCCGTGCCGGTGGGAGGTAAAAACTGAGTTAAATTACAGGCTTTCACGTCAGACATGTGCTTTTAAAAAAACGCTGCCGGGAGAACCTGTAATTCCACGGATCCTATCTACTTTGCCGCTTTCTTCAAAGCAGCAGCTTTATTGGTGGATTCCCATGTGAAGCCATCACCGCTGCGACCAAAGTGACCACCTTCGGCGGTCTTTAAGAACACGGGGCGACGCAGTTTTAGATGCTCAATGATGCCCTTCGGTGTTAACGGGAAATGATCGCGAACAAGTTTTTCGAAACGCGTTTCCGGGATCGTACCTGTGCCAAACGTATCAACTCGGATACTGACAGGCTCCGCGACGCCAATCGCATAGGCCAGTTGCACTTCGCACTGTTCTGCCAGACCCGCAGCCACAATGTTCTTGGCGACATAACGTCCCATGTAGGCAGCCGAACGATCGACTTTGGTTGCATCTTTGCCGGAAAACGCTCCTCCGCCATGCCTACCCCAGCCACCGTAAGTATCGACAATAATCTTGCGGCCTGTGAGACCCGTATCACCATGAGGACCACCAACTACGAATCGCCCTGTGGGATTGATGTGGTACTTGGTCTTACTGTCGAGCATCTCGGCAGGAATAACTTTGCCAATGACTTCCTTCTTAATAAAGGCGGCGATCTGTTTTTGAGTTATGCTTTCGTCGTGCTGAGTGGAGATCACGATCGCTTCAACGCGCACCGGTTTCATGCCATCATATTCGATTGTAACCTGACTCTTGCTGTCCGGACGCAACCACTTGACCACACCCTTCTGGCGTACTTCCGTCAATCGATTGATCAATCGATGAGCGAATGCAATCGGAACCGGCATTAGCTCAGGAGTCTGATTACAGGCATAACCAAACATCAGGCCTTGGTCGCCAGCTCCATCGCGGTCGACACCTTGGGCGATATCTCCTGACTGACTGTGCAGTGCGACAAACACGCGGCATGAGTCAGCGTTGAACCCGATGTCATCGGACGTGTAACCAATATCACGAATGACTTTTCGTGCCACGGCGACATAATCAACTTTGGCCTGTGTCGTAATTTCTCCGGCAAGTACAACAAGGTCTGTCGTGCACAGTGTTTCACAGGCGACACGCGACATTGGATCCTGCGCCAACAAGGCATCTAGAATTCCGTCTGATACCTGATCGGACACTTTGTCCGGGTGCCCCATGCTGACCGATTCGCTTGTAAAGAAATAGTTCGCCATTATTGCCTATACCTGAGGATTCATCAGAAGTGAAGTCGAAGCGCTGCCATCGGGAATTTACCAAAATGCCCGTCGGAGTTTAGGAAAGCTGTTTAGCTCTCACAACAGATATCCGGCAACAAATAACGGATGCCGTTATTCGGGAAGCCACCCGCCCCACGCAGTGAGGCGAAGTCTACTGGCACACCACAGCACGACTAGCTAGACTCCGCAGTTAACGTAGGATCGAAATTTGAGGCATAGGTCTGGGGGTTGTGCAGGTGTTGAGTGACCATCCGTGGGCGTCATGCTGGGAACTCGATCCGCATACGACGTACCTGAATCATGGTTCATTCGGGCCGTCCCCCTTGTTGGTCCAGCAGGCACGGGCGGCATGGAGTGAGCGGCTGGAACGTCAGCCCATGCGGTTTTTCTGCCAAGAAATGGAAGCCGAACTTGATTCGACTGCGGCCATCGTCGCGGGGTTTTTAAAGACGCAGCCCGAGCGTTTGGCGCTGATTGATAACGCAACCGTCGCGATGAACGTGGTTGCCGCAAGTACCCATCTCAAGCCAGGCGACGAGATCCTGCTCAATGACCACGAATACGGAGCCGTGAAAAACATCTGGCAAGCCAAATGCCGTGATACCGGTGCCAGTCTTGTTACGGTAACTTTGCCGTTTCCGCCAACATCCGCCAAGGTTGTGACGGCAATCGAATCTGCCATCACACCCAAAACGCGACTCATTGTTGTCAGTCATGTCACATCAGCCACCGCCTGTATTTTGCCGATCAAAGCAATTTGTGAAATGGCCCTATCACATAAGATCCTTGTCTGTGTCGATGGGCCGCATGCGATTGCGATGCTGGATGTGAATTTGGACGATCTAGGCTGTGACTATTATTGTGCCAGCGGTCACAAGTGGTTGTGCGCGCCCTTCGGCAGCGGTTTTCTCTGGGTGCATCCACGGCATCATGCGTCGATCCGTTGTCCAATCATTAGCTGGGGCGGAAGCATTGCAGGGCGACCGGCGACATGGAAAGATCGCACAAACTGGTTAGGAACTCGTGATCCAGCTCCCCTGCTGGCCATGTCAGATGCCGTTCGATTCTTCACGCCGGAACGGCTGCACCAGTATCGTCAACATGCGCATGGGCTTATTAAGCACGCGCGGAGAGCATTGCTAGATTTGCCCGGGGTTCGAACATTCTGTACGCCCGATGAATCAGACTTCGTCAGCATGGCCGCCGTCGAATTGCCTCAACCGCTTGGCTGGAAACCTGGCTATCACGGAGCACCTGATCCCTTGCAGATTGAATTACGTGACCGCCATCAGATCGAGATTCCAGTCGGCTCATGGAATGGTCGGCGTTTTCTCCGCGTGTCTGCGCACCTTTATACAACCCCGGCAGACATTGAACGCCTGCTTGCTGCATTGTGAGCAAGCGACGGCCAATGCACATTCCAAATATGCCGTAACTGGATGTCAACAGCAACGGCTCCTTGGCTTCAGCACAAAAAACGCTTGGATTTGGAAAAAACATGCTTCGAATTTGAGGCCCGTACCACCACGTCATTCAGACGTAAGCACCTCACGGATCGGAATCCGGAGGGAGGTGTAGATCGGAAAGACTGCGGCTAGCGTGCCGATGATGAGGACCGCTCCGAGCGTGACTGCAAGTTCGATCCACGGGATGTCGGCGCCTGTGCTGAGCAGATGCGGGAGCATCGCGATGAGAGCGGCGGCGGAACCGGTGAGGATTCCCCAGAAGAGCAGCAGCGTGTTTTCCGCCAGCACGAGCCAGACGATGCGGAACCAGCGGAAACCAAGTGATCTCAGCAATGCGATTTCAGCGCGACGTTCAATCACGTTTCGCATCATCACCGCAGCCAAGCCAAACGTTCCCACGAGGAGCCCGAGCCCGCCGAGCATTTGAAATGTGGAGAGATAAGTATTCTGCACCGAAAGGAAATCTGCAAGCCGACGGCTGACGCGTTCGGTGTCCATGCCGTACGGCTGTAACGCGGTTTCGAGGGCGAATGCAGCCTGATCCACGGACGCACCGGCATCGGACGTTGCGACCAGAAAGTAACGAGACCCGGAACCATCCGGCGCGATGCGCTTTAGATTGGCGTCAGACATCACCAGCACGCCCTGGAAGACACTCCCGTCCAGCATTCCGACAACCTGCAGGGCAAATTTTGGATTCTGATCATCCGGAGCGAAGATGATTCCACCCATGCCTTTTTTGAGGCTGAACTGCAGCGTGTTCAGATCGCCGATCACTGGAATCGTGGGCAACAATCCGCGGCCAGTCGGCGATGTTCTGTCAGACAATGGCTTGACCAGACTGCTCCATGGATTGTCACCGGGCGTGTCGGCAAATCGAAATCCACCGCGTGCGATGAATTCGTCCGTAGCCCCAAGCAGAGTCGGCAACGTGGCTTGGAACAGATTGAGACAACTCGCATCCTGACCCGGCTGCATTCGAAAACTGAAAACTTTGACGTTGTCCGGCAATGTTGTCGGGGCCGCTACATTCAGATTCAAGCGGGCTTGGCCCTCGGTCGTATTTAGATCGAACAGAATTGGCGACGAGGACTCGGCGACCAGTGAAAATCCGCCGTTGCCCGACTTTAGATCGGGCGTCTCCGACGCCGGATTTCTGCGTCCCGCACCGACGGCAACGATGACAAATGTGGCAAACGCAATCAAGGCCGTAGTAAGCAGACTCCGCTGCGGATTGCGCGCTGCGTTGGCCAACGCCAATCCAGTCAGGCTGGAAATCTGCGATCCTTCCACCGCATCGCCCGCACGCCTCTGCAGACTTCGCCGCAACAGCAGCAGCCCGACAGCCAGCCAAGAGAAGCCCGCCAGAAAAAATCCGACAATCTTCCATGACATCCCGCCGAATGCTTCTTTCTCCGGCAGCATATTTGTGATGACTGCGGCAGGCAGAGCGATAGCGGCGATCAATGTCATTAGCAGGCTCAGCCTCATGACCTTATTCCTGATCGGTCGACGATTGGCGGGCAAATCATCCGATGTCAGTCCTGCCAGCAGCTCACGCGGACCACGCTGCGAACTTTTCCGCACGGCGTTCCAGATGACAATTGCTGCCAGCATGAGTGAACCTCCAGCGGCTATTGCAAGGCGAACAGGCTGCAGATCCAGTATCAGAAACTGCGTACCAATCGCTCCGATCCACCACGTCGTCAATCCAAAGATCATCAGCTTTGCGAAATACACTGCCGCGATGGCTCCCACAATGCTTCCGCAGAACGCCACTGTGACACCTTCACCCACGAAGAATCGTCGCGCGCGGCGGGCTGGAAAGCCAACGGCTTCCATCAATCCGATCTGAGCCACACGTTGCTGCACGCTCAATTGAAACATCAACGCAGCGAGCAGGATCGCGGATAGAATCAGAAAGGAGCTGAATCCAAGAAACAAAGCAGTGAAGTTGTTCGCACCGACGGCCGCCTGCAGTCCCTCCGCGCGGACCGGACGAAATCCAAGACTCAGTTTCCCCAGTTCAACAAGCGATCGCATTTCAAGGTCAAGTCGGTCGCTCAGTACGGCCAGTCGATCCGCTGGAAGTGCAACTCCGGGTGAGGCAACTCGAATCGATGTGTAGCGACCGAAGCGGCTCGCCCAGAATTTCTCCGCCGTCGCCAGTGATACAAACGCCTTCGGAGTCGCTTTGTGATTCTCCCACCACGTATCGTCGCGTGGCGTGATGCGACTCATTTCCATTTCAAACGGCTGTTTCCAGTCGCTGAAGGAATCGACATCCGTCACGCCTTCCACAAACGGAGTCAGATCGCGATTGATCGACACGGGATCCTCGGGTTTCAGGATTCCCTGCACGACGAAGCCATGATGCGTCTCCGGCAGATCACCGTGACTGCCGACTTCGTGCCAGCGTGTCTGGACAGTATCGCCGACCTTGACCTGCAGATCCTCCGCCAGCCAGGCAGAAAGTATGATCTCGTCATCGTTGAGCTCCGGCACGGGCAGATCGTCACTCAGGCGAAACGGCCCGAGCGGCGGGCCTTGCTGAAAGTCAACACCCGCGACGATTGAGTACATTGAATAGCGCGCCTTCTGATCCGTTCGATCTGCCGCGCTGATTTCGTTCATCAGATACACCAGAGACGGGGCGGCGCTCATCCCCATGTTCTCAGCAGCCTGTAGCACGGCATCAGACACCGCGTCTTCCAGAATCATGCTAACGCTTTCGACCGACAGGAAGCCGCCCGCTTCGATCGGTCGCACGCGAAGACCCAGATCGGCCATGGTCAATGTTCTTTGAAGTGCGATCTGTAAACTGGCGGCATGGTCGGCGTCCGTTTTCATCAGCGCGGCAAGGGCTGTATCAGATCGAACATCACTGCCCGCAGACCGCTGATCGCAGCCCACCAGAATCGTGTTGATTCGTGCCGGGCGTGCGATCGGATTGCGGGGCGAGGCTTCACGTGCTTCCAGATTCAGCCGCTGTTGAAACGTGGACAGCGACACAAAGGCGTTGTAAGGAAGTTGCTGAGCTGGCTGAAGCGAAAATCTTGAAGCCCCGGCGGATTCCGGCAGCACACCCTCGACGGTCAGCACCATTTCCAGACTGATGTTTTCGCGTTCACCCAGCAGGCTGTCGCGAGGAATCGATGATGGCAGTTCGACCCACACAGAAACACTGTCACCCACAACAGCGCTGAGTTCTGTCGCCGTGCGAAAGCCGAGGACAATGCCCGAATCCTTTGGTGCGGCAACATCACGACTGTCGAACATCGCCCAGTCGGACTCACGCAATCCAAGAATCGACACCGACGCGGCACGCCGTAACTGACCATCGCCAGTTTTCTTTTCGACACTACCGGGGAACAGCAGCCCCGGAGCGGTGTGCGAAGTTTTCACCAGTGGCACACTCGACTTCGACAGTTCCTCCGCGAGTTGTTCACGCACAAATCGGGGTGAATGCAGGACGTGGCTGATTCCGCCGAGACGACTCAGCGTCATCTGGCGCAGACTGGCACGGACAGAATCTCCGACAATCAGCGATCCGCCAATGACGGCCGTCGAAACTGCGACCGCCAGCATCACCACCAGATGCGAACGTCGATAAAAAAGCATACTACGAAGGATAAAATTAATCATTGGCGGAGTGTAGACAGGGATCGCATGATCAGCCACCGTACCCGTAGCGGTTCAGGGCAATGCTCTCCGCCGGAGTGCTCCGATGATATTATTGCTGAAGTGATTATCGCCAAGCTTGTTGGGGGGCATAGCGATGTGTGGACAGCCTTCTCCATCGTTTTGTGAAAAACGTTTCTGATGAGGGATCCCTGCATCTTCCTGAATGGCGGAGGTCCTGCGACCTCGTTATTCGGCAGTTGTCGGTAGTGATTTTAGTAGCTGTTTTGCTTCTTCGACCTGCATCTGCACGGCAGGATCGTCTTCGTATAGGGTTACCGCAGCCCGCAGTCCGCTTCTCGCAATTTCCAATTCCTTGCCTACGGAGGAGTTGACCCGTCCTACAAGCATTGTAAAAAGTTCGCCGCGGCCGCTGGACGACGTTTTCCCATCCCATTCTTTAAGCGTCGCATTCAAAAAGACCACGAGGTAGCCACTGCGTGGATCTGATTTTGCAACGTCCAAAATTAAATTGAGTTGCGCACAAGCCGTCGCGGCATCGCCGTCACGGTACAATTCAACTGCCTTGCGAATGAGCCGCTGGATTTCTGATTCAGCCGTCACACTGCTCTCTCCACCAACGCGGAGAGAACTAGTGAATTCGTACTGGTTGGCCTTATCAATCAAGGCTTGGATTTCTACTTTAAGTTCCGGCAGCAGACTGGAATTCAGCAGGGGTTGCAGGTAGTCATCTCGGGCACGCATCCATGCTGGACTGGGCGGTTCGTTAAGAATAATCCGCGCGGAATCCAGATTCTGCGCGGGATCAATCGTGGGTCGCCGCCCTAGCCAAATTCCCGCGACGATGAGCAACATAAACAGGGTGAGCAGCACAAAGATATTGTCAAAGAAACGAGCGAGCGGAGACTTTATTAAAGAAGCTGCGACTTCGTGACGCATGACGTTGCGGACTATCGTTGCGGGCCCGGGTTGACCGACGGGCGTCGAGGTGTCGTGGGAATCCCCAAGCAGCATTTCCTCATGACTAGAACGTTCCATCGTGGGCGATTCGGCGTTGTCCTCTTGAAATTGCTGGCGGGCACGGATTTGCTCGAGGCGTTTCATCAGCACCAATGCGTCATGTGGTCGCTTTGCGGGGTCTTTTTCCAGCAACTGGCAAACTAGATCTTCCAAGAGACGCGGGATGTCGGGAGCATAGCGACTGGGTTTATCAAAGTGTGCAAATTGATGCTTCTGCAAAATGTCGTTGGCTGTCGGTCCTGTAAAAGGCGGCCTTCCCGTAAGCATTGCATACATCACGGCACCGAGAGAATACAAATCGCTGCGGTGTGCTGCGCGTTGTCCGCGTGCCTGTTCGGGCGACATGTATTCGGCGGTGCCGACGATACCGCCGGTCCGCGTGAGTCGAGACGCGGCAAAGAGACTTGCAACTCCAAAGTCAGTTAACTTAATGACGCGATCTTTGGTGAGCAACAAATTAGACGGCTTGAGATCTCGGTGCACAATCCCGGCATCATGCGCCGCCTTGAGCGCGGCACAAATTTGAAGGGCGAACTCGAGCACTTCCTTCCACGGCAAGCGTTTGCGATCAGTAATTTCGGTCGTCAGTGTTGGGCCATCAATGTATTCCATGGAATAGTAGAAGGTGGCATCATCGGTTGTACCGTCTTCGTAAAGCTCAATGATGTGCCGATTCGACAATTTCCTCAACGATTCGATTTCGCGACGAAAACGCTCCACGAAACCATCTTCACGCGCCATCGACGGCGGTAACACTTTGACCGCAGCCTGCTTTCCCGTGACGTTGTGAACTCCCAGATAGACATTGCCCATCCCACCCGCGCCAATTTTGCGTTCGATGCGATAAGGGCCAACCTGATCCGGATGCATATGTGTTTCCTGCGTAAGTGGCTTGACGGGAGAACAGCGTAGCGCAACTATCCTTCGACAACCAGAAATCGAGGGTCGGTCTTGCGAATGATCTCATTGATTCCGGTTTGATTGAACCCACGATAGCCATCATTTCGCTCCAAAACCTCAAGATGCGATCCAACAGCACCTTCAGCCGCGAACCGATCCGCCTGTTCTGTCGTGATCCAACCCTTGTGTGCCGCAGCAGCGATCCGATTTGGTTCCACCTGCCAACGTTCGCCTTCCGTAAAGCACTGACGCAAAAACGGAAAATCCGTAAATGGTTTCATACACTTCACCCCGAACTGCGCAAGCTGCCGACGCGCCCCATCGAAATCAAACTGGCACTCCAGATGATGCATCCCCCCTTCGAACAGGGCTTCGCCATGCAGTGCGCACCAGAGTCCAATTGTGCCAAGATTTGCCTTATTTTCGAGTGGATGATGCGAAAAATCAGCTGAGATTTCATCCGAACTGAGATCCACGTCAGCGAAGATGACAACACCGCAGGTGGGGTGTTCAAGCACCTGAGCGCCCCATCCCGCCTCAAGCCCGGCGTAGAAGCGTTCGCGACATTTAAAACCTAGCTCCTCGAGCAGTGTGATGAGCCGCGCGAAGCCGACTCGACTGCTGCGATAGGTATGGTGATCGTGATTTCCCCAACCAACACCAAGCGCTGACTGACGCATGAACTGCACCTGTCCGGCTCGATTCCGCCCTTGCCAATACGCACGCTCGGCTGCAAAGAACAGATGACACGCGACGTCGCGACCAACCATGTCAATTGCCTGCCCGATCAACTGTTGAACCGAGTCACACCCTGCCATCACGTTGTCGAACTTTCGTTGCCGATGACGGAGTAACTCTGCGACGACCTGTGCGTCAATTTTCTGACGATCTGTTAAAAGTTTAACTTCTGTGCGAATGTTGCAACCATTCCTCTCAATCATTCCAAATTCCACTGGCCATTTGCCGCGGGCCAAAATAGCTTCACGTCGTAAGTCCCATGGTCCCGCCGTCACCTCAATCGAAAATCGAGGACAATTAGCCACGTAAAAATCACTCACGGAATCGATACGCAGCAGCATCCGGTCATGTGAGGACTGCTTAACGACCGGAAGCAGGGCACCGGGATGTTCGTACCAGCCATCACTCGCTCTCACAAATCCGGCAGCTTCAATGCCAGCGACGGATGTCACATGCAGGTGATCGATCCAGTCAAGAAGGCGGGTGCCAGTGCGTTCTCTCAGCAATTCTTCGAAGATCAATACGTCCGGGTGCTGGCGGCGAAATCCGTCGAGTTGCTTGGCAACCCATACTGCACCTGCCGGTTGTGGCTTCCATTGGCTGCCGGAAGGGTTTGTCATCGTGGATTCCTGAGCATCGCGTTGCGTTAAACCAAAGACTCTGCATCCCGCGCGAATGCACGGATTACACCGCTCTTGCGTAAGACAATTCTGCTGTACGACAGAATCATGTCATTGTGAGCGAGATTTGAACATCCGGAGCACGAAAATTGCCGAAGGCGCTACGGGTTTGATCGAATTCTGAGCATTGGAACATTGCAGTGTTGATTCTTTCTGGCGTTTTTTTTCTCTTGTTCACCAGTTGGATGCTGTGGTGGTGGCTTGTTGGTGAGTCCCGCGACATTCGCTGGATGCGCAATATGTCCGCCACGTTTTTCGTCGTCGCGGTCGCCCTATCCTGCTTCGGAATCGGTGCCATGCTCGCCCATCGGTACGACGAAACTCGCTACCGTCAACTCATTGCCGGATTCTCACAATTGCTGGAAGAACGCCTCCAGAATAATCAGATTGAGGACGTCCGTGATGCCTTAAGCCACGTGAATCACGAGCCAGACGAGTGGTCCAGCTTTAGCCACGATCGACTCGTCCGCATGAAAGAAGTCACCGAGGCTCTACAGAAAAGCTCCAGCCGAGCGGTTGCTGAAAAAACTTCCGGCGATCGCCAAGTTCAGTAGTTCCCAGAATGCCAATCAGTGGCGCCGCCGCTTTAACGCGGTCGGACTTTAGGTCGATGACTACTTACTCACTTCGATTCGCAACTGGAGATTCGCCTCGTCGTTTGGATGGTCATCCTGGCGTTTCCGCTCACAATGGCCCCCTGATGCGCCAGCGTGCGTGATACTTAGATCTCCTTGACCTCCGGTTTGCACGATGAATGCAGTTTAAAAATCAAAATTTGCCTGCTCCAATCGTGACTTTAGGGTGACAGCATGTCCAACATACGTAACTTGTGTGCAACATCACCTATCGAACCTACCTCACCCCTCCCCAAAAAAATGGAGATGAAATGAAGTCGTTCATTCCTGTTCTCGTCTTGTGCATCATTGTCGGCATTGCCGGCCATGCGGTCGCCCAAAACTACACCAATCTGCTTCAGGACAAGTCACTCCGACATTGGACGCTGCCAAATGGCAACCCAGTTGAAGAAGGCTGGAGCTTTGATCCTGACGGCGCTTTGCATCTGGTTGGCAAGGGCGACAATATTCTGACTCAAGGTGAATATCAGAACTTCGATCTCTGGTTCGACTTTCGGATTTCAGAAAAAGGAAATAGCGGGATCAAGTATCGCGTGCAAAAATATGAAACGTCTTGGCTGGGCCCGGAGTATCAAATTCAGGACGATGCGGCATTTCCAAACCAGGAAGCAAAGCACAACACTGCGTCACTCTACGACCTTGTCGATCGATCGAACTCTATCTTTGAACGGCGGTACCTACC
>QWQG01000112.1 GCA_003670925.1 Planctomycetota bacterium | reverse complement strand
TTGCCGCTGACAAGACCTCCGGAAGGGGCACTGACGGCAATCAGCACGCCATTCGCACGGGTGACGGGGATCAGTTCACTGTCAGGATTTACACTCACATGCGCACGGACATTCGGATTGATGGCTCCGATCTCCGACATATCGAGGGTTGCACGTGTCGACGAAATTTCGACAAGCCCCATGTGCGAATGGGATTCAATGAGGCTGGGGTAGACGTGTTGTCCTTTGAGGTCAATCACGTCAGCGTCTGCCGGCGGTTCCATCCGCTGTCCCAGACTCACGATTTTTCCGTTGTCAAAAATCAAAGTGCCATCTTCAATCGCGGGACCGTTAATCGGGTGCAGCACGCCGTTGACTAACGCAATCGGCTTTTTCTGCGGCGCGCCGGGGATCTGGTCGGAAGCCGACGCCGAGGAAATAATGGTGAGGAGTGCCACCGCGGATATCGTGATTCGGATCATATTTAGGCTTTGGATGTGTGAGCGAACAGCGTCGATCCCGAGGGAAGAAAGCGGACCAGTATCCGGGTGCCGATGCCGCCCGGCTAGCTTATTATTTCGAGTTATTTTGATGGTTGAAGTGGTGGCAAAATTCGTCATACCGCGGCCAAAGCGCGGCGGGATCGGAATCGCGTTCTCCGACTTTTCGCATTTCTTCGTGCGATGCCAGAATTTTCTGAATCAACGTATTTCGTTTCTGTAGCGACTCTACCTGCATCTGCGCATCCTCATCGCGGTGAAAGTAGCGCCGTCCATCGATCCATGTTTGCTCACAACGTGTGAAGTTCGAGAGCGGGTCGCCGTTCCACACAACGAAGTCCGCGTGTTTGCCAGGCTCCAAAGATCCTACCAGATGTTCAATCCGCAACTGTCGGGCAGGATTGAGCGTGACAAATTTGAGCGCTTCTTCGCGGGGGACGCCGCCGTACTTGATCGCCTTCGCCGCTTCTTGGTTCAGATGGCGTGCCATTTCGCCATCGTCAGAGTTAAATGACACGACGACTCCCTGTTTGTGCATCAGAGCACCTGCGTGCGGGATCGCGTCATACACTTCAAATTTGTAGGCCCACCAGTCTGAGAACGCGGACGCCATCGCCCCATGTTTCGCCATTTCGTCGGCGACTTTGTAGCCTTCCAGAATATGCTGGAAGGTTCCGATCGTTACGCCGTACGCTTCCAAGATGCGGAGCAGGGCGAGGATCTCATCCTGTCGATAACTGTGGCAATGAATCCAGCGGTGCCCTTCGACGATCTCACGCAAGGCATCCAGTTCCAAGTCCCGTCGCGGAGGTAGCCCACGCCGATCCGCCTGCCATTTGTCCATCTTCTGGGTGTAGTCACGCGCGGCTTCGAAAGAATCGCGGAACAATTGTTCGACACCCATGCGTGTTTGAGGATAACGCGTTGTGGCTTGTGGCGAATTGCTTTGCTTGACGTTCTCGCCGAGCGCGAACTTCACTCCCTGCGGCGCTTCGGAAAATTTCATCTCTTCCCCCGTCATCCCCCAACGAAGTTTGATAACTTGGTTCTGGCCGCCGATCGGATTGGCCGAACCATGTAAAATGTTGGCAGAAGTGACACCGCCCGCTAATTGACGATAAATCGTGATGTCATTCGCATCGACGAAGTCACCGACGCGGACTTCGCAGGTAATTGCCTGGGTGGCTTCATTGACGCCACCATCCGTGGCCATGTGGGAATGGCAGTCGATAATGCCAGGCGAAATATGCATTCCCTGCATGTCCATGACCTGAGTACCCTCAGGGATTATCACAGCCTTGCCGACAGCCACAATACCTGTGTTGTCGATCAGAAGAGTCCCGTCTTCGATAATGCCTTCAGGGCCAGACGTCCAGATGGTGGCATGGACGAACGCTACGGCTCCTGAAACAGCCGGTGCTGTAGTCCGGCCGAACGCGCCGAGCGGATAATTGATCTCGAACGAGGCGCGGACTGACTGCGTATCGGCATCCTTCGTCTCAACTACGGTTTCGGGTGTCGCGTCTTCTGACTTGTCAGCGGCAGCTGGAGCAGCCACCCGTACCGCGCTGGTGATGGCCGAACTGCCATCCGGCCAGACAATGCTGCCGATTGCTGCCGCGCGGTCTGTTTGGGCGGCATCTTTTTCGGTCAGTGTGAGCGAGATTCGAATCACGCCAGCGATGCCCCAGTCCTTGCCATTGAATGTCGCCGACAGGGCCGTGTCGCTAAGTTGAACGCTCTCAAGGGGCATGATTTCCGGAGATTTCTGTTCCGCGCCGTCTGTTGATTCCGCCTTTGGCTGCTCTTCGGAATCAGGGCTAGCATCATTCGCCGCCGATGGTTGGCCCTCGCCGGCAGTCGCGTTATTGGCTTCAGCAGCAGTTTCTTCCTTCGCTATTTCGCGATCGGGCTTTTGATCTTCAGCCTTTGGCACTGGCTGTCGAGAAACACGGCCTTTCAGCTTGCCATCCGTGTCCGTGATTTCGATAAAGAGCTGATCTGGAAACTCAGCAACCTTGGCGATTTGCAGTTCAAAGTGCCCGTCAGCTTTCCGCGCGGCCTCAGGTAAATGCTCAAACCGCAGACCATCCACCCATGTTTCGACGATCTTCGTTTCTTCTTTAAAGAGATCACCGTCGGTCACGACGAAACTGGCCAAGCGGCCTGCTTCCAAGGTGCCCAACTGATTCTCGACCCCTAGGATCTGCGCCGGACTCACTGTCAGGGCGCGCAACGCAGCTGTTTGTGACAGTCCGCGTGCGACGGCCTTTCGCAGATTTTTCAGGAAGTCTTTTTTGGAAGTCAAGCCTTCGGTTGTCAACGCAAAGCGAATCCCCGCAGTGTCAACTCGCGCAAGATTCTCGGGTGCGAGATCCCAGTGTAGCAGCGATTCGAGCGTCGCGTCTTGGGCCGCCTCGGGAGTGGCCACATTGGGGG
This sequence comes from Planctomycetota bacterium, assembly GCA_003670925.1. Taxonomy (GTDB): domain Bacteria; phylum Planctomycetota; class Planctomycetia; order Planctomycetales; family Planctomycetaceae; genus SXXK01. The sequence continues at coordinate 42,865 of QWQG01000112.1, read as the reverse complement.
GTAAAGGAAACGCGAGCGGCAAAATGAGCGAACACTTTGTGGCCGCGATTTCCGGCAACCGACGGTACTCATGGCCACTGCCTTTGATAATCAACGACAGTCCAAACTCACCAGCGAAGCGGTCGGCGCGGAGGACAAACTGTTCATTTGAGGCCGAGACGATAATCGGGATCGAATTGGCGATGACGGGGAGCAACGCGGCGAGTGCATCGTTGTGTTCCGGACGGGGAAGTGAACTGTCAGCGGCGAAAGCGGCCTGTGCGTCGCGATACCATTGGGCATCATACATGGCCTGGCGCGCCAGCGCGACGGCACCCATCGGACTTCCAGGGTATTCGTCACGACTTCGCCGCGGAACCGTCAACTGCAGGTGCTGAGCAACATTGCTGGCAAGTAACGCGGTATTGGCACCAGTCCCGCTCAGGGCCACCAGCGCGCTGCGACCTTGAATCACGCCGTCGGTCGGAGCGACAAGCTGCGCCACAAATCCCTGCTGGCGGAGGAGGGCGAGATCGGCGTTGGCGGGAAGTTGATCGGCGACAGACAACTGCGGTGTGACCTGACCGTTCCAATAGCGCGCGGAACCGTTGAGTCGTTCCGTCGAGATAGTTTGTGCAGAATAAGCATCAATGAAGCCGGCGTAGATCGTCTTCCCGGTCAAATTGAGTTCTTTGGCGTCTGCGGGAACTTGGACGTTCGCTCCGATTGCGACGATCCTGCCGTGCCGCACAACAATCGTCGCAGGTTCGGCCATCGCATCAGGCTGCGCCACGATCATGGCACCCGTGATGGCAAACACACTCGGAGGATTCGTCCGCAATGCTTCCTGCGGCGTCGAAGTCTGGTCGGCCCTCGCTTCGACAGCGAAGCAGGCCAAGAAATGCACAGTGATTAAAATCCGCAGCATCATGGTTTGTCCAAGTTCAGCGCGCAATGTCTCGGGAATCGGCAGATCATCGTGCAAGCCCCGCCGTCGTAAGTAAACAGCAGACGGGCTCAGGAATCCAAGATTTCGCTGTTTCACCCACCGTCAATGGACCTAGAAAGCAGATTCATGCCGGCGCCAAGCCTCGCGTTCCACGCCACGGTACTTGAGCGGTCGGGAAATGGTGACCAAGGAAAGTGATTTAACGAGAACGAGGCAAAGAACGTCTCAGCTCCCGAAATCGCGCCCGCTCGACATCTTTAATCGAGCGGCGCGGAAATTTCCAGCAGGTCGATCGCCGGTGAACCGTTACAGAAGATGGTTGCCATTCGCCCGTAAGTGACCTGTCCTTCTTTCATTTGCAGTCTGCTGACTAGGCTCGGTCCAGCAGTGAAACGAATAATGGCACCTAAATCCACATGCCGCAGCACGTTGTGTTGAATCAGAACTCGCCCAAGGGGAATCACACCCGCGAGGATTTCTTTTTTGACACACTCCGTCACGTAATCAAAATTGAAGCGGACGTAGCCCAGTTGCACGATCTTGTCAGAGCCACTTTTTCGGAGCAGACTTCGCCGCAGATACAGATCATTCTGAAATCGCTGGTCAACCACCGTCACCTCGACCTCACACTGGTGAAACGCTTCCATGGTGACGGTCATGTGCAGTTCATGGACCAGCATCTGCCGATAGGGTTCGGGCGTAGCTTCCTTGGCAACGTGCTGCGCTGCCAGATAAAGCGGTCGCCCTTCCGGTTCAGGAAACAAGCTGACAAGTTCCTGAAGTTCGATCATCGGATTCACGGTGAGTTATCCTAACGCGGGCTTCGCCCGCAACACAATATAGCCCGAATACCTCCGCGGCGAGAATTTTTGCCCCGGATTAACGAGCATTAAAGAAGAGCGCACAGCGCGTTTTAAAAATTAAGACCCTCATTGGATGGCTTTGGTCTGACAAACAATCGGCGACTGCACCGCACAACAAGCATCGTGTGCCCGGGTTGCGGTTCGTCACCCCGTACAAATTAACAAAGTCGTGAGTCGGAATAAAGGAGCGGATGTCGTGAACACTTTTTAAGCGACCGCAAACCATCATGGAGACTGTCTCTTCCTCCGCTCAATGGCTTTGCGATAGACGGCTACATATTCGTGAGCGCTCCGCGTCCATGACCAGTCACGTGACATCCCGTTGCGCACAATTTGGCTCCAGATGTGCGGTTGCTGGTAAACCCCGAGGGCTTTTTCAATCGTTTCTGCCAGCAACTCTTTCGAATAGGCCGCAAAAACAAAGCCCGTCGCCGTCTGCAGCGATTGCGATTCGGATTCAAAGTTTTCAACAGAATCCGCCAGCCCGCCTACTTTGCGGACAACCGGCACTGTCCCATAGCGGAGGCTATACATTTGATTGAGCCCGCATGGTTCGAAGCGACTGGGCATCAAAAACATATCGGCACCTGCTTCAATTTGGTGAGCAAGGGATTCATCGAACCCAATTTCGACAGCGACCTTGCTTGGATAGCGTTGGGCTAGGTCCCGCAATTGTCCTTCGTAGCGTGGGTCTCCGGTACCGAGAAACACGAGCTGCAGATCTTGGGCCAGAATTCGTTCGGCCGCGCCGGTAATCAGATCGAAACCTTTCTGGTCCGCCATGCGTGACACCATCCCAAGCAGCGGCACGTCGGGCCGCTGATCGAGATGCATTCGGCGCTGCAGATGCGCTTTGCACTGCCGCTTGCCAGTCGCCACCGTGTCGATCGAATACGGCGTAGCAAGATGGTGATCCGTTTCCGAATTCCAGACGTCATCATCAATTCCATTGAGGATTCCGACAAGATCGTCGCGGCGATGTGAGAGTAGGCCTTCTAGTCCGTAGCCTTCGTCCGGAGTACAGATTTCAGCGGCATACGTAGGACTGACGGTAGTAATTTGATCCGCAAAGGCGACGCCCGTCTTCAGGAGATTCAGATCGCCCCATGCTTCCATCTGATCTGGATTGAAATAGCGCCAGTCCATACCCGTGAGGGGCATATCGAAGTGCCAGAATCTGCCCTGATACGCCATGTTGTGGAGCGTCATCACGCTCCCCGTACGTTCAAAGCCCGGACGACCGTTGGACTGCGTCTGCAGCAGCCCATTAATGAGGCCTGTCTGCCAGTCGTTGCAGTGAATCACATCCGGCCGCAGGATCATCTGCCGACAAATTTCCAGCACTGCACGGCTGAAAAAGCAAAAACGTTCGCAGTTGTCGACGTAGCCTTGACCATGCTCTTGATACAATTGACGTCGGTCAAAGTATTCCGGCTGGCGGACCAACATCACCCGCACATTGGTATTCGGCAACGTCGTCCAGTTCACAGCGCCAAGGACCGCGCGCCCATTCATCATGAGCGAAAATCGCAACCCCGTATCGTGGATCGCAGGCAACGATGTGTTGTTTTGCCGCAGCAGAAAATAATCGGGCAGCATCAACGTGACGTCGTGACCGAGTTGGCCGAGCGATTTTGCGAGCGCCCCGGCCACGTCGGCCAGTCCACCTGTTTTGGAAAACGGCACAGCTTCGGACGCCGCGATGACGATGCGTAATGTTTCTCGTGGACTAGACATGCAGATATCTTACGGAATAGGATCGTGCGGAATTATCGCGGATCTTCGGCGAAAACGTGAAATAGACAATGTGTAATCGCTGTGTCGGAAGAGTCAACTGTCAGACTGGTGGCTCTTTCGTGGGAAAGTGGGCGCTTTTTAGAAAGTCTTCAGGACACGCAGGTTGCTCCGAATCTTCCGTTAATCGAGCGATGGTTCCTCGCCCCAGCGATTCATCAGCGTATGTTCAACCTGCAGATGGTCCAGAATTCTGGCTACGACAAAATCTACCAGATCTGCGATCCTCATCGGCCTGTGATAAAAGCCGGGCATCGACGGCATGATTGTGGCTCCAGCCTGACTGAGACGCGTCATGTTTTCGAGTTGAATCAGACTCAACGGCGTCTCGCGGGGCACAAGGACCAGTGGTCGCCGTTCCTTCAAATGAACATCCGCCGCGCGTTGAATCAGATTTGTTGATGCGCCAGTTGCGATGGCCGATAACGTGCCCATCGAACACGGACAGATCACCATCCCACTGGTGCGAAACGAACCGCTCGCAATTCCAGCGGAATAGTCGGATGTCCCGTAGGCGCGGACAGAACCGTGGCTTGGTGCAGCATTTGAAGTCGCTGGTGGGCAAAATCCCCAAGCACTCGCGATTGGCCCAGCGAGGGTGTGCTCAATCATCGCCGTCCACTCTTCCGACGACGTACCGTTGCGAGGAAACTCGGCTGCCAGTTCGCGCGCCATCACCTGTCGAGCCGCTCCGCTGACAACCAGATGCAGATTTTTTCCAGCCGCAAGCAGCAACTGAGCCAGCCTCAAGGCATAAGCAGAACCACTGGCCCCAGTAATCGCCAGCACAACATCATTCGCACTCATCAGACGCCACTCCGGCAGAACGGGTAGAGACACGCCACAGGCGGATTATTACCAGTCAGCAGCGGATTCCACAGCGCGCATGCTTTCATGCGCAAAATATCGATGAATCACTCAATAAATCCAGCAAGTGGTGTTAAGCTGCCATGAGTGGGCTAAAATGGGCCAAATGAAGTCAAAAATCAACATGAACCCGCTTCCGCCGCAGAGGCAGGGGCCCTTGGAAACATCAGGCAATTAAATCATGCTGCCACTCGGTATCCCAGAGACAAATCCGACTTCGATCTTTGAATACTTTCGCGGCAACTACGGAACGGAGTTGCTCACGGCTGCCGTTGCCCATTTTGACGTGTTTGGGCGACTGGCAAAGCAGCCACGGACGCTGGCTGAATTGCAGTTGGAGCTGCGTCTCGCTGAACGGCCGGCGATCGTCTTGACGACGGCGCTGCGGGCGATGCAGTTGCTAGAAAAGAATACGGCCGGGCAGTTTGAACTCACGGCGATCGCAGCCGAGCATCTGGTGCGTGGTCAGGAATTTGACGTCGGCAGCTATTTGAGTCTCGCCGCAACGTCCCCGGGGGTTATGGAAATGGTGGAGCGACTTCGCACAAATCGTCCGGCGGGATTGTCGGGCGATGAAGCGGGGGCCGCGTTTATTTATCGCGACGGTATGAAGTCGGCCATGGAACAGACGCAATTGGCCGCGCACTTCACGCTGGCCCTGTCAGGCCGCGCAAAAAATGTAGCGCCGATGATGGCCACGCAAATCCCGTTGCAAAATGCCACGACACTGTTAGATGTCGGCGGCGGAACGGGGATTTACAGTATCGCGTTTTTGCGTGCTAACCCCCAGCTTCGCGCGATTGTTTTCGATCGTCCCGAAGTCCTAAAAACGGCCGAAGTTTTTGTCGCCGACTACGGGGTTGCCGCTCGAGTGCAGTTGCAGTCGGGCGATATGTTCGCCGATCCGCTGCCGCACGCAGATGTGATTCTGTTGTCCAATATTCTGCATGACTGGGACGTCACGGAGTGTCAGACCTTGATCCATCGCTGTGCTGCCGCGCTCAATCCCGGCGGCCGATTGATCATTCACGACGTGCTGCTCAACGATGAACTCGACGGGCCGCTACCCATCGCCCTGTATTCGGCTGCCCTGTTTACGCTGACCGAGGGCCGGGCGTATAGTGCGTCAGAATACAACGGCTGGCTGAGGAACGCTGGGCTGCAACCTCAACCGCCGATCGCTACATTGATTCATTGCCACGCAATCGTGGCACGGAGTTCTCAACCGTGTTTCTGATTCGACAGTTGCGAATTCGTAGCTTGGACATTCATGTCCGAGTTATTGGCCATGGACTATGGAATAATCGAACAACTCTCTCGGCACAAAAACCTTCGTTTCGGGGGTGTTTCATGGCCATCGGACGGACATGAATGTCCATCCTACATAGCATTTTTCAAAGAATTAAGAGTCCTGTGATGCTTCGTTTTTGTCTGTTTCTGTGTGTGGCCCTTTTCTCTTGCAGCCGCGTATTGTTCTCTCAAACACTGGACGACGAACTGCGACAGTCACCTGCCGCAGACCTGGCGGCGCAGTCGCGACTGCAGGGCGATGCGGCTCGTGGGGCAGTCGTGTTTTTTCAGCATCAGATGGCATGTTCGAAATGCCATTCCGTGGGAGGCTCTCTGCCATCGTCGCTCGGTCCGGATCTTGCCACACTGGCGAAAGATCTGACAGATGAATCGCTGGTGGAATCTGTGCTTTTGCCCTCGAAAGTCATCCGAAAAGGCTTCGATTCGGTCACGGCCGTCACACATGAAGGCCAGACGATTGTGGGCCTGCTCGTCGAACGCACGCCGGACACGCTGGTGATTCGCGATGCCGCCCGTAACGGCGAACAGGTGACATTGAAAACTACAGATCTGGAAGACATCGTTCAGAACACGGTCTCGATCATGCCCGCCGGTCAGATGAATCAGCTGGCCAGTCGTCAGCAATTCTTCGACCTGATTCGATACCTCATGGACATTCGCGACGGCGGGGCCGCGCGTGCGAAAGAACTGCAGCCGTCTCCATCGCTGCTGACGTTTACTGTTCCGGAGTATGAACAGCACATTGATCATGCGGGCTTCATTGCGGACTTGAACGCCGACTCTCTGCAGCGCGGCGAAGCAATCTATCGGCGCGTCTGCATGAACTGTCACGGAACCAGAGACCAGCCGGGTTCATTGCCCACGTCACTGCGATTCGCTTCGGGAAAATTTCGTAACGGAAGCGATCCGTTGACAATGTACCAGACGCTGACGCGCGGCTTTGGCCTGATGGCTGCTCAAACGTGGATGGTACCGTCTCAGAAATATGACGTGATTCACTACATCCGCGAGACCTACCTGAAGCCTCACAATCCAACGCAGTTCGTGGACGTCGATGCCGCGTTTGTCGCTCGGCTTCCCAAAGGCGACACGCGCGGTCCGGAGCCGAGTTTGATCCAGCCGTGGAACGCGATGGATTATGGCCCGAGCCTGACTCATACCTATGAAGTCCCCGGTGCCGCTCACAATATCGCGTACAAGGGAATCGCTGTGCGGCTGGATCCAGGTGCGGGAGGCGTCTCACGCGGCCGTCACTGGATGATGTTTGATACCGACACGCTGCGTATGGCGGCCGCATGGAGTGCTCAGGATCCGCCGAGTGCCGAACAGAATTTCATCGATTGGCGAGGCATCCAGTTTAACGGCGAGCATCAGATCCATCCGCGCGTCACAGGCACCGTGGTAGCTTCAAATCCGACTGGTCCGGGCTGGGCGAATCCGGCGACAAATCAGTTTGTCGATGATCAGCGAGTGCTTGGTCGCGACGGACGGATGTACGGTCCGTTGCCCCGTGCCTGGGGGCAGTTTCGCGGCGTGTATTATTATGGGCAGCAGGTTGTGCTTTCGTATGCGATTGACGGCACGGACGTGCTGGAGTCGCCGTCGTTGCTCGATGCCGATGATAAGTCGCCACCGACGTTCCAGAGGACGTTCAATATCGGTCCGCGTGCCCGCGATCTGACACTGCAGATCGCAGAACAAGAGAACGCAATTGTGAGCGGCACGGCGCTAGCCGCCGGTGACAGCTACCATGACGCAGTTACCGCCACCGCAGTGACGTTTGGACCTGCACCGGCTGATGGCCTAGCAGTGAATAAAGCGCAGAAGTTCGCGTTCGATGGCCAGACGTTTCTGGAAGTCACTGATGGCAGTGTGTTCGACATGACGGCGAAAGACTTCACCATCACCGCGCGAGTCCAGACCCGTGTCGGAGGAACCATTTTTGCCATCGCGAAGCCCGAACCGAAATGGACGCCGGATGGTCAGACTCTGTTCGTTCGCGACGGACAACTGACGTTCGATATCGGCTGGGTCGGCGCTGTGACATCGAAAAAGAAGATCGATGATGGCAAGTGGCACAACGTTGCCGCGACGTGGACGAAATCCAGTCAACAGCTTCAGTTGTTTATCGACGGAAAACCGGATGGAAAAGGAACACTTGCAGCGGGTCAAGCGCTGACAGGTAGCGTGGCGAGGATAGGGTTCACGGCTCCCGATTTCCCGGGGCCGGAGCCATACTTTGAGGGCGAACTTGCCGAAGTTCGCTTTTATCAGCGACGGCTGACCGATGAATTGAAAACATCTGAGACTCTGGCGGCGGCGACCGAAGGCCTGATTGCTCGCTGGGACTTGACCGGAACTGGCGGCGCATCGATCCCCGAGGCAGGCGGTCAGACGCACGAGGCTGTAGTTCGACGCGGTGATTCTCCAGGGCCAGCGAAGTCCTCGCTGCTGGCGGGTTTTTCTCCGGCCATGGTGCCTCTGAGGTGGTCAGCGCAGGATGGTCGATTGACATTGACGATTCCTGCGGGAGCCGAACCATTGAGGTTTACGACGTGGATATCTGCGGAATCCAGCAACGAGAACCCCGAGGCATCGCGGAATCCTGTCATCACCAACGCCGATCAGGATCTTAAACCGTTCACCCTTGGCGGCCCTCCGCGTTGGAGTCAGAAGATGACCACCGCAATGATGGCCGGCGCGGACAGTGCGGCGTTTGCCACCGATATCCTCGCAGCCCCAGAATCCAATCCGTGGCTGGCCCTGACCCGTTTCACAGGCCTCGACTTCTTCGCTGACGGGCGCATGGCGGTGTGTTCATGGGACGGTGATGTCTGGATTGTGGACGGTTTCCTGAACGGTGCTCAACTGACGTGGCAGCGAATTGCGTCCGGCATGTTCCAGCCGCTCGGCCTGAAAATCGTCGATGACCAGATCCATGTGACGTGTCGCGATCAGTTGACCGTGCTGCATGATCTGAACGGAGACGGCGAGATTGATTATTATCAGTGCCTCAACAACGATCATCAGGTGACGGAGCACTTTCATGAATTTGCGATGGGCCTGCAAACCGACGAAGAAGGAAATTTCTATTATGCCAAATCAGGTCGCCACGCGCTCGAAGCGGTCGTACCTCATCATGGTACGTTGTTGAAAGTCAGCAAGGATGGTTCCCGCACGGAGATCCTGGCGACGGGTTTTCGAGCGGCCAATGGAGTCTGCCTGAATCCGGATGGCTCATTCGTGGTGACCGATCAGGAAGGTTTCTGGAATCCGAAGAACCGTATCAACTGGGTGACGCTCGATCCCGGTGGCAAGCCAAAATTCTATGGCAACATGTTCGGCTATCACGATGTCACTGACACGTCGGACGCAGCAATGGAACCGCCCTTGTGCTGGATCACGAATGCATTTGACCGTTCGCCGGGCGAACTCCTGTGGGTCAACAGCGATCGCTGGGGACCGCTGAATGGATCGCTGTTGAACTTGTCGTACGGCTACGGCAAAGTGTTCCTTGTGCCTCATGAAAACGTCGACGGGCAAATGCAGGGTGGCATGATTGAGCTGCCGATTCCGTCATTTCCCACGGGCGTGATGCGCGGTCGATTTCATCCCACCGACGGACAGCTCTATCTCTGCGGCATGTTCGCCTGGGCGGGCAGTGCGACTCAACCCGGCGGACTCTACCGCCTGCGAGCCACCGGCCAGCCGATGCATCTGCCGCTGGAACTGCACGCCACCACGTCAGGCCTGAAGTTGGTTTTCACCGAGCCGCTCGATGCGAAGTCCATTGATCCGGCGAACATCCATGTGAAGACATGGTCGTTGAAACGCACGAAGAATTACGGCTCCGAGCACTACGATGAAAAACCGTTGACGATCAGATCTGCATCCTTGTCCGACGACGGACGAACTCTGACCATCGACGCCGACGATCTTCGACCGACATGGTGTATGGAGATTCGGTACAGCCTGAAATCTGCGGATGGTCACAGCATCGACGGCACGATTCACAACACGATTCATCGATTGAGCGAATAGAATTCGCGGTGTCCTCAGACGTCTGTTCTTAGCCGCATATGAACGGCGATGAACACGGATGAAAATACGATCGTCGCTTAGGGTTGCGGGCTAAGCCCGTCCTAATTTTTTCAGCGGCAATGAGGATAATCAATCATGCCGCAGCGGTTGCGGAACTGCTTGGTTGCAACTGTGGCCGATATTCAGGATCTGCCGTGCGATCAATTTCGTCCGCTGCTGCGGTGTCGCCGTCCTGCATCCGCAGAGCAATCAATTCCAGACGCCCCATTTCTGTGTTCACGAATTCAGCCCACATCGTCATTTCTTCGCGCGGCAATTCGGGCGGGACGGTCATAGGAGTGCCGGCAATCAGGATCACTTTTGAAAATGGCTTTGGAATGGCCATGTCGGACCAGTGTCCGGGAATCACCCAGTAACGATTGCAGACCAATGCCGTCGGCACGATGGGACGCCTGGAACGCGAGGAAATGTAAACGATGCCCTCCTTCATTTCTCGCCGTGGCCCGCGTGGCCCATCGGGAGTCATCGCCAGATGCAGATCAGGGCGATCTAGGATTTCCCGAACAGCTTCCGCACCCCCGCGGCTTGTGCTGCCACGTACAGGTTGAATCCCGGCGATCAGGACCGAATCCGCAAGGTAGCCACCGTCGCGATGCTGACTGATGAGTCCTGCCAGATTCCAGGTGCGGAGCGAAAAGACGGCTAGGACAATTTGATCATGCCACATGCAGAACGTGAATCGTTGCGTACCCTGCGGTCGGGCGTAAGGGGTGGCATCATCCACGATTTGGCGATGCTGCACGCGAACCGTCAGGAACAACAGCCTCAAACAGCACGTTGCCAAATAAGACAGAACTAGGTTCAACCAACGTGCGCGAATTTTCATCGGCTTCCGTGCCCTCGAGAGAAAAGCCCGACTGGTGGGAGTGGCGGAAAGTGGGAGAAGTTGACATCCAGCGGCAACTTTAAGCAGCCGATTTTACCGAATTTGCAAGGTTTTGTTGAGGCCAAAACCCGGCGGGTCAGATCCAAATTCCCAGCGTACGAATGTGCATCAAAAGGTCGTTTTGAAACGCTACGTTGTGTTGATGGATTTCGACTCGTCCACGACTACTGCATAAAAAAGCTGAAATTTTAACAAAAGATCTTGGCAAGTGTTAGTTTTTGGCTAAGATCGTCGGGAGTCACATTACAGGAGATTGGTGTGTGTTTGAAGTGAAGAAGTCTGAGTGTGACCAAGTTCGATTGGGGTTCATTCGCTTGAGGCAGTTGACGCTGCCTGCGGCGGTTTCCATCCTATGTTCGGGGGTGCCGAACAACGCTCGCGTGATTGATTAAGGAGACGTTTCTGTTCTTCGGTTCTTGTTTATTTGCGGGTGTTCATTCCAGAGCGGCTTCAACTTCGAAAGGAGTTGAAGCCGTTTTTTATTGCCATTTTGATTGAGCGCTCCACATTAGTGATGTTGCGATCCCGATAGCTACGCTCATTGTGTGGCTCGGGTCTAGGGAAATCTTGCCTCGTCGGAATAATCGTGTCGGATAAAAGTAGAATTCTTTGTGAACGTTAGATGAATTGGCCTGCTGGTTTGGAAGTCCTGCGAATGACTGGGTAGACTGTCTTTCCGACGGGAATGCGTGAATTGACAGCGGACTCACCGCGACCAGATCACGCCGCACCTCCCAATTCTCAGGACAATTCACTACTCACGGGAGTCTCTACTCATGGCAATTCGATCTCGCCGCGAATTTCTGAAACAGGCCAGTCTGGCAGGTCTTGCAACAGCCGCTGCACCTTACTGGTTCGCGCCGTCATCGTTTGCCTCTCCGTTCCGCAGTCCTAATGCTCGCCCGATTCTGGGGTGTATCGGGACGGGAGATCGCTGGAACGCCGTCGGCCCGAATGCGATGGCATTTTCCGACTGTGCGGCTGTCTGCGACGTCGATCAGGCACATGTGGAAAAAGGCAAGGCGAAGGCTTTAGAAATGCAGCGGAAGCCTGGCGTGGAACGCACGGTCGATATGTATGAAGACTATCGTAGAATTTTAGATCGACCAGACATTGACGTCGTGACCATAGTGACCCCCGATCACTGGCACACGAAAATCGCCATCGAAGCGATGAAGGCTGGCAAGGATGTGTACTGTGAAAAACCGCTGACGTTAACCATTGACGAAGGCAAGATGATCCGCAAGGTTCTGGATGAAACGGGTCGCGTATTCCAGGTGGGGACTCAACAGCGCAGCGAAATGGGTCTAAATTTTTTGCGTGCTGTGGCATTAGTTCGTGAAGGTCGGATTGGCGAACTCAGGACAGTGACTGTCGCCATTGGTGGGGCTCCCTCGAGTGGGCCGATTGATGTCGCTGAGGTGCCGAAGGGCTTAAACTGGGACATGTGGTTGGGGCAGGCTCCGCTGACCGAGTATCGCTTCAAAGACACCGACGGGAAGTATGGGAAATCCCGCTGTCACTATGAGTTCCGCTGGTGGTATGAATACTCCGGTGGCAAGATGACCGACTGGGGCGCGCATCATGTGGACATAGCGGCATGGGCCTTTAATCTGGAAAACACCGGGCCGGTGAAAGTGCAACCTGTCATGGCCAAACATCCCGTACCGTATGAAAATGGGATGCCGACAGATCCTACCCAGTACAACGCGGCGACGGAATTTCACGTAACCGCAACTTTCAAAAATGAGGCTGTGCTACATATTCGTGATGATGCCAAAGATCTGGGCTTTGACAATGGTCTGATGCTAGAAGGAACCGACGGTCATATCTTTGTGAACCGAGGCAAACTGACCGGTGAGGCAGTGGACAGTATGAAAGATAATCCCATCAAGGAAGAAACACTCAAAACGCTCTACAAGGGCAAGCAGCCTGGCAATCACATGCAGAATTTCTTTGAGTGCATTGTTGACCGGACTCAGCCGATCAGCGATGTTCACAGTCATCATCGCGCGATGACGGTGTGCCATTTGGCAAATATCGCCATTCGCCTTGACCGGACTCTCAATTGGGATCCCGATACTGAACAGATCGTGGGCGATCCTGAAGCAGCAAAATGGCAGGCACGTGAACAGCGCAAAGGTTACGAAATTCAGGCGTAATTTTTGTGGGCTCTAACCTATCAGTATTCGCGAAGTGCGGCCACTTTGTGCAAGCAGGCCGATTCTTCATCTTGTTCGGAGATGTTCATGCATGAAAGTGCAGTCGGTCAGGAATCAACACCTGGACTGTCCTACTTTGTCGATGTGTTTGATCGCGTCGATCTTTTCGACAGAATCGACAATCAAACGGTGGTCAGGTTGTCGTGCCTTGGACAAAAATCGGGATTCGCGAGTGTAGAATCTGTACAGAAATCAACGGGGATCGCGGTTCGCCGGATGCTAAAGTCTGGCGTCCAGTCGGTCGATGTTGCCACGGCCGTCTTCGACAAACTTTGCCGTGTATCCGCGTATGCGCCGGCAGATTTTTCGGTAGTTCTGCTGTGTCATTCCGGTGTGGATGATGAATGTGGCGCGCAGCTGGCCTCCGCCGTTGAACGACACTATCAGTTGTCTCCCCAGACCGTACGGCCGTATAACTTCGGATGCAGTGGATTCCTGAAACTGCTGCAGGAAGGCACATTACTGCTCGCCGATCGCAGGAACATTAAACGCATCGCGCTGCTGAATGTTGAAACACCTGAAACATGGCATGATGGATCAGATCGACTTTTCTGTGGAATCGTGTCAGCTGGTGCCACCGGTGTCGTGCTTGAACGCAATCTGGGAATGCCGATCTCTGTGATCCGAGCCGATGACTTTGCCATATCTCCCTCGTTGCGGCCTAATCCAGATCCGTTGTTTCGGAAAGAGACAGGCCCGGTCTATACATTTCGAGGTGACACGATCAGTCGTACCGTGATGCGGATGAATGCGGAAACTGTATTTTTGAATGGCATCGAATTGATGCTCAACAACCTACGTTCGGCTGTGGCATCCATCGATTTACAACCCGGTCAGCGCGTGATTGTGATTCCACATCAACCCAGCGGAAAGTTACTGAAGGCGCTAATTGCCGCTGCGCGACTTGAGTATCCAAGTTTTGAGTTTTTGAATAACCTCAACAATTTTGGCAACACGATTTCAGCAGCTGTACCAACCATTATGGCGCGCCTGCCGCAGGTGATAGAGCAGAATGGCGGTCAGCCGATCCGCCACGGTGATCTCATTATTTTACTAGCTGCAGGGATCTGTATGCACGAGATAGCCAACCATATGTCCGCTGGGCATGCGTGCCTCGAATGGGTGTCCGCAGAAACAAGTGTCGCCCGCATCGAGTCCGTGGCCATGATGCGATAAATCTCCTGACTCGAGGAATGATTGACAATGCGGAGCACAGGCTCACTCCTCGCGCTGATTTTGATGGCAGCGGTACTGTCAGCGGCATACTTGGCAGACGATGCTGACATTCCACATCACCGGATAGCAAAAGATATTCTGTATCGAAGCGAAGACGGAGCTTTGACGGATACGATGCGCGAACGTTGCCGCCTAGACGTGAAATCGCCGATAGCGGCTTCAGGGTTACCCGTGGTAGTCTGGTTTCATGGGGGAGGGCTGACTGGCGGAGAACGTTCCTTTCCAGGGGAACTCAATCGCCACGATCAGGTTGTCGTGACAGTCGAATACCGCTTGCATCCCGACGTAAAAGCGCCAGCGTATATTGAGGATGCGGCAGCTGCGGTCGCTTGGGTGTTTCAGCATATCGAAGAGTACGGTGGCGCGGCGGACAAAATTGTCGTGAGTGGACATTCCGCTGGCGGCTATCTCGCCAGCATGGTCGGCCTCGACAAACGTTGGTTGGAGGTGCACCATATTGACGCAAATCGGATCGCCGGACTTGCGCCTCTCAGCGGCCAGATGATTACTCACTTCACGATCCGAGCGGAGCAGGGTCTCGAAAAGACACAACCCGTGATAGATGGCTTAGCACCGCTTTATCATGTACGGAAGGATGCACCGCCGATCCTGCTAATTACCGGTGATCGGGAACTGGAAATGCTGGGACGCTACGAAGAAAATGCATACATGTGGAGAATGTTAAAAATCGTCGAACACGGCGATGTTACGCTTCATGAACTGGGTGGCTTCGATCACGGCGGGATGGCAGCACCCGCATTCCCGCTGCTTGTGAAATTTGTGGCTCGAGTGACGCAGAAGTTACCATAATGGCAAAGAACCAGATGCCGCAATTTACGGACGTCCCCGCTAATATACGCACGAAGTTGGCCGGTTATCGAACCATCACCTGCCTGCCCGTGCAATGGGGCGATCAGGACGCATTCGGGCATGTCAACAACGTAGTCTACTTTCGCTGGTTCGAATCCGCGCGAGTTGATTTGCTGAATGAGTGCCATTCTGCCGTCACGATGAGCGGCACGGGACTCGGCCCGATTCTGGCTTCAGTGAAGTGTGACTACCGTCGGCAGTTGCGGTTTCCGGACACCGTGTATATTGGGTCGAAAATCACACGTGCGGGGCGTTCCAGCGCCGAGATGACGCATGCCATCGTCAGTCGTGAACAAGGCGAAATCGTAGCGGAAGGCGTATCCGTCATCGTTGTCTTCGATTACACCACACAGCGTGTGACTCGAATTCCGGATGATTTGCGCCAGCAGTTTGACGCGTCAATTCAGGGCACCGACCAAGCCTGAAGCGATCGAAGGTCGCTCGCCAAGATCAGACCGATGAACTCCGCGCGGGCTTTATGGACGTGTTTTGTCGGAGCCGGAATCGTCAGAATTCGGCCATGCACATTGTCCGCCTCCGAATTCTTGCGAATCCGGCTACACTCCACTTTTGCTCGCGCGGAGAATAATCGGAGTGAGTCATCAATGTCTGGTTCCAGTCGGATCAATATCCCCAGAATTCGCTGGTCTGATTGCGCGAGCCGTCGCTTTCTCATCGCTGCCGTCGTCGCGACGTATTTCATGGTCTGTCATGCGACAGGGCAGGCGGGCGAGACGACAGTTGTAATTGAGTGTTGCAACCTGTTTGATTCCGCATCAGGGACGATGCTGCCTGAGCAGACAATCGTGATGAGTGGATCACAGATCATCTACGCGGCGGGGATAGATGATGTACCCGACATACCCGCTGATGCGACAAGAATCGATGGCCGTGGCAAGTTCGCACTTCCGGGATTGATCGATGCTCATGTGCATGTCGTACATGTACTCGACTTCGCACACGTGACCGGCGATGAAGTGCTGCCGCTCTATCTTGCGGCTGGTGTCACCTCGATCCGCAGTACCGGGGACGAAGTCGTGGCGGCCACCCTTGTCGCGCGATTTGCCGCAGCGCATCCGGAGTTCTGCCCGCGTGTCTTCACCTGCAGTCCGCTGCTCGACGCAGATCCTCCGATTCATCGGGACGTCGGTCGTGCCGTGACCGATCCGACCAGGGTGCCGGAGCTGTTTGACGAGCTTGAACGTTGGAATATCACGACGGTGAAGATTTATGCGGGTACATCGCGACCGGTCGGCCGTGCTATTATCGAAGAAAGCCATCGCCGAGGACTGTTTGTGACGGCACACCTTGGAAATTACTCAGCCCAAGATGCGGTGGCCGATGGCGTGGATGGTCTGGAACATATCTGGTCTGTGTTCAACTACGTGATCCCGCCAGAAGTGACAAGTCAGTCAGGCCACCGCGGGCAACTGGATCTCAACAACCCGCTTTGTGATGCGCTAGTGGCGGAGTTGGCTCAGCGGAGAACTTGTGTCGATCCCACGTTGGCCGTCTTTCGAAACATGATTCTGCTGCCCGATGTGCCTGAGGTTCACGATCATCCCGACAATGCACTCGTGCCCAAACGGCTGCGCGAATTCTGGCCGGTCTATCTGCAGCGAACCGGCTGTCCACAGGGCGGATCACTGGAAGACCGCCGCCGGGAATTCGCCAAATATCAGGAACTGACCGGCAAGCTCTATCGCGCTGGTGTGCCGCTGCTGGTGGGAACTGATTCACCTGAACCTCAGGTCACGCCTGGATTCGCGATGCATCAGGAACTGGAAATGTTGGTCGCATCAGGACTGCCGCCGGCTGCTGTCTTAACCGCCGCGACCTTGACCAACGCCACCGTCCTTCGCGAAGAGGCTCGCCTCGGATCAATCTCGGCAGGCAAGACAGCCGACATCCTGTTGTTGACTAGGAATCCACTGGACGATATTCGTCATACACGGAGTATTGAGCTTGTGATTCACCACGGGCTGATTTGTCGTCCGGATGAGTTGCTGAAAAAAGTGCCGTCTGAATAATGGAAATCACACAACCCGGCAGCTTCGTGAACTGTCGTTTTAGTCTTCAATGTCGGCATTTTCGTTTAACGGCGAGCCGCAGGCGTAGGCGAAACTTGGCAGCGACGCCTGCGGCTTGCCGTTAAACGATTAAAACCATAGTCCCCGCGTGAACAGGAAACGGCGGAACAAACATGCCAGCAATTTTTGAATATCGACATCAGGTGACAGCGGACGAGATCGATGGCGTCGGGCATGTCAACAATATTGAATATCTGCGCTGGATGCAGCAAGCGGCTGTCGCCCATTCGACAGCTCAAGGCTGGCCGTCGAAAGCATATCATGAGCTTGGACAGGGCTGGGTCGTACGATCGCATTTCATTGAGTACCTAGTGCCAGCGTTTTCCGGTGATGAAATCGTGGTGCGGACATGGGTGGCCGACATGAAACGAGTCACGTCAATGCGTCGCTATGAACTGCTGCGCATGGCCGACGGAAAACAACTGGCGACTGCCTCCACAAACTGGGCTTTTGTGAAGTTTGCGACTCTGCAACCGTGTCGCGTCCCGGCAGAAGTGCTGCAAGCGTTCGAACTTGTGCCGGATGCGAATTCGCGAGAGTGCGGACCGATTCGCGCCAAATTACCCGATCCCTGAATTTGGCGGGAGCGGATGGTTGAACCAGGGCACTGGTTTTGACAAAGTGCGACAGATTCACGCAATATACCCGACGCGGTCATGATTGTGAGAATTGGCGAGCGGCAGGCGTCAGCTTGCCGGTACAAAAACGAGGTACCGGAGGGCTCACGCCACTCCGCTCGCCGGACTTATTGCTGGCCGCGCGGAGTTTCGCTTCGAGGCACGACGATTCTTTCTCAGGCAGGCTTCCGGGCATTTACACAGATCATCACTCATGACTCAATCCGCAGGAGATCTCCTTGCACGCTGATTTTTCTTCATCTGACGAACAATCTTCTTCGGCCAGCGGCCCTTGGTATAAAGAATTGAACCGGTATCACTGGTTTGTGTTGTTGATCGCAGCTCTCGGATGGCTGTTTGACACGATGGATCAGCAGTTGTTCAATCTGGCGCGCGTGCCGGCCATGAAGGAACTGTTGCCGCATGCGGTGGGACAGGCGCCGGAAAAAGATATGGTCACCTTTTACGGGGCGTTGGCCACTTCTGTATTCATGATTGGCTGGGCCACGGGCGGACTAATTTTCGGCGTTCTTGGCGATCGCATAGGGCGAGCCAAAGTCATGCTCTGGACCATTCTGATCTATTCCGTCTGCACTGGCCTGAGCGCGTTCTCCGTCGGATTTTGGGACTTTGCTTTTTATCGATTTCTGACGGGGCTTGGGGTCGGCGGAGAGTTTGCCGTCGGTGTTTCCTTGGTAGCTGAAGTGATGCCGTCGAGGGCTCGACCGTTTGCCCTCGGACTGCTGCAGGCCTTGTCGGCTGTCGGTAATGTGTCGGCCGCATTGATGAACATCGCATTGGGTCAGGTTGAAAGCGCTGGAGGTCTGGAAAACCTTGTTGTGGCCGATACTCCGATCAAAGCATGGCGAATCCTGTTCATTATTGGAACGCTGCCAGCTTTTCTGACAATCTTCATCCGGAGAAATCTGAAGGAGCCCGAAACGTGGAAAGCTCAGGCAGATGCCGGACTGGGCAAACAACTGGGCTCATTCAGTGAACTCTTCAGTAACCCGGTCCTGAGAAAGAATGCCATCGTTGGACTGATCATGGCTTCGTCCGGGATTATTGGTTTATGGGGGATCGGTTTCTTCAGTTTCGACTTGCTGTCTCCCGTGTTCCGAAAACACTTCGAGGCTCAGGGTCTCGCGGAAAACGTCGTCAGCGGCAAAGTTGCCACATGGGTTGGTATCACTTCTGTGATGCAGAACATCGGCGGCTTCCTCGGAATCTATGCCTATAGCCATCTGACCAGTATCTTTGGGCGAAAACCCGCGTTTGCGGTGTCCTTTGTGGCTGCCATGCTGAGCACGGCTCTGGTGTTCTGGAACCTTGACCAGTTCCACGAAATCTTCTGGATGATACCGCTGATGGGTTTCTGTCAGCTTGCACTGTTCGGTGGTTATGCGATCTATTTCCCGGAACTGTTCCCGACGCGTCTGCGTTCCACCGGGATCAGTTTTTGTTACAACGTCGGTCGGTATGTCGCTGCGGCAGGGCCTTTTGCGCTCGGGTTGCTGACCAGCAAAGTCTTTACAGAGGCCAACGGCTATGAGGCCGGCATGGGGATGAGATACGCAGGGGTGGCCATGTGTTCGGTCTTTCTGATTGGTCTGATCGCCCTGCCGTTCGCGCCAGAAACCAAGGGTAGGCCGCTACCAGAATAGTTTGACGAAGCGACAGCACTACGTAGGCAAAGTCGCGCGGCCGACACGTATGCCTGTCGATCCACCTCGAAAATAACGCCGCGACGAGAGGACCAGTTGTCTCCTTGTCGAAACCGACAGTGAAGCGTTGACCATGCATGAGCGATCCGGCATCCCCTTCCGTCGCATGACGGCTATTGGCTTTTCTGTGTCGCTGCTCGCGGTGTTGGCCGGCTGCGGTGGCACTTCCCTACCACGCCACGCTGCGTCTGATTCTTCCGAAGTTTCTGACACTGCGGCGGCTGAAACGAAACGCGAAGCGGAGCGGCCAGCGGCATCCGAAGAGACGTCAACCGTCACAGGAGCGCCTGCCGCAACGTCACAATCACCGCCAACGGTCGAGCAAAACATGCTGGCCAGTCGCGCGGGTTCGAATGCCTCCGGGAATCCTCCTGCCGCCGCATTGGTACCTCCGCAGCGATTTCGTTTGCCCGATGATCGACCAGCGTTGAACCGCGACGAGCTCATGGCAGAAGGAGTGCGGGTCGTAGAATCGGAACACTTGATTCTGGTCACCGACCTTCCGCTGGAATCCGTGGTTGATCTGCCGCCACTGGCCGACGCATTGTTTGCAACGCTGGAGCAGCGTCTGGGAAAACTGGCTCCCGACATAGCCGGCACGAAATTTCAGGTCACCGGATTCCTGATAGATGCGCGAGATCGTTTTGAACGCGCCGGTGTCCTACCTTCGGAAGAATATCCGATTCGGCATGGTCGGCATCTGGGTTATCGGTTCTGGATGAACAACCAGACGGCAGACTACTACCGTCGGCATTTGCTGCTGCATGAATTTGTCCACTGCTTTTTAATGTGCGAATTTGGGATGCTCGACATTCCGCCATTGTGGTACACCGAAGGCATTGCCGAGTATTACGCGACTCATCGACTTCATCCGGACATCGCGAAGAGCGAATTCGGAATCCTTCCGTCGTCCGTTGAGGGATTCGAGGGCTGGCATCGGATTGCGGAAATTCGCCGACACTTCAATCAGGAGCCCTCAGTAACGGGTGAGCTGGCTGACATCGTGCCCCTCCAGACCGTCCTGCATCCGCCTGCCTCCAAGTTTCAGGACGATTCACAATATGCCAATGTGTGGGCCTTGGTGTGGCTCATCAATCATCATCCGGAACTGCAACCTGACTTCGCCGCCGTTGCCGCCTGTCGTTCGCGGCAGCAGTATGAAGATGCGATTGGCGAGATTCCGGAACTGGTATGGAAGCAACTGGATCAGGTCTGGCCGCTGTACCTTGACGGGCTGCACGAAGCGGATGTCGCTGCTGTGCGATTTCCAGCCCTCACCGGATTGAGGCCGCATGCGAGGAATGGTGACATCGCGTTGCCGACGGAATTAGTGCTAGACGCCGGTCAGCATTGGGCTTCAACGGGGATCTCGTTAACCGCAGGACAGGAAATCCTCATCGAGTGCAAGGGCCGCTATGTGGTTGAAGAAACGACAAAGCCCTGGATCGCGGAGCCGGACGGAATCACAATTGACTACGTCGATGGCCGACCACTGGGAGAAGTTATCGGGGCCATCGTCTCCGCCGATGGTACGCAAACCACAAGTCACATTCCCATTGGAACCCAAAAGAAACTGCGGTCACCCATCGACGGCACGCTGTGGCTTCAGACCAACGACTACTGGTCAAAACGCGAAAAAAACCACGGGACGGTCACTGTCGGGATCTCAAACGGAACCCCTTAACAACAGCCGGCCTAGGTAGCGGGTGACCGCAAATGGATTGCGCAGCATAAGATTCATGCCGTTCCGCAGAGAAGAGTCAACCTGCGACTTGATCCTATCGAACTTGCCACGCTGCAGACGATGAATCAGCGTGAGCCAGGGTGTTTTTGCATGCTTTGAACTAGATTCACAGGGCCATCAGTGTTACTACTTGATGCTGGCGAAGTTGACAGGTGTGGTGTCTGCGTAATCAGGTCCACCGTGAGGTCTCTCAGAGAGTAAAACCGGATGTTGAAGCTTAGCGGACAGCAAGATCGAAATGGGCAGTTCTGTGACGGTTTTTCCCGACGCAGTCTGTTGAACATTGGCACGCTTGCCGCAATCGGGACAGCGGGAGGCTGGACGCTGCCGTCGATTCTTAAGGCAGAAGAAGCGGCCGGCAGAAAGGCTTCACCAAAGTCTGTCATCATGATCTATCTGGTGGGGGGGCCACCTCATCAAGACATGTTTGACCTAAAGCCTGAAGCTCCTCGGGAAATCGCCGGTCCATGGCGTCCGATTGCCACGACTGTACCCGGTATGGAAATCTGCGAAGCATTTCCGCTGCTCGCAGGCATGGCTGACAAGTTCACCATCATTCGCTCGCTTGTTGGCAATCAGGCCGATCACGACGCCGTTCAGGTGTTTAATGGCCGTAACCCAAAAACGCCGAAACCAAGTGGCGGATGGCCTCAGTTTGGTTCGATGGTCTCCCGCGTTGCCGGATCATCGATCCCAACTGCGCCGCCCTTTGTGAGTCTGTGCTATCCATGCACGCACGGTCCATATAATGAACCCGGGCCGGGTTTCCTTGGCACCGCTCAGGCTCCGTTTCGCCCACTGGGTCCGACCAAAGAGGATATGATTCTCAACGGTGTTTCGCTGGACCGCCTTGCTGATCGCAAGTCATTGCTGCGAAGTGTCGATCAGCTGAGACGCGATATTGATGCCACGATGACCATGACGGGGATGGACACGTTTACTGAGCAGGCGATGGGACTTCTGACGTCGTCTAGGCTGGCGGAAGCACTTGATCTTTCGAAGGAAGACCCAAAGGTCGTCGCCCGCTATGGCAAAGGCGATCCGACAATTTTCATGGATGGTAATGGCGCACCGCGTGTGCCTCAGAGCTTGCTTGTAGCGCGCCGCTTGATCGAAGCGGGAGTCCGCGTCGTCACGCTCAACTACAGCAAATGGGACTGGCACGGCGGCGTCAATGCCGAAGGCCGCCCTAACAACTCCATCTTTGTGCGAGAGCAGGAAGATTTTCCGGTGTTTGACCAATGCGTGAGTGCCTTGATCGAAGATCTGGATCAACGCGGACTAGCTGACGACTGTGCCGTGGTCATCTGGGGTGAGTTTGGTAGAACTCCGAAGATCAGCAACATCGTAGGCCGAGACCACTGGCCGCAGGTCAATTGCGCCTTAATGGCAGGCGGAGGAATGCGGCATGGTCAAGTGATTGGCGCGACGGACCGGATCGCTGGCGAGGCAATTGCTAGACCTGTCACCTTTGGTGAAGTCTATGCCACCTTGTTTCATCATCTGGGGATCAATGTCGACAGTGCGACAATCGCCGATAATAACGGTCGCCCACAGTATCTGGTTGAGGAGGGCGGCAAGGTCATGCCGGAATTGGTGTAAAAGCCTGCCGATATTCTTTCAGCGATGGCTCGCATTGATTTCGGCGAGGACTCCGTCCCACAATTGAATACGTCGTTGAATGGCCGTCCTTGTTGTCTGGATGCATTGCCCCGTTGTGGCTGAATCGTGACAGAGCAGATTCACCATACTGCGGGCGAGCGGTCCGTGATGGTCGCCATCCAATTCAATATGTCGCCGGATGTAGTAACTGAGAGCCGGAACCTGCAGGTGAGCATCTTCGAAAGAACTCAACAGTCGCTGAAACATGTCCGGAATGATATCTTCTCGTCCAAAGCAGAAGACACAGGCGACCTCTGCCGCCGAGCAGCTGGATGCCACATGATGCGTGAATCCTACAAAGTTCTTAACACTGATCGGTGTGTTCGCCATAGCGAGGGCGTCAGGCACGCTAACACCGCTTCGCAGGCTCTGCGTGAATTGGTGCAATGCATCAGGATTAGCGTGTACATCTTTCATCGAATTCAGATACAGCGCAAAGTGACTGCAAAATCTCCCGCCGCCATCCTCGTCCGACTCCTCACCTAAAACAATCTCGTTCACAAATCGAGTCAGATCGGAGTTCTGCGACGGCAGCCAAGGATTTTGGATGCAGGTCAGTTCTTTCTGCAAACGTTTCAGCAGCCACATAAAATCAAGGACTGCAAAGACGTGATGTTGCATGAAAATCTGAAGCGCCGGCACATCACAAATTCGCGCGTAGACGGGATGTTGTAATAGCGCAGAACGCAGGTCTTCTGTCTCGGCAAGAATTATGTCCGCAGCAGGCCTGTTGGTCACTTGGATGCAAGCGGCAGCGGCAGGAGAAGAAGAAGTCATCGGTTCGAACCCTGTGAAGTCTGGTAAAGCGGAAGCAACATGCGGCAGAATCCTGCAATCAACAGGTCTGTTTCGTGATCGCTCGGGAGTCTGATGGCGTCGTGCATGTTTCACGCAGGATAAATCAATCCTAGACGTGTGCCGCCATTTTACCAGGCTCTAACTGGAAAGCGCTTGTCCCCGAAAAGAACGTTGAAAAATTTCTGCTGATGCCATAACCGTGATGCCGATTTTACGGTCCTTGCCGGCGATCTGCAGAAAAATGAATTGTGAATGAAGATTCATCGCGTACACTCCTTGTCCCTCCTCTGACCTTGGCTCGCTAATCCCGCCTTCCAACCTGCTGAACGGTGCCGTACATGGGTCGAATTCGGACAATACTTTCAATTGTGCTGCTGGCATTGCCTAGTACCACTGCGTGTGCATTCGATGATCATCCTCGGTTTGAAGTCGATGTCCGGCCAATTTTGAAAGCCCATTGCTGGCAGTGTCATGGCGAAGAGAAAGAGCTGCACGGCGGCATGGATGCGCGGCTGGTGCAGTTTCTGTTAAAGGGGGGCGAATCAGGAGCCGCGATTGTTGTGGGAGATCACGCTGCAAGTCTCCTGTATCAGCGGATGGCTTCGGGCGAGATGCCGCCCGGCAAGAAGAAAGTTTCTCCGCAGGAGTTGGCGCAAGTTGCCAAATGGATTGATGCTGGTGCCATGACGGTCCGCACCGAACCAGAGGCGCTTGCCGTCGGTGATACGTTCACGGATGAAGAGCGTCAACATTGGGCGTTTCTGCCCATTTTAAAGCCCGCCATACCGGATGTCACACATGCAGAACTTGGACGAACTCGCATCGATGCTTTTCTGTTAGCCGGACTTGAACGTCAGGGCTTGAGTTTCAGCCCGGAAGCTGGTCGGGAAACGCTGCTGCGTCGAATCTACTTTGATCTGATCGGATTGCCGCCCTCCATTGAGGCCGTTGATGCATTTGAGGCCGACGAGTCTCCTGAAGCGTGGTCAAAAGTCGTTGATCAACTTTTGAATTCAACGACTTACGGTGAACGCTGGGCTCGGCACTGGCTAGACGTGGCGGGCTATGCCGACAGCGATGGCTACACGACGAGCGATCCTGAGCGAAAGTGGGCCTGGAAGTATCGAGACTACGTCATCCGATCTCTGAACGCTGACAAACCGTGGAATCAGTTTCTAGTTGAGCAGCTAGCGGGCGATGAACTTTTGCCGCCGCCCTATCAGGATTTGAACCCTGAGCAGGCTGAGCAGCTAATCGCCACGGGTTTCCTCCGGATGTGTCCGGATGGGACTGCTGATGGGAGTGTTGATCAGAATGTGGCGCGTAACGATGTCATGGCAGAGGCCATCAAGGTCGCCTCGACGTCGCTGCTGGGCCTCACCGTCGGCTGTGCGCAGTGCCATGCCCATCGATACGATCCGATCAGTCAGGCCGATTACTACCGCCTGCGGGCAATCTTTGAACCGGCGTACGACGTCCAAAACTGGCGTGTGCCGGCCGCGCGTCTGGTCTCGCTGTGGTCATCAGAGACGCGGACCGCAGCAGCGACGGTTGATGCCGAACTGACGGACATCGCGAAGAAACGCGACACGGAATTGGATGGCATCGTCAATGATACCTTCGAACGAGAACTTCAGAAGCTGCCTGTCGCACAGCAGCCTCTGGCACGCACGACGCGGGACACGACTGCCGATAAACGGACTCCGGAACAGCAGTTGCTGATTAAAGCGTATCCGTTTCTCAACGTGGATCGCGGATCAGTTTATCTGTATCTGCCAGATCGTCTAACGGGCTTTAACAAGAAATGGGACGAACTCACGGAGGAAACAAAGAAAAAACGACCGGCCGACGATAACGTCATGTGCCTGACGGAAGTCGCCGGTCAGGTTCCCGTCACCAAACTGTTTGCACGGGGCGATCATCAACAGCCTCAGGAGGAAATCGCCGCGGGCGAACTGGCCGTGCTGAATTCGACGGGGCTGGCGATTCCGGGGGATGCAGCTGAAATTCCCACCACGGGCCGACGCCTGAAGTACGCCCAACATTTGACGAACGGACAACATCCGCTGGTGGCGCGCGTCCTCGTGAATCGATTCTGGATGCATCACTTCGGTCAGGGGCTGGTCTTGACGCCGGGCGATTTTGGAATCAAGGGCGACCGACCGTCGCATCCGGAACTGCTGGACTGGCTGGCCCGCGACTTCATGGACGAAGGCTGGACGCTCAAACGCCTGCACCGCATGATCGTGACCTCGACGGCCTATCGACAGTCGTCAATCCATCGTCCGGAACTGGATGCGGTCGATGGTGACAACCGGCTGCTGGGACGCATGAATGTGCGGCGCTTGGAAGCGGAAACGCTGCGCGATGCGGTGCTCGCGGTGAGTGGCAAATTGGCCGACAAACCGTTTGGTCCGCCGGTTCCTGTGAGTCCCGATGACGTGGGGCAAATAGTGCTTGCGATCGATACGCGGGATTCGGCTGGGCGACCTTCGGGGAAAGTCGAACCGTTAGGTGACGCAGAGTTTCGTCGCAGCATCTATGTTCAGGTACGACGGTCCATGCCGTTGGGTGTTCTTGAACCATTCGACCTCCCGCGGATGACACCAAATTGCGAAAAGCGTGCCGCATCAACCGCCGCGCCACAGTCACTTCTCATGATGAATAATCCGTTCGTGATTCAGCAGGCGGAGCTTCTAGCAAATCGTGTTCGCGAAAAAGCAGGGACTGATTTGGCCGCCCAGGTGAGGCTCGCTTGGAGTTTGGTATTTAGTCGCAAGCCCACAGACATCGCAGTGCAGGCCGGGGTGGAGTTTCTGACGGTGCCCAGCGAAACGCCCGAAGCACAGGCGGCTGCGTTGAATCATTTTTGTCATGCATTGTTCAGTTCGAATGGATTTTTATATGTCGATTAACACACGACGTCACTGGTTGGCGCAACAGAGTTTAGGGCTGAGCGGGCTCGCATGGGCTTGGTTACGGCAGCAGGAATTGCCTGCGGCACCACCGAAGCCGCAACTTGAACCGATCACGTTTGATCTGAAACCGAAACCGTCCGCAGCCCGGCCACAGGCGACGGCCATGATTTCGATGTTCATGCAGGGTGGGCCAAGTCATATTGATCTATTTGATCCGAAGCCGGAACTCAATAAACGGCATCTGCAATCATTTACGGGTGACATCCAATACGACAACGCCGGCGAAGCCAGCAGTCGACTCTTTGGCTGTCCGTGGCGTTTCCGCAAGTACGGCGACTGCGGCATGGATCTCAGCGAATTGGTGCCGCATCTCGGAACGGTCGCGGACGAGATCTGTTTGATTCGATCGATGCGCACCGGCGTCAATAATCACGGAGAATCGATTAATGCTTTGAATACGGGACGGCAGCTAGCCGGTCGGCCGGCACTGGGTGCGTGGATGTCGTATGGGTTGGGGAGTGACCGAGCCAGCTTGCCATCGTTTATGGTTCTGACCGACCCGTCTGGCCTTCCAGTGTTGGGTGTCGAGAACTGGCAGAACGGCTGGCTTCCGTCGGTCTATCAGGGGACTGTGGTCAGATCTCAAGAGCCACGCATTCTGAATCTGGATCCGCCACCGTCACTGCGTGGGGCCAACCAAGTGCGGATGCTGGACTACTTGCGGCGACTTAATGAGACGCACCTGCTAGAGCATCCGGGCGAGCATGATCTTGCGGCGCGGATGCAAAGCTACGACCTGGCTGCCGGCATGCAGATCGCAGCGAGTGAGGCCATGGATATCTCCAAGGAGTCTGAGACGACGCAAAAGTTGTACGGCCTCGACAACGAAGTCACGCGGGAATATGGGACGCGGTGTCTCATTGCACGCCGTCTAGTGGAACGCGGCGTGCGGTTCGTGCAGTTGCATACGGGAAATCAAACATGGGATCATCACGGCGGCATCATAACGGCGCTGCCGAGTGCCTGTGGTCGCACGGATCAACCAGCAGCGGCGCTCGTGCAGGATTTGAAGCAGCGCGGGCTGTTGGATTCGACGCTGGTTCACTGGGGCGGAGAGATGGGCCGGCTGCCTGTGATTCAGAACGAACAGAACATCGGACGTGATCACAACACCTACGGCTTCAGCATGTGGCTGGCTGGCGGTGGCATCAAAGGCGGCTGTATCCATGGCGAAACCGACGAATTAGGCCACAAGGCCGTGACCGATGTTGTCAATCACTTCGACTACCACGCCACATTGATGTACCTCTTCGGACTCAGTAACGCGCAGCTTTCGATTGTTCGCCCAACAGGAATCAACAGTCTGCTGGATGGACAACCGGGCGAGGTCGTGGCAAAGATTCTGACACGTCCGCCGGAAGTGGTGGCGGTTTAGCTCCGTGGGACGATTCAAGATTGCGCCAGCCGGCAAGAAGCAAACAGGAATTCGATGGAAGAAAACGCCATGGGTTCTTGACCGCAATAAGAAGCAGTGAGCTTTCCCCACAGGGAATCCAGAGACCGTTTTCGGCCGAGAAATTCGGGTGTAGCGAGACGCGTCATTCTGTGTGGATTGGGATGCTGACCATCTAATCACCGAAGCATAGGGTTATGTTTTTCTGTGCGTCGTCGGCTTGATAGCCTTTGTGATGTGGGGGTTGACGGGGGTGCGATCCGCGTAACGGCGGAGAACGTGTATCATCCCCTGCCGGCCGAACGTTGGGCCTATTTTGGCAGCATGAGGACAAGTAGCAGCAGTAACTTCGGACGCGTGGTGAAACAGGCTGAGATGTTGCCAACCGTACGATGGACATCCTTGTCCGTCGTGGCTTGCCCCTTCGTTCGTGGCAAGCTGAGGAATCTCGGACAAGAATGTCCAAGGTACTGCGGAAACGCAGCCTACCGTGGCCGTCTGGTTTGATTCTGGGGGGCGTTTGATGTCATCTTGTAGGGATCTGCGGAGGCTCGTGCCGCAGGATTCCGCGGTCCATCACCCCCGACAGCCGAGCGTCGCATTTCATGGCCAAACAATCACCAGACAGTCTTGGCGGTCAAGAGACGTTCACGGGGCCGTTGGCGAAACCGACCGGGCCGCTCAGCCTTGGCGATCAGAATACGTTTTCCGAAAAGTCTTCAGACAGTGGCGATACGGACTTTGGGGATGACATTGAGATCGTAGATCTGTCGGTGGGGTAGACTCAACAAATGGTGGAATCTCGGACAAGATGGACATGCGACGACAACGGGGCGGGGGCAAAACCCCTCATCCGGCCTAGCGGCCACCTTCTTCCCTGACGATAGGGGAGAAGGGACAGGAATCCCCATCCTCCAGGCCGCAGCTCGAGCAACCGAGCGTGACGGGCAAGAATGCCCATCCTAGAGGCAACTTCTCCACTGACGACAGGGATAAAGCACAAAAATGCAAAGTCTTATTTCTTCATCCGCTTACGGTCCGCCACGAATCCCAGACCTACTAAGCTTAATACTCCGACCGTACCCGGCTACGGAACTGATGCGGACGAAGAAAGACTTGCGACACGGAAACCAATGCTACCGTCCTTGAGCGCGGGGTCGTCGTTGAACCGGATCGAAGACGACAAGAGGCTGGAATCGCCGATCCAGAGGCCACCACGGAACCCACGAACAGACGAAGCTGAAATGTTCTTCGGGTCATATGGTGTCTCTTCCCATTCCCACACATTGGCACCCAAGCCCATGATTCCGTACGGACTCTGGCCACCGGCCTGCGTGACATTCGCCGGGCGTAGCGCGGAAGTTTGGTTGTAAACGGCGGTGTTAGGATCAATTCCGCTGGTGACGGCCCCGGGAGCAATGTCACTGCCGTTCGGATAGTCCCAATAGCCGGCACCACCCGACTTGTTCGGATCGTAGTACGCCGCCTTGTACCACTCGTCCATGCTCGGCAAAACGTACGTTGCACGAAGGCTGCGATACGGATTGCTTGCGTCGTAGTCGAGCGGGTTTGCAGAGGTCCATGGCGTGATGTTGTCATTCACTCCTGACGTTGTGAAGTTGTACGCCGCAGATCCGCCTGTGCTCGTGTTCAGCCAGTTCGTAAAACGGGCCGCTTCGTTCCAACTCACACCCGTTGCCGGCTGATTGACCCCGCGATTATCCATGGTGATTTGCAATGACGGTGAAGCATTAAACTTCGTGATCATGTCCTCCGACACTTCGTACTTGCCCAATCCGTAAGCGTAACCCACTGCTCCGGCTGGATTCGGCTTACCCGTCGTATCATCCGCGTTGCCGGCGTTGCCGATGTCCACGAAAGTCATCGTGAACTGATTGCTACCGCTGCCAAACGTGATGGTGCCAGCTGTTGCATAACTCTGCCAAAGACCGCAAACTAATAAGCTCAAAAACCATGCCCTGAACCGAAAACCATGGAAGCATTTCATCCAACACTTCTCCCACAAAAAACACGCACGTCAGTAGAACGCTGACAACCATCACGTAAACTACGCATCCCCCACCGCCCTAATACAAGCCTACCGAGCCTGATGTGGGTCAGTTTTTTGCACAGATGGGCTTTTGTCGCCACGAGGGGGGGCACACTGTTCAGCCATTGCAATCGGAACAGAATAACAGGAGGGTTGAATTGAGAGGCAGCAAAGAATGCAGGAATTTTGCGGGCTTTCAGGGTTCTGCCATAGAAGAAAGGTCTAACGGGATTCGGCATTTGACCAGCCAGCATTCGTGCCATATAGTCATTTTGCCGTAAAGAAGGTTCAGGGTTATTGCTACGGTGAACAGCGATATTTAGTCGCGGTCAGAGATATCAGCCGTGAAGACCAAAAGTCTGATTTCAGGGAAGGAATCAAATTGTGAGGCATGATGCCGCTCGGTGACGAGCTACTCAAGATAGGTGATCAAAAACTGCAATCTTGGCAGTGATGATCGAGGGGAAAGTCATGCCGATGAGTCCTAGGATTTCAAAAATCCTGTCGCAACTGTTCCTTGCACTCGCAGCATTGCTGGTGTCGTCGGGAGCGGCGGCAAAGGACGTGTCAGTTGTTGACCTTTCCGTCTATGCCAATGCTGAAGAAGCAAAACTGGCTGGCGAGCAACTTGAAAGCAGTCGGCAGTGGGTAGATGCCATCACGCTTTATGAAGCGTCACTTGAGGAATGGAAAAACGACGAAGGTCTCAAGTACGCTCTGCGTCGCACACGAATTCACTTTGGCGTCGATCGACGCTATTCGGATCGCAGCTTCGAAAATCAGTTGCTTACGAAAGGCCGCGCAGAAGCATTGGATCTGTACGAAGACATTCTTTCCCGCGTTCAATATGAATACGTGGACAGCGTATCACCCACGCGTTTCGTCGCGCATGGCACGGAAAGTCTGTACATGGCGCTCAAGAACGAGAAGTTTCTGGGGCGCAACGTGAAGCCCGGCAATGACGAAGCAGTGGAACGAGTTCGGAGTGTCCTGATCAAGGACTTCTGGAACCGTCGCCTTGAAACGCGGATGGACGCTCGATCGGCCATCACCAGTGTGTGTGAGCTTTGCGATCGCGAGCTTGGAATTTCCGGCACCGCAGTTGTCATGGAATACATCTTTGGTGGCTGCAATGCACTTGACGAATACAGCAACTTCCTCACACCCGATCGTTACAACGATCTATTCGGAAGCATTCAGGGTGAACTGGTCGGGATTGGCATTGAAATGAAAAGCGTCAAAGGACGCGGCATGCATTTGGTGAACGTGTTGCTGGACAGTCCTGCTGAACGCGGTGGATTACAGCCGGATGATTACATCGTTGCGATCGACGGCCAAGACTGTCGCGATTTTTCTACTGACGATGCGGCGCGGCTGTTGCGTGGTTCGGGTGGTAGTCAGGTGGAGCTCACGTTCGAATCCCCCGCAGGAACGGAAAAATCAACCACGTTCACTCGGCAGCGTGTTCAGATCCGGAGCATCACCCGCACTGTCATGTTGGATGAAACGCGGGGCATCGGGTACATCCGCATGGAAGGCTTTCAGAACAATACGGCAGAGGAACTGGATGAAGCGTTACGGACATTGGAACGCAAAGGTATGAAGGCGCTCATCTGGGATCTGCGCGGCAATCCGGGTGGTCTGCTGGAAACGGCCGCCGCCGTCATTGAACGCTTTATCGATCGTGGCGTATTGGTTTCCACGGAAGGCCGTGCACCTGAGCAGTCACAGGTCTTTAAGGCACACGGCAATAACGTGCGTCACTATCCGTTGACGCTGTTGGTTGACGAAAACAGTGCCAGTGCCAGCGAGATTGTCGCCGGAGCGATCAAGGATCATCATCGTGGGACAATAGTAGGGCGAAAGACATACGGCAAGTGGTCGGTGCAGAGCATCATTCATCTGCCTGGTGAAACCGGACTGAAACTGACCACCGCGAAATTTTATTCCCCCGCTCATGGAAACTACGCGGGTAAAGGCCTAGCTCCGGACGTGGTTGTGCCTTTACCGGTAGACACCCAGGTCACTTTTTTCCGTGGTCGGACTTCTGATGAGATTTCTGCTGACGCAGACGTCGCCGCCGCGATCGCAGATTTGCAGACGCGTCTCACCCGCAAATAATTCAGGCAGATCGCGTGGCTTCACCACTGCTTCACAATAGCCACGGTTCTAGGCCGGCGGAAATCTTTGAAGATTTCTTTCCTGACGGTGTAGTGGCGTTGGATTTCGCCGATGAAGCCCGGACCTTGCTCGTGGGTACACGAGCCGGCCACCTGTGTCTGATGAATCAGAATGGCGACCGCGTTCTCGAAGATCGCAGTTTTGTCGGACTTCGCAAACTGGTGTGGTCCGACAGCGGAAATATCGGCGTCGCGGTGCTCGGCGACAGCCGCATGTTGTGCTTCGATGCGCGATTAAAGCCGCTTTGGGACGCTTCAATCACGGGTCGAATTGTCAGCATCGCAATCTCTCCGCATGGGGGCCATATCGCGTTCAGTAGCGATGCCGCCAGACTGCATATCGTGACGGCCGACCGCAAGGAAATCGCGAAGGTTGATACGATGCGCGCGATGGAACATCTGACGTTTCTGGCTGAGGCACCGGAACTCATCGGTGCGGCTGAGTTTGGTCAGTTGTGCCGCTTCGATCTCAAAGGCCAAGAAATCTGGAACGAACGCTTGATGAACAATGCCGGCGACATGGCCGTTTCCGAAGGCGGCAAACGTATTTTTCTGGCGGCATTCAACCATGGCGTGCAAGTCTATGATCGCTCGGGAACTCAACTGGGATCGTTTGCCATTGATGGGATTCCCTGCCGCGTATCGGCCTCGGCGACTAAGAATCGCGTCGCCGTGCTGACGCTCGAGAACCGCATTTTCTGGCTCAACTTCGAAGGCACAATTCAGTGGGCCGTCGATATCTCACCAGATCCGCCCGTCCATATCTGCACGGGCCCTCTCGGCGATCGGCTGTTCATCGCCACTCAATCCGGCTGTGTGTTACAGGTTGCTTGGCCATAGCCGAGGAAACTTTACTTATTCTTTCGTGTCGCTGATCTCAAACGCCACGCGTTCCAGAGCTTCCACAAACTCTTGGAGGAATCGCCGTGAATCTATCACATTGATCATAGCGGCATCCGTGCGCAGGCTGATCGATAACTCCCCAGCGTACTCACCGATTGATACGGCGGCGCGCGTATTGGGCCGCACGGGGGCGACGCCCGTCACGCGTTCGACAAGCACATCGCCCGCGATCCACTTGCCGTTGTTGAGCGGAAAGCGACCGTTAAAGCGTCGTCGAATATCGCCGACATTGGCTAGCACAGCAGTACTCAGGCAGGACTTCAACCCGAGAAACATCTTCATGCCGCGTGGAAATTTCCGGAGCACCTTGAAGATTTTGAGACACACAATCCCTTCGCGATTGAAGACAACATCGCCTGTCTGACGATGAATCGATTTCAGAAGTGCGTCCAAGTCATCGCATTCGTGCTGACGGCGAGTCACGAACGCATAGCTGACGACGTTGGCCCCCGGCATGTGATCGTGAATCCGCGTGCGCATACTTACGGGGATACTCAACCGAATCCATTTTTTTCCGTTTTCGGGCAGGATTTTAGAATTCCAGCGACGAATATGCAGCAGAAACTGGGCAATGAAAAGATCGTTGATCGAAACGTCGTGCGTAGCTGCCACGGCCCGCAGTTTTCGATGCGCGGCTTTAGGAATCACGGCTTCCAGAATAGCTGGTGCCCGCGTAGCAGAGGAAGGTAGGGCAGAAGAAACGACAGATGGCGCCAGCGTCACGGGTTTGCGCAACAGCAGACGGGAGATTTTCCCGACTGTCTTCTTGAGCGTTTTTTTTTGCCGTTCGGCGGTTGCGTGACCGCCGTCGTAGTTTTCTCGTTCGAGCAGCAACTCCTTCCTTGGCTCGTCAAACACGGGTCGCTTCGCATCAGCAGCCCCTGTCTTCTGTCCATAACGCGCCAGCAATTCGCCAAGAATCTGAATGCCGCCGATCCCATCACAGCAGACATGATGAATGTACAGGATCAAACGTGCCCGCGTCGGTGAAGCGCGCACCACTACCTGTAAACCAGCTGCGGACGTCAAATCCATTGAACGCACCTGCGGCACAAATTCTGCTACCGACGCTTCATCACCGTCGATCCATTCCAGCCACCCCACGCCAGTCGCTGCTGTTCCTAAGTTCGCAAGTGGCATCCAACACCAGCCATGCCCTGCGATTTCTGCGACGCAACATCGCAGGAGTGGATGGCACTGAATGAGTTCATCCAAAGCTTGCTGCAAGGCTGTCTGTTGAAACGTCCCCGACAGCTGTGCGGCCATGACAAACACCATCGGATGCGACGGACGATCATCGACCAGCATATAGTATTCGAAGTCGGACAGTGGCAGAGGAAACATAATTGTGGGGGGGCAGACGTCTAGGCCGTCATGATTTAAGGTTTGGTGTTTAAAACGCATCCTGTCGGCAACTGGCCCTGCGAAACGGTGCGTGTGTGGCGGCCGAAGTCAAATCATTCTGCCGGATCGTTTCCTTTGCCGGACGTTCTAGGTAATAATATCAAAGATGAGCCGCAGGTCTGCGTATTGATTGATCAACGCGGCCTGTTTTTGCGTTTAAGTCTGCAAGTCATCTACTTGCCCGATTTTCCTTCAAGATTAGTACCGGAGCCATTGTATGACGACAAACCTCTCCGAAGCCTCACGACGAAGCTTTCTCAAATCATCCACAGCCGCAGCGGCAGCCACCACGTTGCTCAGTGGGGCAGCATCCGGAATGTATGCGGGGCAGGACAGCACGATTCAGATAGCCCTTGTCGGCTGTGGCGGCCGCGGTACGGGCGCGGCCGGCAATGCGTTATCAGTCGATAATGGGCCGCTCAAGCTCATTGCTATGGCTGATGTCTTCGACAAGAATCTTAAGGCCAGTCACGAAAATCTAAACAAGTCGCATGCCAGCGACGGCAAGTTGGATGTGCCCGAAGAACGTCGCTTCGTCGGTTTCGACGGCTACAAAAAAGCGATGGACTGTCTGAAGCCCGGCGACGTCGTGATTCTGACAACTCCGCCCGCATTTCGCTGGGTGCATTACACGTATGCCATCGAAAAGGGACTCAACGTGTTTATGGAGAAGCCGGTCACCGTTGACGGACCGACAACCAAGCGAATGCTGGCATTGAACGACAAGGCGATTGCCAAAGACCTGAAGGTCGCGGTGGGCCTGATGTGCCGTCACTGCGAAGCACGCCGCGAATTGTTTGATCGCATTCAAAATGGCGAAATCGGGGATATCACGATGATGCGTGCCTATCGCATGGCTGGACCAACGGGTACTGCTGCGACTGGGCCAAAGCCGGAAGGCGCCAGCGAACTGCTCTACCAGATCAGTCGCTTCCATGGATTTCTTTGGCTGAGTGGCGGCGCAGTCAGTGACTTCCTCATTCACAACATTGATGAATCATGTTGGATGAAGAATTCGTGGCCGGTCAGTTGCAAGGCCAGCGGTGGCCGTCACTATCGCGGCGACAACGTCGATCAGAATTTCGACACGTATTCGATGGAATACACGTTCGACGACGGCACGAAACTGTTCGTGAACGGTCGTACGATTCCCGGTTGTTACCAAGAATTTGCCAGCTACGCGCATGGCACGAAAGGACTCGGTGTGATTTCCTCCGCATCGCACTGGCCATCGCGTGCCCGCATCTACAACGGACAAAAAGAAGATGAGGCCAACATCGCTTGGCAGTTTCCGCAGCCCGAAAAGAATAATCCGTACGAGGATGAATGGAAGCATCTGATTGCTGCCATTCGCAACAACGAAAAGTACAACGAAGTCGAACGCGGTTGCATGGCGAGCATCGTGACATCAATGGGTCGCATGGCTGCGCATACCGGTCAGGAAATGACGTTGGAGCAAATGATGAATAGCGAGCATGAATTCGCTCCGGACATTGAAAAACTGACGATGGAGTCGATGTCACCACTCATGGCTGACGCAGAAGGTAAGTATCCAATACCAATGCCGGGTCTGGAAAAGAATCGCGAATACGCATAGGGTATGGATCGTCGCGAGACTCTGACGGTAGGCCGGACCTACAGCAGCGCCGTTCCGGCGCTGCTGTAGGCCAAACGACATTGGTAGCCATTTCCGCCACGATGGGTCTTGGCCCCGATGGCGCGGTTTCAGGCGAGCGCGGGATGTCAATCCCCTGATGCGCTCTGGTCAAACACGGAAGATCAGGGCACTCACGTACACCGCTCGCCGAACGCATCCGTTAAGTCCACGCCACTGGAACTTGTTCCCATCGAGTGCTGATCACAACCAGAGAATCGGTCAGCAGTCTTCAAAAGACAACCGATGCACAATGGACACCGACGATCAGTGCTGCGGATCTGGCCCGACGTCCGGGGTTCCCGCTGCGTCGCCGTCCTTCGGCTGAACGTGGTAGATGCGCATGGAATAGCCGATGTAGCCGTCGGGTTCGCGTTTCAGCAGTTCGTGGAAGGGATTGTGCGGATCGACCAGTTGCGTCAGGCCGACAATGTACCAGCCTGGAACGAACTCGTACGAGAGTGATTTACCGTCCGGCGACGGTTGAGTCGTCATCTGCAGCGGCTGAGTCTCGATGCCCATCTGCTCCGGAGTCACATATCCAGTGGAATGAATATGAAGCGGCTTTGCATTCGGATGCTGCTCCACCCATTCTTTGACGAGGATCAGATCCTGTCCCCAATCGATGTTGCTGGAATCCAGATGCTTCCAACCGTTGATGGAGCCACCGGAAAGTTCGTTGAAGTAGGACAGGCTGTGAGGATAGACGCTCAGGCTGCTGACGATCGTCCCGGTGACACAGACTACGGGCAGCAGTCGCACCAGTCGCCATCGCGAATTCAGAAGCAGTGCCGTCCGGCTCGCAAAAATGAACAGAAACGGAAACGCGGGAAGCACGTATCGCAAGTGATGATTGAACCCTGTTTGGGAACTGACCAGCCACAAAATCCCGATCGCCGGAGCCAGCAGATACAGTGTCTCAAACCACTGCGACCCAACCTCCCCGGCGAGCGGCTGGGCGTCAGCCCTCCGTGTGCGATTCCCTTCGAATCCGAACCAACCGCAAAATCGCCGAATCGCAGATTTCACCACAGAGGTCACGGAGAACACAGAGGAGAATCGCATTGTTCGCGATACTGCATCGTCAGCGGTGTTCACTCCCATCTCGACTGCATTTCCTCTGTACTCTCCGTGTCCTCCGTGGTTCAAGACAAAATGCACCACCGCAATCCCGATCAGAACCAGCGTCCCCACAGGCATCTTCACCAGCATCGCATACAGATAATAATACCACCAGCCGCCGTGCCGTTTCACGCCGCGAAGATACGACGGGTAACCCAACTCGTATTCAAACTTGATGTGATCAATCCCCTGCAGAAAATTGCGAGGCACCGGGACTGGAAGATGTTCAAGCAATGTTCCGCGAAATCGATTGTCACCTTCGCCAACTCGGTGTCCCGGCTCGTGGCCCGAAAGGGATTGACTGAAAAACTGAAATTTCCCCAGAGGCTGAAAACTGTCTTCAAACAGAAAGCCATTGTTCAGCACCCAGAACGCCAGTAGCACGATCAGGCTCAAGTGCCCCAGATCATCTCGCCATCGAACCGTCCTCGTGAGCCGCACGGCGCTAGCCGCGGGTGAGTCGCTGAGAATAACGCGCCGTTCCCTGGCAATTCGCACGACGAACCAGCACAACGGCCAAAGTCCGAGCAAAAACAGCCATGTGAACTTTGTCAGCAGAGTCAGCCCGAGCAACACTCCGCTGGCGGTCGCCCAACCCAGAGTGCGATGCATCAACCATTTTCGGAACACATAGCAGGCCGTGACTCCCACCGCTGCTGCACCCGCGTCGGGAGTGATCAGGGACGCATGGCCAAGTACGTTCGGACAAAAGCACCAGAGAGATAGAGCCATCATGCCTGCGTTCGATCCGTACAATTCACGAGCCCAGAGAAAGCACGTCACTCCTCCCAACACGGAAAACGGAACGCAAGCCCAACGAGCGATCGAGAAGTCCCGGAGAAACGAATCTTGATTTGTTGTGATCCAGCCCGCCCCGACGGCGAATTCCGATCTGCGCTGTGGGAGTACCTGATAGCCCGAGAAATCGATCGGCACATTTATAAAGTGCAGTGGTGCCGCAGCCACAGTGCGAACCAAAGGCGGATTCACGTTGTAGAGATCAAACCGCTGCAGCCGCCAGTGACTTAGACCCGCCGACAAATGCCCCACTTCGTCGAAAACAGGCGAATGCCGAATCGCGGACAAAGCAAGCAGGCTGACATGTAAAATCAAGACGCACGCAACAGTCCATTTCTCCAACGTCCGCGTCATCACATCGAGCCTTCAAGAACCGCCGATTTGCCTCACTTCTGCAGGAGTTTTATCAAGTGACGAACTCCACTGCTAATCGAAGCGTGAAGCCACTACAAGAGTTCTGCATTCGGATTTCGAAATCTTTTTGATTTGTGTGCCGTCACACATTGACACTACACACTACACACTACACACCACACACTACACACTACACACGCGGGGAACGCGGCGGCTCGGTAATAATTGCCTCAATGGTCTTGAGATGGTCATTAGCCATTTGACGCATTTTTGACTTCTGGATAAATGTGCTTCTATTCGAGTTCAGCCAAGGAACGTGAATTGAGACGCGATTGTGGAGCTGAAATCCAAGGCGCGATGCGACACTGGGAGTTTGCCAATGGGATCTTATTCTTCGAACCGATTCGCAGATAGAGCGTATGGAACACCGCGCAAAACTGAAAACTCCTGTCTCTCAAAGAATACCCCACCTTGGGGGGGGCACACTAGATATGCGGTCGGTTCGGTGCAGGAGTTCAAACGTTTGCGATGGATTGCGCGTCGATCCTGTTTCATATTACTCGCGATGGTTTGCTGGTCAATCGCGGCATTTTCTCAGGATTCTGACGCTTTCCCGCAGAATTCAAGTCCCACCCTAAAAATTATATCAATTGGCGACAATGGAAAAGGTGAGGTTACGGGCGAGATTTCTAGGGACGAGCTTCG
The DNA here is from genome assembly GCA_003670925.1 of Planctomycetota bacterium. GTDB lineage: Bacteria > Planctomycetota > Planctomycetia > Planctomycetales > Planctomycetaceae > SXXK01. Next base: position 3,611 of record QWQG01000112.1, on the reverse strand, counting down.
GGCGCATCCGGGATCGGCGGTTCCTTGGCAGGAATCGCAGGACATTACCGACGGGCGGCTTCTATGCGGTGTTCATGCGATGTTCGTTTTTCTGCAGCTCTGTGATGTGTATGTGGAGCTCGATGAGTTGCGGTCAAAGTTCAATGTGACGGACAGTGGTGTAGATATGCTGCAGTTGAAAACTGTGGCAAGTGAGTACGGGATAGACTGTCAGGTGGTGCAGTGCAGTGCGGATGAATTGCGTAGCCACATGCCAGCGATTGCTCTGATGTCTTTTGGTACAAACAGTACTGAGCAGCATTTTGATGTAGTCACACACTTGGACGATACTGGTGTTTCGATGATTGAGCCTTCGAGCGGGAGATATGAAATCGGTTCGTTGGGAGTGTTCACCCGGCATTACGCGCTGCATGCCCTGATTAAGGCAAAAGCGTCGAGCTGGTATAGCGCGTATGTCCAGATCGGCGTCGTTCTCTGCGAAGTGTTAATCGTCCTAGAGTTGATTGTGTTGTCCGGGGTATTAGGCAACAAGTTGCTTGTTCGAGCGCGACAATGAAAAAAGCTAATGGGCGGCGTGTTTTTATTTGGGCGTGTCTGGCCGCAGGTTCGGCATTGGTTGGCGTATTGGCTCGTGGCTGGAGCAATCAGCGCGTCTCACGTGCCCAATTGTTTAAGAACGCAAATCAAGACTTGACCGTTAGGGATATTCCGATAGCCATCCCTTCAGATGGGCAGCTTTCTCGTGATGTCAGCGTACAGGATGTAAGGGAGTTTCTGCTTACGCTCGGTCCTCACTGGATGCAACAATCCAAAGTAGACACCATCATCCACGCCTTTCGCCTATGGGGTCCCAACGCGGTCTTTCCCGATCAATTATTTCGCCGAGCATTTCCGGATCGGCATTTTTGGTCTGGGTCGGAGATGGATGGATTGTTCCGGAGCACAGAGGAGTACCTGCGAGTCTTTGAGCGAGAGTCGCCCTTGTTGTTCACGCTTTCTGACGGCATTGTGTGTCGAACTGCTCCTTCGTCCGTTCCCGGTAGTTCAAATGGAGCTTTGGTACATGATGACAAACTCCTGCGAACATTCGCATCACTTGGGTACTCATCAACGACACCTTTGGTCGCAATGCGGGCCGTAACAAGAGATCCAGAGAGTGGTGTCTTTGAGCACCACGCGGATCTTGTTCAGGGTACCATTCGAGACCTCATTCGAGGTTCAGTGAATTATTTCGTTGTCGAACAGGAGCTTGAGTGGACAGTGGAGTCTCTATGCCGATATTTGGCACCGTGCCGAAGTTGGACAAATCGTTTTGGTGACCGGTTTACATTTGACGGTGTAGCTGAGAAGTTGTTGTCCCGCCCTTATGGAGTTGGCAGTTGTCAAGGGTTGCATGTCCTTTACGCAATGACTGTACTGCTGAGGGTGGATGATGTTTGCGAGATTCTCTCTGTCGAAATTCGTCGTCGGATTGAGTCCCACTTGAAGTGGTGCTCACGGGACCTTGAGAGGCGTCAGGTTCAAGATGGGACGTTCACTGAGGTGCAGGGTAGCAAGAGTGTGCCGGACCTCTTCGAAGACCGTAGTGACTGGATATCTCGATCGCAAATCGTATTTATTTCTCACAATCTTGAGTGGATCTCGTTGGCCCCGGAGGAGTTGCGGCCTCGTCACGAAGTAGTCGTAAATGCGGCGCGTGCCTTGATGGAGGGTCTGAGGCCTTGGTCGATGTATTCCCGCTCTGGAGAGTATGCTCCTTTGAGCCATGCCGGATCGGCCCTTTGCAGTCTTATTGGGAAAACGCCCACAGAGATCTGCCAAGAATGATGGAGAACAGCGGTGTTTCGCTGTGCTTCTGGCACTACGTAGTTTTTCAGAGAGTATTAGTTTATGGTGTTGGTGACGGTTTTCCATTTGGTAGTTGCTTTCGCAGCAGTAACACAGGAACCATCTCATGTTGGGTCGCAAACATCTCAGGCTACTCAGTCGGTTGATGGTGTTTTGGACGGGCTCACGAAATCTAGGGAACGCTTGTTGCAATATCCTGGTGGGTTGCAGTTATCTTTTCGCGTGGAATCAGATCAGCGACAAAGTAGTCCCTATTTCTTTTTTCCCGAAGGACTAGATGGATCACTGTGGCTCAATTGGCCCCACATGAAGAACGATATGAAAGGTAAGCTTCATGGCATCGTGGAATTTGATGCTGCCGGAAACGGGAAAAACATTGCAAGATTGTTCCAGGCATCGAGTTCTTTTGATTTCGATACGATGACATCCGTAACAATAAAAGACGGTCGGTCAGTCGAAATAATTGGGCGAAGGCACGAGGAAAATGGTGGAATAGTATTTCCTTTCGCATCGCAGTACTTTGTGGAGTTTTCGCAAGAATGGGAAGTGGATGCAGATTTGAAGTCCGATTATTGGCTGCCAAATGCTTTGCGGCAGAGCGAGTATGTGTATTGTGGAAAAGAAGATTTTGGTGGATGTAATTGTGATGTAATTGAGCGTATCGGAGTGGACAAGCTGTGGATCTCCCCCAGTATGGGGTTCAGTTTATTACGGCGGGAGTTGAATTGGGGAGTTGGCGGCCCCGTCAGGGAAATGATGCAGGCAACTGATCACATTCAGCTTGCTGAAGGAATCTGGATCCCATCCAAAATCGTGCGGGAGCAATTCGACCGCGACAAAGCAGGCCAGTTATTAATACGATTGCGTATCGTTGTCACCAACGCAAAACTAGGTAATGTCTCTGACGCTGATGTAAAGGTAGACATTCCGTCATCCGTTAATTCGATAAAGGACTATGTAGCCGGTACAATCTCAACGTCGTCTGCGAAGACCGTTGATCCATCCGATCGGCTTGAGAGTGCAGTTCGTTCGGCTCGCCATACGATGAACGTGAGAGAGAATTCCCCGAGCGGCACTTTGTTGTTCGGGCTAGGTTCGGCTGTGGTTCTTCTTGGAGTCTTGATTGCGGTGGGGCTGCGAAGTCGCATCTAATATTTTGAGCGGTATGTTGCGGCTGAAAGAGTGCTTCGTGTAGATTCTGTCGTCGCATTTTGAAGCTTTCGGGGGCGACGTGATGACCGGAAAGAATCAGATCAAATCGAAGCGTGCGTTTACCTTGGTTGAGCTGCTCGTGGTGATTGCCATTGTGGCGATTCTGATGGCATTGTTGTTGCCGGCGGTGCAGCAGGCTCGCGAGGCGGCGAGGCGGATTCAGTGTCGGGCGAATCTGAAGCAGATCGCTTTGGCCATGCACAATTACCACGATGTGCATCAGATGTTTCCCATCAATACGAGTTTCACCCATGATGTGGGACCACTTTCGCGGACTCGTAGTTGGCTGCAGGGGATTCTGCCGCAGATCGAGCAAAGTGTGTTGTCGCAGTTGATCGATCCATCAGACAGTATTTACGCCAGCAGGCTCATTGCAGATCTGTCAATTCCCTTGTTTCGCTGCCCGTCAGATACTCATGATGGGCATATGAATCTTCGCGCAGACGTGCCGGATGACTGGGTGCTGGGTGTGACAAATTACAAGGCAGTTGGCGGAAGCAACTGGGGTGTTGGAAACTTTGTGCATTCCGAAGCGTCGGGCAGGTTTGCTG
>QWQG01000025.1 GCA_003670925.1 Planctomycetota bacterium | reverse complement strand
GCATGATAGGGAGATTCACTTTCATTGATGATCGCAGCCAGTCCATGCGTCGTTTTATCGCCGTCCAAAACCTGAATCTCATGGCGGTTCTGCAGATAGACGCCACTGTTGCCACCGGGCTTGGCGATTAAGAACTCGATGTGCAGACGGAAATCGCGAAACTGCTTCTTCGTGACGATATCAGCCGCCCCAAAGCGTCCGCCCGCCGCTGCCGGGTCGTCTGTCATGACCACAGTACCGCCATCAACCGGATCATCGACGATCCTCCACTTAATCGGCATTGCAGACTTAAAGCCGGGCCCTTCCCAGTAAATCCACTTTTTATCCAGCATCTCGCGCGAACCGTCGATGAACATTTCTGCTCCCTCAATCGGCTTCGCTCCCACACCCACGTCTGCAGTTGCAGGCAATACGGCAATGTGCATCAAACACAGAATAATAGCGCAGAGGATCACTCGTCGGCAGATCATCATGGTGGGTCTCTCGGAAGGAAATTGCGGGGATGCCAGATTGTGGCTGGGAACGACGGAAACTGCAAACGCGAGTCTTAAGCAAAATACGCTACGGCGTTGCGAAACACTTTGATGCCGTCTCCTTCTCCCCGGAGGCCTCGGCGCGTCCACTGGGGGTGTTGTGTCGCAAAGAGATAACGTTCCGGGTGCGGCATCAGACCGAGAACTCGCCCCGTTGTATCGCAGAGGCCGGCAATGTTTGCGATGGAACCGTTTGGATTCACTGGTTCCGGCAGCAGATCAATTCGAGTCGGATCTCCTGTTTTTTTCAGCATTTCGGCGGCGGTTGGTGACCAATAACATGCGGCAAGCTGCGCGTTCTCACGCAAATCGTCGAGGAGTTCTGGAGACTTCAGGGCAATTCGGCCTTCCGCGTGAGCCATCGGGACTTCAAATTCATCGATCCCCTTCAGGAAGACACTGTTACATGTCGTCACTTTCAAGCGTACCCAGCGATCCGTGTAGCGACCGTTGCTGTTCCATGTGAGCGTGACCTGATCTTCCCACGTCTTTTCGGCTGGGTTCTCGATGCCGCGTCGCATGAGCAGGCCTGCTTTCAGAATCGTTTGAAATCCGTTGCAGATACCGAGCAGTAGTTTGTCGGCCTGCAGGAATTCTCGCATGGCTTCGTTGAGCTGACCTCGAAGCTGGCGAGAAAAAATCACACCGGCACCGAGGTCGTCGCCATAGCTAAAGCCGCCAGGGACACACAAAATCTGGTACTGACGGAGCAAGCAAGGATCTTCGAGGAGCCGGAAAAGGTGCACGCGATCCGCTAACGAGCCAGCCAGCTCGAACGCATGAGCAGTCTCAACGTCGCAATTCGTTCCAGGGGCGCGTAAGACACAGACTCGAGGAGCAGCCATGAGATTTCGTTCGGATTTAATAAAGGCGCGTTTTTCAACATTCTCGTTTAGGCGAGCGGCAAACAAGAACCCCACGTAGCTGAAGTCTCAAGAATTCAGATTTCGCCTGAATTCTTGAGAGTTCAGCTACAGCATGGGAGCATTTTTCCTTCGCTCGCCCTCCAGGACAGGCGGCACCAAATCGATTCAATGCCTTGCCCGCACGGTTTCTACCACCGATCGCGTTCGATTTCATCCGGTTCAGCAGTCATGGCCTTGAATTCTCGACAGTGTGGCTGTTGCGCTCTAAAATGGGATGAAATTCCCACTTTTCAACTGCGGGAAGCTGAGGTGTCGTGGACACTAAAAGCTTACTCCACCTGAATCACTGGCTGACCTGAGTGAATTCACCATCGGTCTTTTCCCTGACTTCTTTCCGGCCGACATTGCTGCCATGCCACTGAATCTTGATGACACCATCGTCGCCCTTGCCTCACCGCCTGGGCCTGCGCTCCGTGGAATTGTCAGGGTAAGTGGGGCAGAAACTGCGTTGGTGGTGGCTAGGCTCTTCCGGCCGGATGAAGATTCAGTGAACTGGCCGAACACGAAAATGCCGCGGCGGTTTACGGGGCAACTGGACTTGCCGTCGATTATTGTTCCCGTGCCCACAGCCTTAATGTATTGGCCCACGCGCCGCAGTTACACAGGGCAGCCGATGGCCGAGTTTCATCTCAGCGGATCTGTACCGCTGGTCGAAGCCACGCTTGAACATCTCTGCGAGAATGGTGCTCGCTTGGCGCGGCGCGGGGAATTCACGATGCGTGCCTTCTTATCGGGACGGATCGATCTGCTGCAGGCGGAAGCGGTACTTGGCGTCATTGAAGCAACGGATCACGCAGAATTGCAGAAGGCCCTTTCGCAACTCGGCGGACGAATCACCTCGCGGCTCGGAAAACTGCGTCTTGATTTAATTGCATTGCTCGGTGATCTGGAAGCTGGTCTCGACTTTGTCGAAGAAGATATCGAATTCGTCACTAAGGATGAAATCGCCCGGCGCCTTGATGCGGCTTTGGAATTACTGAGGGAGTTGTCCGATGTGACTTCCAGTCGGCTACCGACTGGCTATCGGCGGCGTGTCGTGCTGGCGGGACTTCCAAATGCGGGCAAGAGCACGCTGTTCAATCGGCTAATCGGGCAGCAAAAAGCTCTTGTGTCTCCGATTGCCGGGACCACACGCGACTATTTGACGGCGACTTTGCGCTTGGACTCGCTGGAGGTTGAACTCATTGACACGGCAGGCTGGGAAGATGCCGCAGATGTGATTATGGAACGCGCTCAGGTGCTTCGCGCGGAACAAGTTGCCGCTTCCGATCTGGTCATGTGGTGTTCCGCAGTGGATCAATCGGATCAGGAAAAAGTTGACGACGCAAGGCTACGGCAATTGGCCACCGCGCGATGTCCCACCTTGCTGGGAGTCACCACACGCTGCGACCTGCAGCCGGATGTGAGCTTCGTCGATCTAGGATCAAACTTTCGCGTCAGCGCTGCAAACGGCGACGGAATCGAGCCATTGCGGCACGAACTTCAGCAGCAACTTGCTGGTTCTCTAGGAGCACGCAGCGAATTGTTAGGTACTACGGCGGTTCGCTGCCGAGACAGTTTGCAGCGGACAATTCAGTCACTCGTCCACGCCCGATCAACGACAATCGAGCTTTGCGGTGACGAATTGATAGCCATTGAGATCCGAGATGCATTACAAGAATTGAGCACGATCTTGGGTGAAGTCTATACCGACGACATTCTTGATCACATCTTTAGCAATTTTTGCATCGGAAAATAGGTTGCGGAATAGAGAAATGAAGCCAAGGCTGATTTGTAGCAACCCACGGCCCGCGTCGTACTTTCGCCAAGAATTTGATCCATTCGAGAGGCAACGCCTCTCATCGATTGCCCAGACTTCCGCACGGCTTGCACAAGTGACAAATTTGCCGCGCAGTTGCCTTGGCAAGTGACAAATGCCCAACAAAAACCAGACCAAGCAGTGACTTGACGCGGCCTTAGTTAAATCATTTGTTTACGCTTCCAGGGCGGTTTTGCACTTCCCGGCTTGCGGTAAACCTATTTCCTCAATGAAACACAATACAAGTGCTTATTGGATCGGAAGAAGATCTGGCCGTTGCTGATCGCGGGTGTTGCACTAAAATCTTCAGGTTCGGCTGTGACGCGATTGGTTGCCAGCTTTTCGAATTTGTCTGTCGGCTTAATGACATGGATTTCGCCCCCACGAGTCACATAATAGATTTTGCCATCTCCCAGAACCGGCGATGAATAGTCACTTCCGCGACCTCCGCCACCAAATCCACCGAACCCACCAAATCCACCGCGACCACCGCCTTGTTCGCGAGGTGGCTGACTGCTTGCTTGCCCGTCCTTTTCCTGCCCATTTCCTAGACTGGGGCGGCTCGTTGGCGGTGCATTCGCTGGCGTTGCTTCACTGCCTTGCATGCGCGCCTCAAAAATCTGTTCGTCATTTGAGGCATTGACGCAGCGCGCGACACTGCCGGAAATCAGATACATGCGACCTTCATAGAGCAATGGCGTCGAAAAACGATTACTGTCTCGACCGGACCAGACAACATCCGTTTTTGTGATGTCGCCTTTGCCACCGGTGTTGATCGCAATTGATCCGCCGCCTCGACCTTCCACAGCGTAGATTTTATTTTCCGCAACTACGACACTGGAATTGAATTGATCAGTGGCCATCGCTTCGCAGTACCATTTGAGTTTTCCAGTCGCGGGGTTGAGCCCCCAAATTTCGTTGGGCGCACCGATGACTACGTCAGTCCGCGTTTCGTCAATTTTTGCCAATACCGGCGTACCCCAGACATTGCCGAGTCCGTCACCTTCCGCACGCCAAAGCTCCTTGCCCGTAGTTTTATCAAGTCCCACAATTGCCCGAGACTCAGGACCAGCGACAACGACGACAACGTTTCCTGTGAGGATGGGGCTGGAAGATGACCCCCACTCGCGATCATCAGACTCTTTGCCAACACTTGTCTGCCAAAGCTCATTGCCCTCCATGTCATAGGCGAAAACTCCGGATTTACCGAAGAATACGTAGACATTTTTCCCGTCTGAAGTGGGCGTGTGCGAAGCGTAACCGTGCTCCGGAACTCCCATCCCAGAAAAATAATCTTCCGGCAGCACTGCAGCTACGGTTTTCTCCCACAATGTCTTTCCGGTGGCGCGATCGAGGCAAACTAAATGTCGTTTTAGATTTTCAATTTCACCCGGACTTTGACGTTCGACTCCATAGCCGGAGTAGCAGGTCACGAAGACCTTGTCTCCGATAATGATCGGGCACGACACACCAGCACCAGGGAGCGCCACTTTCCATTGAAGGTTTTCAGTTGCACTGAAAGTCGTGGGCAACGGATCCGCATCCGCAGAAATACCCGTGCCATTTGGCCCTCGAAAACGATCCCAATCCGACGCCTCAACTGCGGTCACATCGAGGAATATCCCCCAGAGTGACATCGCAAACAAAGTTGTCGAAAGAGTGAGAGCCGCCGGATGATGTTGGTTAGTTCTAACTTGCAGGGTCATTCGACGTCCTTCTCGAAAAACAGCGGATCACAATCATGGAACGAATAAGCAGCGACAGTACATTTTTTACGCGATTCTCCCTGCGGCAAGATTCATCGCGTCAGCCTCGGCACAACCCTTGCGGTATTCCGTCAGGTGTATTCCCGGCAGCGGCCTGAAAACACCAAAACGGCACTTCAGGGTTCGCTGTTTATTTAGATTTTAACGAATTCCGTCCACAATGGCTACGCTTCAAAGCAGGATGAATTGCCTGCTCAAGACGGTTCTCCATGACTACATCCGAAACAAGATCAACCGTCTGACAAACCGCTGCCGAGATATGCCGCGATGACACGTTCATCATTCTGGACTTCGCGTGGCGTTCCGCGACAGATGGTCATGCCGTGATCGAGCACGATAATTTGTTCACAGATCTCCATGACCAGTGGCATGTCATGTTCAATCAGCAGCACAGCAACTTGAAATCGGTCGCGGATCTGTTGGATTGACAGAGCCAGCAGTTTCTTTTCCTGAGGGTTAAGTCCGGCAGCGGGTTCGTCAAGAAGAAGTACCTGCGGATTTGTGGCAAGGGCCCGCACGATTTCGAGCTTTCGCTGATGCCCGTAACTGAGATTACTCGCCAATTCGTGGGCGCGGTCCTGAAGGTCAAAGATTTCCAGCAGATTGAAGGCCCTCTCCTGCAGCAGGTGTTCCTCAAAACGATACCCGCGAGTGCGAAGTAACGTGGACAGCAGACCGTGCCGATTATGCAACTGACCGGCCAGTCGCACATTGTCGAGGACGCTCAGATCCGGAAACAGGCGGATGTTTTGAAACGTGCGTGCAATCCCGGCAGCCGTGATCTCATGCGGCCGGCAATTGAACAGCCTCCGCGAAGCAAGGTGAATCTCGCCACTGTCCGGTTCGTATACCCCCGTCAACAGATTGAAAATGGTCGTCTTGCCAGCCCCATTCGGACCGATCAGTCCGAACAATCCGGCAGCGGGAAGCTGCAATGAAAAATTCTGCACGGCCTTGAGACCGCCAAAGGAAATTCCGATCGAGTTGATATCCAGCAACGCTTCCGAGCCGGTTGCCGTTTTCTTTTCTGCAGTCGTGATGGCAGGAGGCTTCGTCATCACCTAGCCTCCGGCGACGACGTCGCTGAAGTTGCAACCGTGGAAGATGGCAGTGATGTCGATCGACGTCGCGGCCAAAGATCCCAAATCTCGTGAATCCCCAGCAAACCCTGAGGCCGCACAAGCATCATGATGATCAGCAGCAACGCGTAAACGATCAGTCGATACTGTTCAAATTCACGCAGAAATTCCGGCAGTGCCGTCAGCAGACCAGCGGCCAGCATTACGCCCGTGATTGAACCTCGACCACCCAGGACTGTCATGATCACGTAATCAAACGAACGCTGAAAACCCGCATCCTTCGGACTCAGGATCACGCCGCGTTCGTGTGCAAACAGGCCTCCGGCCACGCCCGCAAAGAACGCGGCAATCACAAACGCGAGGACTTTCTGGCGTGCGATATTGACTCCCATCGCCTGAGCGGCAATCTCATCTTCACGAACAGAAATCATGGCACGCCCTAAACCGGATCGCTTCAGGCGATACGCAACGACGAGCGTCACCGTCAGGATCGTGTAGACCCAGAACAGATTCGTGTATTTCGGCACATCATCAAATCCCAGCGCACCTCCCACCGGCGGAGGAATCATCTGTGACAGTCCGCCAGTTTTCAACGCTTGCGCGTTGTCGATCACTTTTCCGGTTTGCTGCAGGATGACCCTAATGATTTCCCCAAAGCCCAGTGTCACAATGGCCAAGTAGTCACCACGCAGTCGAAGGGACGGAAGTCCGACAACGTAACCCGCACCCGCTGCCAGCAAGCCGCCACTGATGCAGGACATGACAAACAGCAATTCCCCGGTTCCCAGAAATCCGCCGTGAGTCTCAGCGCTGCCCCAAAGATACATCGATCCATAGTAGGACATAAACGCAGCCATATAGCCGCCCAGCGTCATGAAGCCCGCATGACCAATGGAAAACTGCCCGGTCATACCATTCACAATATTCAGTGACACGGCCATGATGATGGCGATCCCGATGTCCGTCACAATGCGTGAGTAATACGGCCCTGCTCTCCCCGGAATGACATGGGGAAGTACGAAGTGCAGGAGTGATGCCAGCACGATCCCGACAGCAAACGGCATCAGCCCCATCAATGTATTGCCGACAAATCCGCTTTGTGAATCCGATGCTGAGGCAGTCACTTCCGCGTGCGAGGCAGACCCGTTGTTCCGGCGTGAATCTGGTGTCCTCGTCATGGCTATACTTTCTCCCGCACTGGAGAACCGAGCAATCCGCTGGGCTTGACGAGCAGAATCACGATCAGCAATGCAAAGACGTACACATCGCGGTAGTTCGAGGAGATGTAAAATGCCCCGAACTGTTCCACAAAGGCAATCACAAATCCTCCCAAGACGGCGCCGCGAACATTGCCAATTCCGCCAATGACCGCCGCAACAAACGCCTTCAGTCCTAGCAAAACCCAGACGGCATGTGCCGGCTGATTCATGCTGGGATATTTCGTCACGTACAGAAACCCCGCAGCAGCAGCGAGCACAGATCCCAGCACGAAAGTGAACGACACGACTCGATCGACCGGAATTCCCATCAGCGCTGCATTGTCGGTATTGAATGAAACAGCTCGCATCGCCACGCCCAGCTTTGTATGAAATACCAAGTACTGCATCAGAAGCATCAGCGTCGTGGCAAGAGAAAAGATGACAACGTCGATCAGCCCCAAAACGACGCGTCGAGCCGATTCGCCCTCTCCAAACGTGATCGACGCCAATTCCCAGCTCGGCAGCAAAGCCGGCATTTTCTGAGGACTGGCTCCAAACACGAAATCCAGTTGGCCAATGTTCTGCAGAAGCAGCGAGACGCCAATGGCGGTGATCAGGACATTGAGTCGCGGAGCACGGCGCAATCGCCGATAGGCGAGGCGTTCGATGGCAAAACCGATGACTCCGCAAAACACCATTGCCGCCAGCATCACGACCGCGGCCACCCAGAACGGAGGCACCGTCGCCGGATTGTGCGGATCGAGGCCGAGCGACGGGAGAATGCGGACAGCCAGCGTGTAGCTGAGCCACGCACCAAGGACCACAATGTCGCTGTGGGCGAAATTGATAAACTTCAGGATACCGTAGACCATCGTGTAGCCCAACGCGATAAGCGCGTAAAGGCTGCCGATGGCCAGAGCAGTGATGAGGGTTTGAACGAAGTCAGACATGGGTGGAAATAGAGGGTCTGGAAAGTAATGAACAGTCGCCATGCAACCACTCACGCACCAGGCTGAATCGTCGTCACATATTTTGGCTTGCCGTCTTTCATTTCCAGGATCACGGCAGACTTGACGGCATTGCGATCGCCGTCGATGGAAATATTTCCGGTGACCCCCTCGAAGTTCGTTGTCTGCGCTAATTCTGCTGCCAGCGCCTTGCCATCGAGTGACTTTGCCCGTTTCATGGCTGCGAAGAGAATTCGAGCAGCATCATAGCCCAATGCGGCAAGACCATCGGGTGTCTGCTTGTGGCGTTCGGAATACTTTTTAATGAACTCCTGCACGCGCGGATTCGGGTCTTCCTGAGAATAGTGATTGGAATAGAAGCAGCCGTCGATCGCGCTGCCAGCAATCTCCCCGAGCTTTGAAGAATCCCAGCCATCGCCACCCAACAGCGGAGTTGTGAGTCCCAACTTGCGGGCCTGCAAGGCCACGTTGCCCACGTCGGTATAATAACCTGGGACGAAGACGACATCCGGTTCACTGCTGCGAATGGCCGTCAGTTGGGCGGAGAAGTCCTGATCACCAGCTTGGTAGGTCTGCTTGGTGACCACTTTTCCACCCAGTTTTTCGAAGGCCTTTTGAAATTCTTCTTGGAGTCCGACAGAATACGGCGATGCCTGATCCGTGAGAATCGCTGCTTTGCCAGCCTTGAGTCCCGCATGCTCGCTTGCAAACTTTGCACACACCGAACCTTGAAACGGATCGATAAAGCAGACTCGAAAAATCATGTCGCCGATTTTTGTCACTTTCGGATTGGTCGAAGACGGAGTCACCATTGGAACCCCCGATTCTTGGCAAACCGGTGCCCCTGCCAGCGACAAACCCGACGCCACCTCCCCCAGAACGGCAACCACACCGTCCTTAGTTGTCAAGCGTGTCACCGCGGTTCCCGCTTCACGAGCATCACCTTTGTCGTCATAAGTGATCAGCCGAATCTGTTTGCCATTAATTCCGCCAGCTGCATTGATTTCGTCGACAGCCAGCTTGATTCCGTTATCGGTCGATTGACCAAAAGTCGCTTCGGAGCCTGTCATGGACGCAAAATGTCCGATCACGATTTCAGGGGAACTGCTCGCGGCAGGCTGACAACCACTCGTCAATAGCGACAGGAGCCCCAAGGGCATGAAAACTATGAGCCGCCGCATGCTTTGAAAATCTGTACAAGTCATGAAATTTGTTCCGTTTAGAGAACTCAACGATGAAACTGTTGGGATCTTGAACTCGCACTGTACCCCGATCTTCGCGAATGTATCGCCAAGCGGAAACGAATCACATTGTGCGAGAACAAAATTCGGGGACTGCGGCTCATTTTTTAAAAGACGCAATGGTTATAACCTCTCCACAACTGCCACCGCATGGAAAAATCGGGGGCTTCACGATTCAAGACAACAGATTTGACCATAAAAGCGAGGGTCCCTGCCGAACAGAGCCACAACCCGAACGTCCACAGAGACCGATGTGCGATCAAATGGACTGCACGTCAATCGGAACTTCACGGGGGGGGACGCGGGCATCTTCTTCGTCGCTAGTGGACATTAAATCGACGCTAGTGATTCGGGAAAGGGTTGTGGAGAATCTGGATTCCAACGCAATGAGAGGCTCAGACGTTTTCTCCGGAGCCACGAGCGGCAGTCGCACGACAAACAGACTACCCTTGCCAAACTCACTTCTTAAAGTGACGTCACCGCCTAGCAGGCGTGCGAGTTCGCGAACGATCGATAGTCCCAGCCCCGTGCCTTCGTATTCACGTTTCGTATGATCGCGGCCTCCGGGATCTGAAGTCCCCTGTCGGAATTTTTCAAAAATGTGTTCCTGCTCCTGCAGCGGAATCCCGATGCCGGTATCTTCCACAGAAAACTCCCAAAAATGCTCGTCGATTGAGCGTGACGCAACACGAACTCGCCCACCTTCCGGAGTAAACTTGATGGCATTGGACAGCAGATTCGTAATGAGCTGGCAAATCTTCCCTCGATCCTGAAACATCATGGGAGAGGGGATCTGCTGTGTGTTTGTTTTCAGATCGATATTTTTCCGATCAGCCAACGGCATGATCTGTTGCACTTGCATTTCAAGTACGTCCGACAGATTCATCGTCGTTAAATGAAGATCCATTTTTCCACTCTCGATCTTGGCCAGATCAAGAAGATCATTGATCTGGACCATCAGCGATTGTCCCGATGTCTGAATATTCTGCACGTACCTCTTCTGGCGTTCATCGAGATTCGCGGAGGTCTGCAGGATATCACTGAAACCCAGAATACTGTTCAATGGCGTGCGGAGTTCGTGGCTGATCGTGGCCAGAAAATCGTCCTTAAGCTTATTGTTGTTGAACAGTTCCATGTTGGCCTGCGCCAGTTGATCGACTTTGCCGTCCAAGCTGTCGTTAAGTGACCGCAGTTCATCGTTCCCGGTCATCATGTGCCTCAGCATGCGATTGAAAGCGTGGCTGAGTTCTTCGAACTCGTCTCCCGTGCTGATCTCTGCGCGCAGGTTCAGGTTGCCCCGCGCGATCTCGTCGCTGACGTCTTTTAAGTGAAGCACAGGTTTAACAATGATGTAACGGACGATCACGTATGCGACCAGCATTGCCAGAAATGCCGTGACAATTCCAGTTGCCAGCAGAATCGCCCGGTTTCGGCTCAATTGGGCGTCCACGGATTCCAAGGATAAATCAATCCGGAGAATGCTCACTAACGGCGGTCGTGGCAGGTCCTCAACTTCACCACGTGGCCGAGCTGAGTCGGACTCAGTTGCCACAGAAACGGGACTCCGAGTCCCGACATTCTCGGCCGAAACCACTGGCGTAGATTCTGCCGTCCCATACATGGCAACATTCACCAATCCCAAGTCGGCAATGGATTTGACGTTCCCATCCGAAGTGTGACATTTTGTGCATAAACCCGTCAGTCGAATGGCAGCATAGTACGAAAGCATCCGCGGCTTGCCCTCATCCGTCCGAATGCTCCACGTTTCATCTTCGTCCCGCTCTTCATCCAGAAAGATACGCCGCGCATCGAAGCCGTTGTCCGTTTCTGGAAACTCATTGGCCGGGTCTGTGAGGCTCCAGTTAGACCCCGCATAATAATCTACATCTCCATTGGCCGCTTGGTCGAACCCAATCAAGCGATGATGAGCCCGTGCCTCGTCTCGGCTCCTGCCATCTGCTGGCGATCTGTCTCCGCTCTCGTGGGGAAGTTCGATTTGGTCACCAATCGCAGGCTGTTCAAGTGCAATGAACAAACGATAGTGATGCAACTGCAAAATTCTGGGAACCAGAGAACGGGCAGCAAGTACCTGCTGCGATTCAATTAAATGCTGGGTGCTAATGTCGTATAACCAGAAGCTGCCTGTAATGAGAATTAACAAGGCGAAACCGAAAAGAAAGCGGCACTTTCTTTCAAGGCTCGTCTCGCCAATGATCTTCTTGAGTGCTCGATACGAAATCACACTGTCATCCCTTTGCCGCAGCCAAGACCCGGCGGCGAAACTCAAATCATATCACGTTGTCCGTGCAGAATCCCTCCTAGAATTTTCGAGTTCACCCGAGACTCAAGTCTACTCACTTTCGCGAATTTGCAGATCAATCTTGGCGGAGTAGCACGCCGCCTTATCAAAGCGTTCGGCCAGCGATTCAGCAATTTGGGCAATCGTGCGTTTCACGTCGTACTGCGAGATCACACCGGAAGGTAATTTTACACTGACAGATTTGTCAAGATCCAGTAAACTGTCGCTCAAGAGGATGGTGATTACTTTCGCATCACAGTGTTCGATAGCGATTTCGTTTCCGTTGACCGACACGATTGTACGATCTCCCGCAGTTGCTGATTCATGCGGAACTTGCAGCCAGTAAAACCGTTCGTGGCGTACGTCATCCTGCACCCATGCAATTCGATTTGGCCACACCTGGCGTGTAAATCCTGTCATCCACGGTACAGCCACGGCATCTTCGAGGTTCATCCAATGGCCCCGCCCTGCATGTAACGACACCTTGTGGGCGTAGCCATTTTTGTCGCCAGCCTGAAGTGCATCAAGCAGTTTGCCCCACTCTTCTGCCTTAGCATTTCGATTGTAAGCACTATCGTCAGCTCCCACGTGAATCGCGAAACCGATATTCCGTAAGCCCTCAGGCCGTGATTCATTCGGGTGCCCTGCCATCATCGCCGCTGCTGCGAGTCGGTCAGCCATCCGCGGCGCCAACTGATAGACGCCATCACCGCCGGCCGAATAGCCCATAATGTACACGCGATCTGGATTCACGTTTTCAAATAGGATCATGTCTCTGATCAGACGCTCAAAAAATAGATCAATATGCGACTGATGCCACAAGTCCCAAGTATTTGTTGCCGCGCGGGGCACCAGATAGATGCCTTCGTCCGGTTCATACAGTCGCTTCTGATTTTCATACTGCTGATCGTTCACCGCTGCTGGCGCACCGCCACCGCCGTGCATAGAAATGAACAGACTCCGTCCTTCCGCCGGCGGATCACCGAAGACTTTGTACCAAAATGGCATTTTGAGATCGTCAATGACAATCTCGCGGTTATCGAATTCCGCCTGCAGTGCTTGCTTCAAAAACTTCGTGCGTGCGTTCCATAATTCCGTTGTCGCCTGTTGGGCCTCATTGGCTGTCAGTGCTGTCGTAGAAAATGCCTCGGAATGCAGGGTTGACAAGTTTTGATCGTTGAGCTCATGCTCCTTGATCCATGATTTCAGGACACCGATCGTTGCTGCAGTTGCATTTTCTTCAGCGACAGCAAAGCCGCTGGCCATGGAAGGCACAAAAAAGCCCAAGACAGAGACTGCCGTTAAAAACAGGAAGCGTAGTGAAAAAATGCGCATTGGATACCTTTGAGGAACTGGAACGAGTGCGTGTCCGTGAAAGGGTTTGCAAGGAGACAGAAGCAGGCGAGACCTAAGAAAGTCTCCGCGAAGATTGAGGTGGGAAACCGGAGAGTTGATTGAAATCGTCAGCACAACGGAAAATCATCGCTCAATCTTTGAGCAGCCACCGCTGCCAAAATGATACTCGACCCAACTTCGTTTGGACAGCCCACCGATCGATCAGGTCGAACATAATTTCGAATGCAGGGACTCCATCGTGCCGGTGCTGCGATCGCCTCAGCATGTTTCGGCTGAATACGCAGACGATCGATGAGATCAGCCGACTGTTTGTGGCGGCAGGACATGAGATTGATCCGGCCCCGCTCAAAAAACTGCGAGCCGATTCGTTCGTGATGGAAACAAATCAATCGGATATGCGTGGCGGCTGCTCATAGTTCATGCATGTCGGCCTGTTTCTGAGCGGCCAATCTGAGGGAACACGATCGGATGTTCCCACGCGACATGGAAACCACCGATCAGTAACATGCCGATAGCAAAGCCGGCGAAAACTAAGCTCGACACTCCCTTGTCAGCCGTTTGTGCTAGCCAGGGAATCAAGACACCACCGACCATCCCGGCCGCGAATCGAGCCAGCGTGACGTTCGCGAGTTCGCCGATATGCAGCTGCGCCGAACGCTTGAGCGTCGTCACATGAGAAGTGAACAGATGCCGAAACAACGCGGCCTCAAACAACAGCTTGGCAATTGCAATCAACATCACGCCGCGCGTGAGCTGACTCTGGATTTCACGCCAGGTTGGAGACTGCGCCAAGATCGACGCCGTGCCGAAGTTCTCCGCAATGGTGATCGTCACCCAGAATGTCGCCGTTCCAAGCAGCGCAGCGGTGAGCACAAATCGGAGGCACGTTCGTTCGAGGCTCCAGAATTCGCGCCGCGTCACGACATAGATCATGACCGAGCACATCAGGGCAACTCCACCCGCAATGACAACGCCCCAGCCTGCAATTCGGGACAGTTGACCCATCCACGTCGGCAGAAGGTGTCCAAACAACAACAAACCGGCGTATGCGCTCGCCGAAACGGCAAAAAGTCCGAACGAAACGATCTCACGACTGAGCCAGGAATGCCTGAGCCCGATAAATGCGCGAAAGGCAAACTGGGGTCGCCCCAGATGCAACAGGCTCGACAACAACGCCAGAAGCCCAACTCCCAGCGCCGTTGCCGCATGCACAGGCAGAAGCGATGCCAGCAGCTCCGGCGCGAGTTCTCGGGACCAGATCTGCCCGACCGTGAATGCTCCGACTGAAAGTTGAGTCAGTACCAGCATCACGATCAGCGGCCAGTGCGGATGCTGCGAAGACGTTTGACGATAGTCGGCCGGCAGTGTGTTTCGCGGGAAGACACGTTCCGACTTAAAGTGCGTGGTGGGATGTGTAAAATGCGGATCAGGAGCGCCAGGGAGAAATTGTCCTGTTTCGTTATCCTCCAGCACCTGCGCTGTATCCACAATTCGAATCGCAATCGCATGGTGAGGACACACCTGAACACAGGCAGGCGCTTCTCCCACGGCAAGGCGATTTGAGCACATGTCACATTTGCGGACGATACCTTTCCGGGCGTTATATTTGGGCACGTCGTAGGGACATGCCAGCGTGCAGTATTGGCAACCGAAACACTGATCATCCAGATGTTTGACAATTCCCGTAATCGGGTCTTTGACATACGCATCAACCGGGCAGGCGCTCAGACACGCAGGTTCGATGCAGTGGTGGCAAGCGGTCGTGACATGCTGCATAAGTGGGTTAGCGGTCGTGCCTCCCACCAGCAATCCCACATCGCGCCATGTTTCCTCGTCGTCCAGACCGTTCAGCGTGTGGCAGGCCGTGACGCAAGCTTTGCAGCCGGAACAACTGTCAAGGTCCACTTCGAAT
>QWQG01000226.1 GCA_003670925.1 Planctomycetota bacterium | reverse complement strand
CAACCGCTACACCTGCCATTGGCATTATTCTTTGCCGAAGCAGCGGTGTTCTACGGACTGGCGACATGGTTTAGACGTCAGCCGTTGTGCGTGTATCTTTCCAGTCTGATGACCTGTGCTGCGTTCTGGCAGTTATTGACCCATTATGAATTGGGGGACCACGGTTATATCCTCGCATTCGGGGCGACCGGCCTCCTGATGTTAATCGCCTACCGTCTGTCACTGCTGGAGCAGACAGCGGCTGCGCCCTTTGTAGAAGCCCTGTTTCAGTCGGCCAACGCTGTGCTGAGCCTCGCGTTTCTCTCGTCGATATTCTTGGGGCTTAGCGAGTTCAATCGCAACATCTCTGGTCCTGATAGCGGTGAAGCATCGATCCAATGGGGGCCTGCCGGATTTAGCTTCACAATGCTGATAATGAGTGCACTTGCCACCCTTATCACCCGGCATCCTGATGGTCGGCGATGGTACACCGTAACCACGATCGCCCAAGCTTGTGTGACGCTGTTGGCAGTGCATCAAATGATAGAACTTAGCCCATGGCAGCAGGTCGAACTATTTTCCGTGATCACGGGTCTCATCCTCCTTTGTGTCGGGCATGTCGGTTGGTATCGCGAACAGGACCAGCAATCAGATGTAGTCAGCATGAGTCTTTTGTTCGGTTCAATTCTTGTGAGTGTTCCACTGGCGATCGCCACCTTGATTGACCGGAATGGGAACCACTTCATCGTCATCAACGAATTTGGATTTTTGTTTGTCAGTGTCGCGTTGCTGGCGACTGGCATTCTGTTTCAACTAAAGTCAACCGCGATTGTTGGGAGCGGGATGACGATGATTTACTTTCTGACATTAATAATATTTGTCCCATGGGAGCGTCTGGATGCGATCGCCTTGACGATCGCAATTGGTGGGGGAATCCTCTTTGGTTCCGGATTGTTACTTGCATTCTTCCGCGATCGACTGCTCACACTTCCATCTCGTATTCAGCAGCGGGAAGGAATCTTCCGCGTCTTCACGTGGCGCTAGCCAGTCTCGACTGACACTCGGAACCCTGCTATTCTCCCGCCTTTGGCTGGCGAGATAGTGGGGTGCCGATGTCGCAAGAAACAACGAATCTCATCCTCAGCGTTTCCCAGGGAAATCGCGATGCTGTTGACGCATTGTTGCCAGTCGTTTATGACGAATTGAGGGCTATCGCCGCCAATGCTCTCAAGCACGAAAGGTCCGATCATACGCTCCAGCCGACAGCCTTAGTGAACGAAGCTTTTCTGCGACTAGCCGATCAGACTCAAGTGAACTGGCAGGGACGCGCCCATTTCTGCGCTATCGCAGCCAAGATGATGCGGCGCGTTCTCGTCGATCACGCCCGGCGGAAGTTGGCCTCAAAGCGGCAGGGACATGCAGTGCATGTAACATTCGCAGACACCATGCTGCCCGCCGTTTCTGCTGATCCAGTGGATGTCATTGCTCTCGATGATTTAATGGAACGGCTGGCAGAACTGAATCCACGACATGCTCGCGTTTTTGAATTGCGATGCTTTGGAGGATTGGGCGTAAAGGAAACATCGCAGGTCATGAACGTGTCTCAAGCCACAGTAAAACAGGATTGGCGTTTTGCGCGCGCTTGGCTGGCATCTCAACTGGCCCCTGAACCGGACGGGCCATGACTCCTAGTAGCCAAGATGACCACCCCGGCAAGGGGCGTGATGCCGCGACGGCTTACTCGCAGGTGGAAGTTTTGTTCCATGCTGCCGTGCAGTTGCCACAGGATGAACGAATCTCTTGGGTGATGCGGCAGAAGGACATTACTCCACGAATCGCCGAAAACGTCATGGCGGCTCTCCGGGCAGATATTCGGTGCGAAGGTAACGACGATGTGGATCAAGAATCCGCTGCAGCGGTGTCGATCTTTGCGGCCGCTCTTGAGACACAACACAGCGGCCTGCGGCCACTACCCTGCATTCCAAACTACGAAATCATCGAAGAGATTGCCCGCGGCGGAATGGGCGTCGTCTACCGCGCGCAGCAGAAACGCCCGGAAAGAATCGTTGCGATCAAGATGCTGCGGATGGGAACATTCTCGTCCCCTAATGAAGTGCAGCGGTTTCTCAATGAGGCTAATGCCGCATCAAGTCTATGCCATCCAGCCATTGTCCCGATCTATGAAGTGGGGGAGATTCATGGCGAGCCCTTTATCACAATGAAGTTCATCAACGGAGCCACGCTCGACGAACTTCTTACACAAAACGAAATCGCAACTACGGCCGTGATTGGTAAACTTCTGATAGTCAGCCAAGCGATTGCTGAAGCGCATGAGCAGGGCATCGTCCACAGAGATCTAAAACCTTCGAACATCCTGATCGATCGAACGACAGGGCAGCCCTGGGTCACTGATTTTGGAGTCGCGAGGGACCTGAAGTTAGATTCCGGGCTGACAACCGCGGGTGACATCATGGGCACGCCTGGGTATATGGCACCTGAACAGGCATTGGGAAAATCTGGCACGGTTTCCCCAGCAGCGGATGTCTATGGACTCGGAGCGATCCTCTACCGAATTCTGACGGGACGTCCGCCCATTCAGGCAGAGGGTGGAGACGTAGCGCGCACGATCGAACTGATTCGCGAACATGATGTGATTGCACCTCGCGAACGGGATCACCGGATTCCCAAAGAACTGAACACGCTCTGCATTAAATCTCTCGAGACTGATGCGAAACTCCGTTATCAGCATGCAGGGGCGTTTGCCGACGATCTGCAGCGTTACCTTGAAGGTACAGCCATTCAGGCAAAACCACGCGGACTGCTTCAGCGATTACTAAGCTCGGCACGTCATCGTCCCGGATTCGCCGCAACACTGAGCGTACTTGGTGTGTTCAGCGTCTACCATCTTGTTGCGAACTACGCCGGGCTGCGTCCTGATTCGCATAAGTTTAACACGATCGTGGCGGTCGTGGTGCCGGTGGCGATCATAAACGCATGGTTCTGGCAGTCTTGGCTGCGACGCACGCAGGGCGCTGCTTGGACGCTGTACGCATGGACTACGGGAGAAGCAGTGCTGTTGACGTGTGTCGTGATGGCTGGTGGGGGTGCTGCGAGCGGCATGAATTCAGCATATTTTCTCCTCGTCGCGGCATCCGTTCTGCGGTGTCGTCCACTGCTGGTGGGCTACGTCACGGTGCTGACGATGCTCTGCTATAGCTTCGTCTGGGCTTACAGTGTCTTTGCTGTGCGCCAGAGCGCCGACCCACTCATCGCCATTCCACGATTGTTAGCACTTAGTCTAGTCGGAATAATTCAGTACATCGCACTCAGACATTCCAGTGTCAGCCTTGAATCTCAGGTGAATCGACTTTCTCAACGTAACAGTAGGAACTAAAAATGACGGAAGATAAGCAGAGCACGCAATTTCGTGTCGCCGAGGTTCAGGCACTCGGATCGTCTGCATCCCATGGGAAGTCGTACCAGTCCGTCCGCGGATTTTTGGCTCTCGTGATCACCCAGTTTTTGGGTGCCGTGAATGATAATATTTTGAAGGGCATTTTGGTTTATATGGTGATCGACGGTTCTTGGGCTGGGCGTTTGGGGGCAGGCGGTCAGGGCATGGTTAGTCTTTGCTTGAGCCTACCTTTTATTTTCCTGTCAGGTATCGCCGGTGAATATGCCGACCGGTACAGCAAACGCGACGTCGCCGTGCTGATGAAAATAGCCGAGATTCCGATCGGACTCGTGGCAATGTATGGATTCTGGATCGGCAATCTCTGGCTGACCATGATCTCACTTCTCGCATTGTCCAGTCAAAGCGCAATTTTCGGGCCAGCCAAGTACGGCATGATCCCGGAGCTTGTCGCGCCCCGCAGCCTCAGCAGAGCCAATGGAATTATCAACATGATGACTAATGTGGCCGTGATTGTGGGAACGTTGGCCGCGGGATCAATCTCCGATGCCTATAGCCCGCTGCCCTCAAATCCCGCCGAGCCAAATCTTTTGTTGCCTGGCATTGCGATTCTGCTGGTCGCGGTTGCAGGTGTGATCTCTGTAGCTTTCATGACGAAACTTCCGCCTGGAAATCCGGCAGTCCGTTACCACCGGAATCCGTTGACCATGTATTCGTCAGCCATTCGAAAGATGGCTGAGTCACCATTGCTGTTGATCGCCTTGGCCGACGGTTATTTTTATTTTCTGGCAGGCCTCGCCCTGCTCATCCTCCCAGAATACACCATTGTACTTCAGGCGTGGAACGTTTCTCGGGCGGAAGTCAGTCTTCTACTAGGGATCCTTGGGATCGCGATTGGGTTAGGGAGTGCTGTCGCAGGATTCGTCTCCGGTCATGCCATTCGGCCAATCCTGATTCCGATCGGCGCTGCCGGACTTAGCCTATTCTTTTTTCTCCTAGGCACAGTCCCGCCGACAATTCCGAACCTGCCGCAGGGTTGGTCGCCCGCGTTGCGAATCGTGCTCAGTTCTCACTCACTTTTGATCTTGGGGGCTGGATTTTCTTCGGGATTTTATATCATCCCGCTGCAATCGCTGTTGCAGCATCGCTCCCCTGCCGGGGAACGAGGTCGATTTCTGGGCACCGCCAGTGCGATCTCATTTATGTTCCTGACGCTGGCCGCAATTATCTATCCCATCATTCGTCCGGCGTTCGGACAGCATCCCGAAAAGATCTTTCTGGTGTGTTGTGGCTTAATTCTTGCCGGGATGGTCATTTTCATGCTCCGCATGCGGGCGACAGGATTGACGTTAGCGCCGGTCGCTAGCGAGTGAAGGTTTCTGCACCCAACTGCCAATCTGCACCCAACTGCCAATAAGTTACACCCACAGGCAACGACGACTAGCTGCATGCCGTCGCCCTGCGGCAATATCTTGCTGAGTTCGCGAAAATCTACCGATCCCCGGTGCGAGATGAACGGCAGCACGGAAAATTGTATTTATCGGACATTTTTAAGATTACGAGGAAATTCTGAGTGCCGCTCGCTGGGGGCCACTTCAGGCTCGCTATTCACGGCCGGCCTGAACGCGTTTCTTGGCGCGCTCGTGCAGCTCGACAGGTACAAACTTTAATAAACGTTCCACCACAACGTCCGGTGTAATGCCCTGACTAGCGGCGGCGAAGGTCGTCATAATGCGATGTCGCAGGACGGGTTTGGCTACGGCTTTAACATCTTCCGTCGTCACATGAAAACGCCCCTGAAGCAAGGCGTAGGCTCGCGCGCCGAGAATCAAATATTGCCCCGCACGAGGACCCGCGCCCCAAGTAATCAGTTCCCTCACAAACGGCGGGGCTTCGCTCTCCCCGGGCCGCGTCGCGCGAACAAGGTCGCGCGCATACACGAAAATGTACTCCGCGCAGGGAACACGCCGCACAACTTCTTGCAGGGCCTGAATCTGGCGGCCCGTGAGGATCGGAGTAACTTCCGGTTTTTCGGTCCCGGTTGTCTGTTTTAAGATTCGCAGTTCCTCAGCAGCTGTCGGATACTTGACCATGATGTTAAACATGAATCGGTCAAGTTGCGCTTCCGGAAGCGGATACGTGCCTTCCTGCTCAATTGGGTTCTGAGTTGCCAAGGTGAAAAACGGATCCGGCAGATCGTAAGTATGCGAACCGACGGTGCAGTGCCTTTCCTGCATGGCTTCCAGCAGAGCTGCTTGGGTCTTCGGAGGCGTACGGTTGATCTCATCAGCTAACAGAACGTTGGTAAAGAGCGGCCCCTGAATGAACTGAAACACCCGACGGCCAGTTTCCGGATCATCCTGCAGGACGTCGGTGCCCGTGATGTCGGAGGGCATCAAATCAGGCGTAAACTGAATGCGGCGAAATGAAAGTTGTAGAATGCCGGCAATCGTGCTGCACAAAAGCGTCTTGGCCAGACCTGGAACGCCGACCAGCAGACAGTGACCACGACAAAACATCGCAATTAACAATTGGTCGACGACTTCGTCTTGCCCAATAATGACCTTGCTAATCTCTTGTCGCATTCGCTGGTAGGCAGTCGTTAATCCACGAATTGCCTGTTCTTCGAGCGCAGTGGGTGCAACCGGGGAACGATCGCTGGTATTCTGTTGTTCAGATTCAGACATGGCAGAGTGATTATAGTCCTAGCACACATTCGGTTTTGAAACGCAGTTCGACAATTTGAACGCAGAGCCGGATGAAATGCGAGCGGCGTGCCCAAAGATTTACAATCGCAAATGAAAAGTGGGAGCGAGTGATGAGCGACGTCAAATTCCTAATCTTTGATATTGAAACAGTGGGTGATGGTGATCTGATCCAAAAGATTCGTTTCCCAGAACAAGTCCTGACGCCCCGCGAAGCTGTAAATCGTTACCGTCAGCAGTTGTTGGACGAGACCGGTAAGGATGTCCTACCACTCACATTCGTCCTGCCAGTTTCCGTTGCGATCGCGAAAGTCGCGGCCGATTATCGCCTGTTGGAACTGACCGTGCTGGACAGCCCTGCATTCCGTCCACAGGAAATCGTCCGCCGATTTTGGCAGGGATGGCAACACTATCAGCGGCCTACTTTGGTCACATTCAACGGTCGTGGATACGATATGCCCGTCATGGAAGTTTCGGCGTTTCGATTCGGACTCAGTATCCCCGCATGGTTCAACGTTGATTCCCGCGCGTTCGAGCAGTCTCGCAATCGCTACAACCACGATGCACATTTGGATCTACAGGATCTGCTGACCAACTTTGGCTCATTTCGCATGCACGGCGGATTGAATTTGCTCGCAAACCTCATCGACAAACCAGGAAAGGCGGGAATTGACGGCTCGCAGGTGCAGGATTTGTATCATGCCGGCCACGTCGATCGTATCAACGACTACTGCCGCTGCGATGTCTTGGACACGTACTTCGTATTTCTCAGAAGTCGCGTGCTCTTGGGGAAACTTACGCTGCAGGAAGAACTCACATTAACAGAGATGACGCGTGATCTGTTGTCGGAGCAGGCGGAAAATCATCCAGCCTATGAGCACTATTTAAAGACGTGGGATTTTCGCGGCCAGCAAAAGATGGACGTGATGCAGTCGATCGGCGTGCCGATCGTCGAGAAAATGACGGAGGATCGATCGACGGTCGTTGCTGCGGATCCGGCATGACAGAGATTTTTGCAACACTTTGCAACACAATCCTGAACCCGATGGAAACCCTTGGAGCGGATGTAGACGACATAGACCGCAACGATCCGACGAATTTCATTGAAGCAAAAATCGTGGTGAAAGTGGTCCACTCAATCCGCCGATGCAGATCCAGAAATTGCAACTCAAAGCTTAATGCAAGCAAGCCCGCGATTTTCGGTCGAGTGCTTCAACTTATCGTGTGAGCCCATTTTCCTGTTTGTCAAAAATTTGTTTTACGATCCGGGATTTTTCAGCTCAAAAATTCGGTTAATCGCATGGTCACATCGTTGTTTGTCAATCTCGATCCCGACGAACTTTCGGTGAAGTCTAATCGCGGCAATGAGAACATCTCCCGTGTCCATGAACGGGTCTAAAATTGTGTCGGCCTTTGGTGTGACGTGAATACATTGCTTGTACAGACGCACCCGTTCAAGCTTTGGAATCGGTCCCCAGCACATCATTCGTGGAGCGACAATGTTGTGCCATGCAGTGGCAATGTGACCTTTACAAACCCAGGATAAGGTCTTCCCCTTGGCAAGTTTGTATCGATCTGGTTGCCAGACAATAGCATTGTCACAAAGTTCAATTGCCAGCTGAAGTCCTGCTTCAGGCAAGCGCCCGATCCGGGTCGATTGTGTCGCAATCTTCAATCCTGCGACCATGCGGAGTTTGTTGTCGTCAGTAAGTCCGGGAGGATATTTTGGCGGTTCCGTCAGGAGGAGATCGAACCGGTCTAAGGATGTCAAAATAGTCTCGCAACTGGCGTTATAAATGGTGCAGTTGTCGTCTTGGTAGTACGCAATCATAGTGCCGCCTTTACAAGATTGTGAATTCCGAATCTCTGCCTAGGCCGCGATGAGCATATCAATCACTGTCCGAATCACCATCGTCACACGTATTTGATCCAGAAGTTTTTCACCCCGACCGTGGACACTTTGCTCAACGCGGGTTTGCTTCCTTTGGACCTACAAAGGCCTTACTCCTTAGCTTGCGCTAAAAATGGTCCGATCGAGGACATCTTCGACGGCTCTCAGCCCCGTCATTCAATCCGCTTTCGATTTGGTTTGAGACGCAGATGGATTCGTGACCCACAGCAATTCAAATATTGGGAAGCATTTAGAATTCTTAGGGCTCAGGCCCACCGCCGCGAGATATTCAGATCGTTTTTGACATGACACTTATTTTGGCAAGTGTCGCGAGCCGGGGCTGCGCACCAAATTCAGTGCGGGGCTGAAACTATATTTCACGTGCAAGCCGGCTACACTGCACCTCAGGTGGCCATGCAATTGGCTGCGTCATGTTGCGTCATCATGTTCCGATAGAATCATTGGATAAGAATGGATTCCAACACAGTCTTCCCGTCTTCCGACGAAATTGCACTCCGCTATCTCGACCAGTTACCGTGGCCTCCGTATCCATTTCAGGAGAACGCAATTCTGACGTGGTTTGATTCTGAAGATGGAATTCTTGTCTGCGCGCCGACCGGAACGGGTAAGACATTGATTGCGGAAACTGCACTCTATGAAGCCTTGCTGACAGGGCGTCGTGCGTATTATACGACACCCCTTATTGCTTTGACCGAGCAGAAATTTCGTGAGTTGCAGGAGTCAGCCGTTCGCTGGGGATTTTCTTCCTCGGACATCGGCCTCGTGACCGGCAATCGACGCGAGAATCCGGATGCGAGAATTTTGGTTGTCGTGGCGGAGATTTTACTCAATCGATTGCTATCGCCTGAAGAAGTCTCATTCGACGACGTATCGGCCGTCGTCATGGACGAGTTTCACAGCTTCAATGACCCGGAACGCGGAATTGTGTGGGAGCTGTCGCTGGGACTTCTTCCAAAACATACGAAACTCCTGCTGATAAGTGCGACGGTGGGGAATGCGGTTGACTTTGTTGTCTGGCTGGCGCGGCAGCATTCGCGAAAACTTCGTCTGCTCCAGAGTGACGAACGTCGCGTGCCACTCGACTTTCGCTGGATTGCTGATGAGTTCCTTGCGGACCAATTGGAGATCATGGCAGAT
The DNA here is from genome assembly GCA_003670925.1 of Planctomycetota bacterium. Lineage (GTDB taxonomy): Bacteria > Planctomycetota > Planctomycetia > Planctomycetales > Planctomycetaceae > SXXK01. The sequence goes on along the minus strand of QWQG01000226.1, from coordinate 5,973 downwards.
GGCAATGATGAGGCCCGATATACGCCGGCACTCGTGTTCTGCTTCAACCGCAATGAATGTTGGAGTGTGGCTGAGCAACTCAAAGGAAAACGGCTACTGGCCGACGGACAGCAGAAACTCTTGGCGGCAGAAATTGAGCAGGTCGATTGGTCGATTGGAGCAGGGGGAAAGCTGAAACAGTTTCTCATGCGTGGCGTGGGTATTCATCACGCGGGTTTGTTGCCAAAGTACCGTCGCGTCATTGAGAAACTGTTTCAGAAGAAACTCCTGAGTATCTGCGTTTGCACAGAAACGCTGGCCGCAGGTATTAATCTTCCAGCAAGATCCGTTGTCATGACCTCACTCTTAAAGGGACCGCCACGGGCGATGAAGCTGATCGAACCAAGCTCCGCCCATCAGATGTTTGGGCGGGCTGGCCGGCCCCAATTTGATACGAGGGGATATGTGTTTGCGGTCGCGCACGAAGACGATGTTCGCATGTTTCGCTGGCAGCAGAAGTATGATGAAATCCCAGAAGACACGAAGGATCCGATGCTTCTTCGCGCGAAAAAGAATCTCAAGAAAAAGATGCCTCGACGACGTGACGGCCAGCAATCTTGGACCGAGCGGCAGTTTCAGACGTTGCGTGAAGCTCCGGCAGCGAGGCTAGCGAGTCGCGGGCGGTTTCCGTGGCGATTGCTTGCGTATTTCATTCGAAAATCAGGAATGGTGATGACGCTCCAGGACGCTGTTCGTCGTCGACTCCTCGATTCAGCCGAAAAAGACGATGCCGAAAAACAGCTGGTCCGCATGCTAATTACACTGGAAGCCGGTGGTTTTATTTCGCTTGATCCGCCGCCGCCTCAATCCTCTGCTGCCGTGATGACGGGAACAATGACTGCAGGCCCGGTCTTTCATTCTGTCCGCGCCGGCGACGTGTCGCACGAAATCCTCTCCGCATTTACCACTGCGGCGGTTTCCGTACGCGATAGCCGTTGGGTGTCGTCACATCTCGCACCGATGCTGGAGGAAGACGCGGCCGCCAATGCTCCCGGTGAAGTGCTCCACTTCGATACGACCGCAGCACCAGAGGATTTTGGAGATGACATCGCGAGCGATGATGCCGTGCCGTCTGAGGCAACTGATCCGACTGCCAGTGAGTCAGGTGGTGATGTGCCAGGTCAAGTCGCAGTCGCCATTGAGACTCCCACTGAACCACAACGCGTGGGTCTGCTCGGGCAGATGATTCAGGAAGCACGCAAGGACGGTAGCGCAACGACGGGGCACGCAGCAAAACAATCGAAACGCGAACCAAAACCTCCCACTGCTGAAGAACTGCTACTGTCGGAGTATTCACCGCGGTTGGCGATAGCAACCGCACAGATGTCATTAATGCTGCCGTTTCGCAGTATCAATGCCATCTACGGTGTGTTCCTTGCCGAGCAGATGCAACGAGCTAACTACGAAGAACGCCTGCAACTATTGGAAAGTGCCTTGGATCTGCCTTCTTCGGTGGCAAGTCAAGTGCGGGTGCCATCCCCCGAGATGATGCCGGATGGGACGCTCTCGACCGACTATCTCAATCCATTACTGTTATCCCGCGGGATTGTGACGCAACAGGACATCACGGGTTACTATGACGAAGTGAATCGCCGGCGCATTTATCCGTTGCCATTAGGTGACCGCATGCGAATGCTCTTTCACAGCGAGTACCCCGGAATTTCAGATGTCTATGTTCGTAGCGTCTGGTGTATTGGAGACTTGTTGCGTTTTGGTGCCAACTTCAATCGTTATGTCCGCGCTCGTGAACTCACGAAACAGGAAGGCATTATGTTTCGCCATTGCCTGCGGATGATTCTGCTGTGCGGGGAATTTTCGCAACTGGAACCACCTGGCCTTGACCCTGCTGAATGGCGCCGCGACCTTGCCGAACTGGCGGCCATTCTCACCGAATCCTGCCGCGCTGTGGATCCAAGCAGCACGGACGAAATCATCACAACGCTCAAGAATCAGGCCGAGGGACTCGACCATTTGTAGCCTGAACATTGTGAACCAGACCGGACATTTTTCCACGCCGAGAACTAGCGAACGCCGTCGTGTATGTACGACTTGGCTTTAAACGATTGTGCGTGATCCAATTAACTACGGCGCACACGAAGGGATCGCATCAACCATTGCACTTTACGCTCAGCGATCAGCGAATTGCTGACGATTGGCTTGTTCTTGTTCCGCAAAGCCTCTTACTCTTGGCTGACCATGCAGCTTAAAATCCCCGAATCTCAATGGTGTCAATTACACGCGTGGATGATAACTGCGGAGTATTTACGCCAAGCGACCGGGCCGCCTCGGGGACCGTTCACGCAAGTGCTTGCCGCCGCCGAAAGAAAACCTGAGGATCAAATTTCCATCAGGCGTTCGTTGGAGTCCCCAAACTTATCCAACTTCAGGCCGAACTTATCCATCAACGACAGGTACAGGCTGCACATTTTGCGGTTGGGTTTGTCGAGATAGTCTAGGACGCGTCCGGTTTCCAGTTTGCCGCCACCTTTGCCAAGAATCACAACCGGCAGTTTGGTCGCGTCATGGCCTCCAGTGTGCATGCTACTGCAGTACATCAGCATCGAATTGTCCAGAGCCGTCCGTTCACCTTCCTGAATCGCATCGAGTTTGCCCGCAATGTAAGCAAGTTGCTCAATGAAAAAACGATTTACTTTCAGCCAGTCGTCCGATTCCTGATGCGATAACAGATGATGAATCATGTAGTCCACGTTGAGATTTGGGAACCGCAGTGACGAATGGTCGTTGTTAAGTTTGAGCGTACATAGGCGTGTCGAATCCGTCTGAAAGGCTAGCACCAGAATGTCGCTCATCAGCCGCATGTGTTCAGCAATGTCCTGCGGAATGCCGTCGTCGGGTCGCGGGATATTGGGCTTGTCGATCGTCGGTTTCCAGCCCTGCAATTCGCCGCGCTGCCCGGCGTTGGAAATACGTTGTTCGACCTCACGGACTGATGCTAGATATTCATCGAGTTTCTGTTGATCGCTCAGACTGATATTCCGTCGCAGGTCGTTGGCATCTTCAAGGATGGCATCCAGCACGCTCCTATCGCCTTTGCTGGCTTCATCTCGGAATAGCCGGTCAAATGCCAGTGCCGGATAAACTTCCAGCGGCGTCGGGGTCGTCGGTGAACTCCATGAGATATGACTGCTGTACAGCATCGAATAATTTTTGTGCACCGACGGATTGGCTTTTTCGCAACCCAAAACAAGGCTTGGTACCTTCGTCGTTTGACCGTAACTTTGGGCCAACAATTGATCGATGCTAGTTCCACTGCGAATACCGCCGCCGGCCTCGAGGGGAGCACCGCTCAGAATGTTGCCAGTCTGCGAGCTGTGGATGTTACCCTTTAAAGCTTCTTCGTTGTAAAGCCCCTTAACAAACAACATTTTTTCGCGAAAGTCACTCAGAGGTTCGAGCACCTTACCGAGTTCCATGTCCTTGCCAGCACCCTTAGCCCACCAGTGATCCTTGTGGAACCCGTTGCCAGAGAATAACACTGCCATGCGAATCGGTGCTTCTCCGGTTGCGGCGGTCGTCCCCGCCTCCTGTCCCCAGACCCGCAACGATTCCATCCACGGGAGCGCCATCGTCACACCAAGACCTTGCAGCATGGTGCGGCGCGTTGTTAAAAATGCTGTCATGAGTGGATCCTATTTAGCCGCTTTTTGGGGAGGGAGGATTTTGGTTGAAGAATCGGCGTGATTTAAGAGACCGGTCCGCTGTTGCTCGCAGGTTGGCAGGATTGGTATAAGATTACTGACAATGTCCGGGGAAGGGAAGCATCTTTAGCGACGGACAGAGGCAATTCAACCTTCAACAATTGTGAGTGAAACTATGCCGGACGCCGGGGTCTTGGCGACGATGTTATTGGTGCTGGGATTGTTTCTGCTGGGTCTTGAATTTTTTATTCCCAGCTTCGGAATGATTTTAGTGATCGCCGTGCTTTCGCTGATCGTATCGTTCTGGAGCGCCTGCAAAGCGTGGTGGGGCGTCAATCCCGCCTTTTTTTGGACATATGTCGTTCTCTTGACAGCCGGCATTCCAGGGTCACTCATCGCCGCCGTTACCCTGCTTCAGAAGACGTCGCTTGGTAATCGGCTCATTCTTCGCCCGCCACCCGCTGAACAAAAGATTTCTAATCCGCTCGATCAATTGATCGGTCAACAAGGTTTGGCTCAAACATTGTTGACGCCGGGGGGCATGGTATTAATCAATTCCGAACGATATCATGCTGAAAGCCTCGGCATGCTCATCGAATCTCAAACCCCCGTGATGGTCGTGGCCACGCGCGCTAACCGCATTGTGGTCCGTCCGTGGATCAGGGATGATGATAAGACGACACGACAAGGCCCCCTGCAATATCTGCCTGTTGTCGACTCTGAAGAACTGGATCAGGCTGCAACTTCGAACAATGCTCAAATCAGCCATCAGACTTCGGTGCCGCCCGATGAAAACAAAAACAGCAACCAGCTTGACTTCGTGATTCCCGACGATTAGATCCAAAACTCAGCAACTTGATTGATCCAACTTTGACGTTTCTCCGTTTCGCTTTGCCAGACGTTCAAGGTATCCGCCAGTATCCGTTATTCGAAAGATTTCCATGCAACACATTCTACTGGCACAGATGAGTGATCCCATTCAGTGGTTTATTCTAGTTTTCTTATTGCTGGCTTCGACCATCTTTTTGGCTGTCTTTGCACAGTTTGCCAGCTTGTGGCTGCAATGCAAAATGACGCATGCGGGAATTGGTTTACTGGATCTTGTTACGATGCGGTTTCGACGTGTCAATTCTGAGGTGATTGTGCGGAGCAAGATTATGACCGTACAAGCTGGTCTCACCAAGAAGTATCCCATCTCTACACGGGCTCTCGAAGCGCATTATTTGGCCGGAGGCAATGTGCCTAACGTGATCCGCGCCCTAATCGCGGCCGAAAAAGCCGACATTCCACTCGACTGGAACACCGCTCAAGCAATTGACCTCGCCGGCCGCGATATTCTTGAAGCCGTAAAGACGAGCGTGTACCCAAAAGTCATTGACTGTCCGGATCCGAAACGCACCCAAGGGACTTTGTCTGCCGTCGCAGCCGACGGCGTGGAACTCCGGACCAGTGCTCGCGTCACCGTGCGAACCAACATTCAACAATTGATCGGCGGAGCGACCGAAGAGACCGTAATCGCCCGTGTGGGACAAGGCATCGTACAGGCGATTGGTTCGACTGCGTCGTACAAACTCGTACTTGAGAATCCGGATTCGATTTCCAAAACGGTTCTTCAGCAGGGCCTTGAAGCTCAGACGGCATATGAGATTGTTTCAATCGATATTGCGGACATCGATGTTGGCGAAAATATAGGTGCTCGTTTGCTGGCGGACCAAGCTGAAGCAGATATGCGTGTGGCACAGGCAAAGGCCGAACAGCGGCGCGCCGCAGCAAGAGCCCGTGAGCAGGAAATGGTCGCCAAAATTCAGGAAAATAAAGCGGCAGTGGTGCTTGCCGAAGCTGAGGTGCCCAAGGCCGTCGCTGAAGCGTTTGCCAGTAATCGACTCGGGCTACTGGATTTTTACGAACTCAAAAATGTTCAAGCAGATACAAAAATGCGAGAATCGATTGCCGGCGAAAGCACTGGTCGCGCGGGTCGGGCGACAGAAAGTTGATGACCAATCTTAGGAAAAACACGCTGTCCAACTCTCAATTAAAGATGATTCGTTAGAACCTGAGAAATTGCCGGAATGAGTCGCTGGCAATCGTCTCGCTCGCCGATAACATCAGCAAAGCCGATCGACGAATTTAGGTTTCAACGCTTGGGCAAAGGGCCGGGTTGAAATGCCAGAAGACTGGATCGATTGGGGAATTCACTGTCGCGGGGTGGAGCAGCCTGGTAGCTCGCGAGGCTCATAACCTCGAGGTCGTCGGTTCAAATCCGGCCCCCGCCACT
>QWQG01000164.1 GCA_003670925.1 Planctomycetota bacterium | reverse complement strand
GGGCAGAACGCCTGAGCCACCAAAGCAATGGCAAAGAATGGGGGTGAGGGTGCGTCATCTGATCCGAACGGCCCTGAATGAAATGCCTTAATCGTGATAGTGCTTCAGCTTGCCAAAGATTCCCTTGTGATAGCCTTTTCGCAGCGTCGCGGAATCTTTCTGGGAGTCACCCGTATGAATATCAAGCAACTCCAGCGTTAAACCATAGTCGCGCTGATAGTCGCCGTTGCTGGGTGTCGTGCCGGACGTGATGCTGGCAAATAGCAAATAGTCAAAGGGTTGTTCCGAGCGTTCAAGGGCCAGTTGCAACTCACGCTGTTTAGCGGGAAGGACCAAAGTCTCAGGACGACAGCGACACTCCGACATCGCAGCTTCAACGTATCGCCGACTGATCATCTTGAATTGTGGATCTTGTGAAATTTGCGAATCAATGTGTTCGTAGATTTGTTCCTTAAAGTCACCAATTTCTTCGCTGCTGCGGTTTTCGACCCCCACAAAACAGACGGACCGCGCAACTCCACCCTCGCCGTTAATCGTGGTGTGAGACGCCTGATGCACGGTGCTGCTGGATTTGGCCAACAGCCGGCAAACCGCTTCATCGATCAGCGGCTTCCATGTTTCGGCACCGGCCGTGTGACTACCAACCATGTCCTTGTCGCTCTGACTCAGCACATGCGCCTTCTGGCGGTTGCGACATCCCGTAATGCCGGTCAAGGTGGCGATTGAGCAGATTAAAATAACCACTATCCAGAATCGTGCCATGACCCGATCGACTCCATTCTCAAGCCACAATCTCCATCGCCAAAAACATCCTGTCTGGCGCGCAGCACGAAATGGCTGGCAGATTGTCACTAGCTGCAAAGAGTATCGGTTTTCCTTCAATCACGGAAAGACCGTTAACCGTTTCTAACAAAAAAAAGCCCCGCCGAATCGATCGACGGAGCCCAGAAAGGAGTACCTCAATTCAAGATCTGCGCAGCATAGCGATACTAGGCGGTTTTTGGGTACGAGGGAACATCCAATATCATGTCCGCAAATGGCAGTGCGATTTTCAACTGAAATTCATCGGAACCACCGAGTTTCTCCGCCATTTCGGCCAATTTCAGACTGCCGACGGCGCGGTAAGCATCCACGAGTTCCCGCCATGCGAAGCGATTGATCGGTTTGGGCATGAGGCGAGCTGCTTTTTCCAGCTGTGTGATTGCGTTTGAAAAATTGCCAATCTGCTTGAGTGCAATCCCATACATGAGCTTTGTGGGGCCTTCCAAGGGACCCGCATCAGCGATTTTTTCAAGTTCTTCGATCGCTCGTTCAGGCATACCCAAATCTAGGTATCCATCAGCAGATAGGAGTCGTCTAACAGTCTTTGGGGTCATTTGGATTCGCATGGTACTCGCTCCCTTTTTGAGACAGGTTTGAAACCTGATTGTTGTCGAACTGATGTCTTTCTCAATCGCAACTGTCGCGCCAATTCTTGGCACGCGTCCATAATTTCTTGTAAATCGCTATTTTCATTGGTGTTATAGCGACACAGTCGGAAATGGCTAGGTTCGTTCTTCGTGCCAAAACTACAAGACCCGCCGCCTGAATGCATAAAAATCACACAATTCTGTTACTCTTTTTGAGACAGAAATTGCAATTTCTACCACGACGGCGTCATCAGAAGTCGTAGTTTTCGCCTTCGGGAATCAACATTTTGACGGACCCGCGGAGATCCATCAGGAAGCAGCGGACATTAATGCTCCAAAGTTCTGGGTCGCCTCCGCTGTCACGCCGCTCGGCGCAGTGCTGGATGATGGCGTCGCGCAGGCTCTGGGCATATTTGCGGTGTTCTTCCTCTTCCGTCATCTGGCCTTTGGGAGAATCCGAGTATTCAAATTCCGGCCCCAAAAAATGCGTGTAGGCTCCGCAATTTCGATGTTCCATAATGTACACATCGCGGATTTCATGCAGTTGTACGGCGACGTCAAGGTGCTGAAAGAAGACGTCTCGCCAGGCGGCATGTCGCGGCTGCATCACGCCCAGCGCAGCTCCTGCGAATACAAGTTGATCGTAGCGGTTCGCCAAATTGTCGCCCTCCATGAATTCGCAAATATCGTCGATCAATCTGAGATCCATACAACTGAGCAGCAACACATTTTTCCGCGGTGCGGGGTAAGGACGACGTTCAGGTAGGCGGCGATGAATTTCCATGAGATGAATTGTCTTTCATTTGCGCCGGATGGCCGTGAAGTTACGAACTTGTGCCGTGATCGAGATTTCTGTGGGAAGACGTTCCATCGAACTGGCTCCATAGAACCCATTAATCTCCGGCACACGATCCAGCATGAACTGTGCATCGTCGGGCAGGGCGATCGGTCCGCCATGGCACAAGACGATAACATCTTTGCGCACAGACCTAGCGGCAGCCGTGATCTCCGAAACCTTTGCAACAGACTCTTCCAGAGTCAATGCTGTAGTTGCTCCGATCGTGCCGCTCGTGGTCAATCCCATGTGAGCCACGATAATGTCGGCTCCAGCCTGCGTCAACGCGGCGGACTGTTCCGGATCAAAAGCGTACGGTGTTGTGAGCAAGTCCAGTTGATGCGCGGCAGCAATCAGATCAATCTCGTGCTGAAACCCCATTCCTGTTTCTTCCAGATTCGCACGGAACATCCCATCAATGAGGCCGACTGTCGGAAAATTTTGAATGCCGGCAAACCCAATGTCCTTGAGTTCGCGCAAAAAATGATCGCGAAGCATGAACGGGTCTGTGCCACACACACCGGCCAGCACGGGTGTGTGGGTGACGGCTGTCAATACTTCATTCGCCATTTCGCGAACAATCTGATTCGCATTTCCGTAGGGCATCAGGCCCGACATCGATCCACGGCCAGCCATGCGAAAACGACCGGAGTTGTAGATCACGATCAGATCGATACCGCCGGCTTCTTCACACTTTGCGCTGATGCCAGTTCCGGCACCACCCCCAATAATCGGCAAGCCTGCGGCGATCTTCTTGTGAATTTTCTGCAGGATTTCCTCGCGGGATTGAACCAAGGTTGCATCTCCACTGAATCTAGTGTCCGGGTTCTCACTGTTGACGGTCGTCCGCGAAGTTATGGCCGCCTTTGGGGCTCAGACTTCTGTGATGGTCAGTCAGACCGTAGATTATCCAGATCAAGTGTGCGTGTCATTCAGCTCCTCGAAAAGTATGCAGACAACGGAACGGCGAGAATCATCCTCGCCCTTTGCCATGCGTCCCTCAATCATGCGCGCGAAGTGTTTGCACCTCCTAAAAATCTTCCTAACAATCGGATAGCCCGTTGACCTTTGAATCCGTAATCTTGGAACCACCCCGCTCAATGTGGCCCACTGGCCTTTCGGAGATGTCGCACCTCGCCCTCGGAGAACTGCGGCAGCAGGCGCGAAAACGACTGGTGCATTCGGCAGAGAAGTTTGTGCTCCGCCTGTCCGATATTGCCCGCCGGGCGGGACTGATGTCTGGCGATCGCCCGCTCCTGACTGGTGATCCGTCAACAACGCCGATTGTCATGACCGGACATCAACCGGTGATATTCCATTCCGGGTTAACCTTCAAGTATCAGACGACTGAAGCATTTGCGGCACAGCACGGCCTGATTGCGGTCGCGGTTGTGATCGATACCGATGCCGGCGATGCCGGAATATTCTCGTATCCGACAGGCGATGCGTCGCCGCGGAGTTTGCAGATACCCTTCCACCCCAGTGTGCCGCAATTCGTTGCTAAGTCCACAACTCTCGCAAGCCACCCCGGACTTTTTTCTGGGAGTCGATTGAAGGCCCCCGATGTCCTATCCTCGGAATTGTCGGCAATTGAAAACGAACTCCGGGCATCCGGCAAAGAATCTGCAGCGACAGCATTTCAGGCAGTCGCCAGCCAGTACAGCGCACTTGCTAAATTATTGCCAGCCGGTTTCTCGGCAATGGAAGCCAATCTGATCACGCGTTGGAATGCCGACATTGGTAGTAAGCTCTTGGAACTGCCGCTGTCCGCCGTCTGCAGCTTTCCTGAATTTATTCGCTTCGCAGCATCGATCATGCAGCGACCGTTTGAATTCTCGCAATGCTACAACCAGACTCTGACAGCATTTCGCAGCGCGCATCGGATTCGAAACGCAGCCAATCCGTTTCCGAATCTGCAGCTTGAAGTTGACTGGTGCGAGCTTCCGTTTTGGGTCGTCGATCATGCGGCAGGGACCAGACATGTGCTGCAGCTTCGCCGCACACCCGAAGGCCTAACGCTGGAATCTAATTGTGAACGGCTGCTGACACTGCAACCGGGAAACGAGGCCGAAGCACTCACTTCGCTGTTGTTTTCCGGTCAACAACTGGTGCCGCGGGGAGCATTAATTACGGCCATGTTGCGATTGTTATTCAGTGATCTTTTTGTCCATGGGACAGGCGGCGGACAATACGATCCATGCACGGATGCCTTGATCCGAAACTGGTGGGCGGTGGAACCCTCGCCATTCGTCGTGGCAAGTGCCTCACGGTTTCTGTTTGCCGATGAGCGGCAGCAACTGATGCAGTTACAGCACGTCGAGTCACAACTCCGGGAGATGCAGTATAACCCCCAGCGTTTTCTGGGGACGAATGCCTTTCCCGCCGAGTTAGAGGCGCGACTGACGGCCTTGCTGCATGAAAAGGAAACAGCCGTGAATCAGATGATGTCGGCGCGGCAAACCGGTGAGTCGGCCCATGACATCGGCCGTGAAATCCAGCGAATCACGGATACAATCAAAGTCGAAGTGTCGCAGGAATTTGAACCACGCCTCTTGGGACTGCGGAGCCTGACAGATCAACACATGTCTGCGATCACCAGCCGCACATGGCCATGGCTCATGTTTTCTGATCCAGTGTCTGGAAACGTTTGACTGTGGACGCAAGTTCAGTAATCACTGAAGGCCGCTGCTTCAATGCCTCGGACGATGAACTCCGACGTAAGTCTCCGTCTCCTTGAACCGATCTTTCCGAGAATTTTGCTGTACACGTCGGAAATTTTGAAATATTTCCGCCGCCCATACGGTGGGGCCCGTGGCCGGAATCAAGCGGTATCGGCTTGCGCAATTCGCGTGCGCATGGGCATTTCGATGGTTGGCCTAACGGTTACGCGCACTGTGGCCGTGTTGGATGGGCCTCCTCCAAAAGTTGCAGATGCTTGCACCTGAATCGCTGACAGCTCACAATCCAAGGTCTTACACGTTGCAACTCTGTCTTCGGATTCACGCATGATCATTTTCCATCGCCTGCCTGCTCTGATTCTTGTCGCCGTAATTTGTGGTGGTTGTGTGCAACAGGCGGACGTGAAGCCAACGGTGGACGGTATAATGAGAGTCAAGCTGGCTCTAAACTGGTATCCAGAAGTGGAACACGGTGGGTTTATTGCGGCCGAGACGCTCGGACTTTACGACGCCGAAAAACTGGATGTGGAACTCGTTCCCGGCGGCCCCGGTGCGCCGCAACTGGTGATTAGCGAGCTGGTAGCAGAACGGATTCTGTTTGCCGTTGCCGATGCTGACAGCGTCGTGAAGGCTCGGGCGGCCGGATATCCGATTGTCGCGTTGCTGGCACCGCTCCAGGATTCGCCGCGGTGTATCATGGTGCATCAGGCCTCAGGCTTCAAAACTCTGGAAGATCTGGCTGACATCGAACTGGCGATCAGCGAAACTCGCCCCTTTGCATTGTGGATGAAGAAGAAGTTGCCCTTAAAAAATGTGCGGTTGATTCCTTTCAGCGGCAGTGTGGGAGAGTTCCTGCTGAAAAAAGAATTTGCCCAGCAGGCTTATATCTTCAGCGAGCCATTCACCGCGAAAGAGCAGGGGAGTGACCCGCAGGCGATGATGGTGTCTGACATCGGATTCAATCCCTACGCAAGTGTGCTCGTGACGACAGAAAAAACAATTCGTGAGCAGCCAAAACTCGTGAGATCGATCGTTTCTGCAAGCGTTGCTGGCTGGGAAAAGTATCTTGCTGACCCCAGTGCTGGCAATGCGGCGATCTACGCGATGAGCAAGAACATGAGCCCTTCAGCTCTGGACTTCGGGGCATCCGCCATGGCCCCGCTCTGTAAAGTTGCTGCCCACGAACCGTTCTGCAGCATGACATTGGAACGCTGGCAAACACTGGTGCGTCAGATCGAAGAAGTCGAAGACATTAAACCGGGCAGCGTGAAGCCGGAGGAATGTTTTACGTCTGAGTTCCTGTCACCGGCAAAAATTGCCGAATAACGGCATTTGCCCTGCTGCACAGAATGTCCGATGTGGATTCACGTTCGGCAGGAACTGCACGAAACAGTCAAAAAGAAATGTGAGCCAACTCGCTTCATCACGATTCTCCCCAAAAAGACTCAAAGCTTCACTTCACTCTGCGTTTCCGTCAGTGGTAATCTGTCTGAACAACTGACTGTCGTGAGACCGATTTCCGCTGCAAGACAGTTTCACGCCATCGTCTAGTGCCGTCAGTTTCTGGGTCTGAAGAAAGACAAGAGGACTGTCCGCCTGAATCACACTGTGAAGTGGCCATCGATCAGGATTGCCTGAACACTGGCTGTCAAAACTCGTGAATTCAGCAGACAAGTTTGTCAGGGATGATAATTATGAGCAGGTTTCCTGTGCGATCGATCTTTCTCAGCATGCTGGTTGCGTTGCCGATGTCTGGTGGCTGTTGCTGCTTTCCAAGGCACGGTAACAGCGATCTTGTGAACGCCCAAATGCAGGCTCGGGAACTGTATGCGGAAAACCAGCGGTTGCTGGCCGCCTATGACGAAGCCAATCAGATGATGGCCGGGACGGATCAGGAACGTCAGGCGCTGCTCGCGCAGGTCGCGACAGCCGACGAACGACTCAACAATCTGATGGCCGAACGCAATCAGCTCACAGACCGCTACGCCAACGCATTGTCAGACGATACCGTGTTGGTCGGTGGCAGTGCAGATTCTGCACTCGAAGCGGCTGGATTTGAATACGACCCCGCCACAGGGCTGCACAAGTTCCATAGTGACATTCTGTTTGATCTCGGGAGCGACGCGATGCGTGCTGAGTCCGGGCCAATTCTGAAAGAGTTTGCGTCGAATACCACTACTGGTGCGGCCAGTGGTATGCGGATTCTGGTTGTTGGCCATACCGATGATCAGAACATCGTTCGTCCCGAGACAGCTGCGAAACATCCCACAAACTGGCATCTGTCGACCGACCGAGCCGACGCCGTGATTCTGCAACTGCAGAAACAGGGGGTTGATGCCGAACGCGTCGCCGCGATGGGCTACAGTGAATTTCATCCACTGGAGGCAGCCGGCACAGAAACCGCCCGCCAACGCAATCGACGCGTCGAACTGTTTGTCGTTCCAAATAATCCCGGTCTGGCGAAATGGGATCCCCTGAAGGCCCCGCGCTGATCAAGTGCCGTGATGTATCACGAAGGCTCTGTTTAATGAATCCTAAAACTCCATCGCTCCCGGAACCTCTGGATGTGATCGCGGTCGGTGCTCATCCGGATGATGTTGAGATTGGCTGTGGCGGAACCTTGGCCAGAATGGTGCAGCAGGGATTTCGCGTTGGCATTGTGGACCTGACTGATGGCGAGCCGACACCGCTCAGCCCCGGTCCAGAAGTCCGACTTCAAGAAGCTCAGGCTGCCGCCCGCATTCTGGGAATCCAAGTCCGCGAGACCCTCGCCCTCCCTAACCGCCGACTTTTCGACAACTTTGAAGCCCGTGTCGAACTCGCAAAAGTGTTTCGTCGTTATCGGCCGCGTTTGGTTCTGGGGATTGCCGATCGAACTCCGATGGCGTCGCCCGATCACTGGCAGGCCATGCAGATCACCGACGCTGCTGTCTTCTATTCGCGGCTGTCCAAATGGGATGACGCATTCGACGGCCTTGCGGTTCATCGCATCCAACGGCAAATTTGGTATCCATTGGGACTGCAGACTCTCAATCATCCGGCGGGAGGCGGTGCATTTGTGTCGGATATTTCTGCCACACTTTCCATCAAGCTGGCCTCCATTCGAGCTTATCAAACGCAGTTTCCGCCAGAGAAAGATCGTGTATTTCGATTAGTCGAAGGCCAAGGGCGGATGCTGGGTGCATCGGCGGGATTCGAAGCGGGCGAACTGCTAATTTCGGCCACGACGCTGGGCCTGACAAATGTTTTTGAATCCATTTGCCACGGAACGGCATTGTGAAAATGAAAACCCCAAGCCTGCGTTGTCGCTAGGAAATAAGGAAATGCCTTCCACTGTTGCGTTTGCTGCCAGATCCCGAAACAATCTGCTCCAGACGGCGAGAATCTGGTGACGAAAGTGCCGCTCATCGCGGTTAGATCAATCTAGCAACGATCTGCCACAAAGCGCGTCGTCGCTCTCCCTCATGAATGCTGGAAATGTCAATGGTTGCGTTTCGAATCGGTCACGTCAGTATCACCGGTAACTATCGGGAAAACAACGAAGACAGTTGTGTCGTCGATGCCAGGCAGCGTTATGCCATCGTTGCCGACGGCATGGGTGGCCAGAGTGCGGGGGAGCGCGCAAGTGCGCTCGCGATCGAACTCATCCCACGTTCGCTCGACAAGCTGCTCGATTTCCAAAATGCGAATCCCACAGCCGTGAACGAGGCGCTGGAGAAATCCATCGCGCACGCCAATTCAGAGATTATAGCGTTGAGCGAATTGGATCTAGGCATGCGGAACATGGGGACAACCGTGGTCATCCTGGTACGCGTCGGCGAACGATTTTATTTTATCGGAGTTGGCGACAGTCGTGCGTATGAATTGCGCAGCAGCAAGTTTAAGCAATTAACAGTTGATCACTCGCTGACTCAGGCTCTCATGGATGCTGGCACAATTTCAGCAGAAGAAGCAAAAACGCATCGCTATCGCAATGTGCTGTATAAATACCTTGGGAGCCGCGATGGTGCGACTGGAGGGATCGCAACCGAAGTCACTCCGAAATCAGGTGACCGATTCCTCCTGTGTAGTGACGGGCTGACAGACGGTCTAGAAGATAGCCAGATCGCCGAACTGATGACGGCACATCATGATCCGCAGAAGCTCTCGGAAATCCTCGTCAATGCCGCTCTTGAAGGCGGCTCACGCGACAACATCACCGCCCTTGTTGTGATCTGCGACTGAGTTTCAAGCACGGGTTGATTCTGCACTTTGCATCCTCAAGCGAAGTCAATCGTCTCACTCCCAAAGCCCACGTGCTCCAGAGCAAAATGGCTGATCCGGGTTCGGGGGAGGCTTTGCTGTGCAGGCCTAGGGCTTGAGATGTTTGCTAAAAAAAACGCTAGATTTTTCGGCGAGTTGCGGGATCATTTCCAATTTGAACGCATGCCCTTCACCTGGAAATTCTACGATTTCCGCCGAGATTTTTTGGGCCTTCAACGCGGCTGCCATTTTCCTCGAATTTTCCACGGGGACAACCATGTCGTTGTCCCCATGAAAGAACAAGTGTGGCACCGTTTTTCCGTCCACATGAAAGAGGGGCGAAGCTTTCTTTTTCTGGGCTAGTAAAGCTTTTGGGCTCAAATTTCGTCCGATAAAATCATCTATTAATTCTTGGACGGTTACCTTCCCTAGCCGCAGATTCGCATAATCGGTCGTGAGATCGGTGGGGCCACTTACGCTCACCACTGCGTTGACTCGGCTGGAAACTTTGGCCAGCAAGGGATCGCTGTTGTCACGGGTATCAGTGGTTCCTAGCAGAGCCACGAGATGCCCCCCAGCGGAAAAGCCCATGGCACCGATCCGTTGAGGATCAATTGCGTACGTGGCCGAGTTGACACGCAGAAAACGGACGGCGCGCTGGACGTCATCGTACGCCGCAGGATAGATGTTTTGTTTTCTCTTTTCGGGATGGAACAAGCGATAACCGATACTGATCGCGACGAAATCAGCTTTTGTAAAAAGAGCAGCGGCAAGCGCCATGTCGCTTTTGTTGCCCTCCCGCCAAGCGCCACCATGTACCAAAAGTATCACCGGACGCAGGGTGGCGGGTTTCAGCATGTCTGGATAATAAATGTCCATCCTCTGTTTTTCGCCCCCGGCTGCCCCGTAAACAAGGTCGCGATGGGTGGGAAACAAGGCCGGCAATCTTTGGGCCAACGCCGCGGATTGTGGAATCACAAACGCAAGCCCCAAGACCAAGCTCACCATGAAATGACGTGTCATCGTAGAGACATCCTTAGGTTTTGTCAGAAAACCATTCTTCAAGCTCTCACTCTAAATATCCATGAATGCTCGTCGTTCCTCATAAAAACGGCGACACAATGGATGAAATAGTTACCGCTTCTCCCAAACACGCTGTACCACCCCCAAATATGGCCGCCAACATCTGGCTACAATCGCCCCATGAAGACGGTCTTTGCGTTCTCGAACAAGATCTTCCGTTCGGCGGCCTTGTTGGGAGCAAACTTCCGGATCGCAGCGAGTGTTTGCGATCCCGAGCAGGCGACACCCGATCCGACGCGATCATCGCAGTCGCTGCCGTAAAGGATCTTGGCCTGATGGCGATCGAGAAACCCGCGGGCGTGGTCTTCGTCGCGGGTCAGCGCATTCAGGCCCGAGCCGGCCGACATGTCGGCGAACATGTTCGGATAGTCGGCCAGATAGCGATCCGTCAACCCGCCCGCCGTCACTCTGCCTTTGGGATAGAGCACTTTCTGATCGGCATGGTTCTTGTCGATATTGGCCCAGAAGGTCTGCGCGTGACCGATGAAAGTGGTCTGCGGATATTTCGCAAGCATCGTGTGCAATCGCTCGAAACCCAGATTGTAGGTCTCGTGCTGAAAGTGCATGAGGATCGGCACGCCGTATTCAGCTGCCAAAGCGTAGAGGATCTGACTTTCTGCCGAGTCACACTCCACGCCAAACTTCTGCTCACCGATAATCACCGCGCCGAGATCGAGGTATCTGGCAATCTCAACACGGGCATCCGGCAGATCGGTCACTTCGTTCGCTCCGAAATAGAACTCTTTCGGATACTGTCGAGCCATCGTCAGAGCGGTCTCATTGCCGCCAGCTCCGACGCCACCGAGGCCATTGTGCTTCCCATCAGCAGTGGATGCACGGCTCACCGGACTTCCCGCCGGTAGCAAAATCGTCTGTGTGACTCCCATCGCCTGCTGGTGTGCGATCAACTGTGCACTAGTCCGCTCCCGATAGTTAGTGTGCTGGTGAATGTCGATGATCGGCTCCGCCGCTGCATCCTCCGCACGCGCGAACGAAGTCAAAGCCACCACACTGCCTGACAACGTCGAGGCGAGAAAATTACGACGGGCCAGAAGATTCATAGCGAACTCCACTTCTCACTCTTCAAGTGAGGCCTTGCGAGATATGGTGCGGCACCTTTAGCATTCTATCTGCAGACATTGCAGGCGTCGATCGCCCGCCCGCCCCAAATCTGCCATGCCTTCGAACATGGATCTGTCTGGAAACCCGGGCTAGTGCGACTCCATGGCTTCGGGGAACTCGGACCAAACGGGAAGTACGACCACCCGAAAGGAAGGACCCCCGAATTCAAACGGTCGAGTTCTTCCTGAGATTCCATAAATTGTTTCAGAAGTTCCTCGTTCTTGTTTTCCTCTTCCTTAAGCTTCGAAAGATTGGCAGTGGAATCGGCCATCGCGCTGTCGGACCTTGCCGCGACCGCAGCACCGAGGCTCGGATTGCTGGAGATAATCCCAGAATGTTAGTACTGTCGATGTTGCAGGTGATCGCTAGGACCATGAAAGGTGCGTACCATCCACCTCCGTTTTAATCCCGCGCAGAGCTTGATCGCTCTCCGCTTCCACATCTTTGGTAGGATTTTGACAAACTCGTGCGATAACCTTTATCAGTTCGCTATCCCCCAAACTCTGGCAGCATCCGATCGAATTCTGCAGCACAATTGACGAACAATTCCGGGAGAAGACCAACAATTTTTGTGACCGCCGTCGCCACGGCCAATATCGCGATCGCGAACGCTGCATCAGGAAGGGGCATTGGAACCTCCGATCAAGAAGATAAAAGTGTGTCTCGGTGAGAGAACTTCAGGCCATTCGATTGGAGTATTGCAATTTCGGCGACAACAAGACATCTCATCCACGCTGACCCGGAGTAGAGAGGGTCCTCACGTCAGCCACCAATCTGAAATGAGTACAGCTTTGCATCGCGCAGTTGAAATTTTAGCTGCACTATTTTGCCTCGTATCGTTGACAGATCCGTGTGTTTCTTCCAGTAAGGTTGCCAGCGGAGTTCATCCAGTCTTGTGGCGGGCACGATCTCTGCGGCGGAAAAACCGGACAGCGGCTGGCCCGCCTCGTCGAGCACTTCGACTGATACCGTTCCGTCCCGGGCATCGACGTTGACCATGAGTTTGTCACCCTCCAGCTTAAACGGCCGAGTCACAACAGTGCCTTCAATCTCATCGGCGGCGAGGCTCACAAAGCCGTCGAGACGCAGCGTTGCCACGCCAATGGCATGCGTGCGATCAAACCGGACCTGTTCACTGCCATGCCGCTCATTCGCGCCGGCATAGTAGATCCAGTGCCGATCTCCGTGTGTCACAATTGTTGACGAAGGCATGACAATGTCTTTGTCAAAAGCACCGTCCGGACCGCGAGGCACAAGTGGCTGACCAGCGTAGACCCAGTGCATGTCCCATGAATCACCATCCCGACTAGTCGCGATGTAGTAGTTCATCACGTCCCGCTCATGACGTCTGTGGGTATCGGTGACCTTGCCTTCGCTGACGTCACCCGGGAATTCGTAGACCGACAGCAACGCGAAATAAACACCGTGCCTGATCCAGCAGGTCGTGGCATAAATCTGCCGGCGCTGAGCTTCACCCGGCCTCTCTTTGTCGAAGATCCATTCGCGAACAAGCGACCAATTTTCCGAGTTCGTTTTCGGGGCCGGGTTGATCATGCTCCGCGTCCCGCGCAGTTCGGTCGAACCACCCAATGAGCCAAAATCGGTTCGTGTGAAGAGTCGATAAGTTCGAGCTTCCGGATCCCAGAGAATCTGGTTGTAGGTATCCGCCGCTCGATGGGTGACGGGCAGGCCTTCGTGATACGGCGTCCAAGCAATGCCATCGGCCGAATGCGCAATCCCAGCTGCCATTCCTGGCGCGTCATATCCCGCCTTGAAGCGGTGTTGCGGATCAGTTTCGCTCGAGTCGATTTCCACTGCCAGAGTGAAGTCACCTGCGAAGTGGATTCCGCTCAAGTCCGCTTTCTTCTGGAAGTTCAGACCATCCAGCGACTCGGCATATCCAAATCCGTTCGTTCCCGGCTTGCGAAACCAGAGTTTGAATTTGTCGTCGTCGTGCACCACCGTTCCGTAGAACCAGCCATCGGTAAAAATTGGCTTGCCGTCGTTGAGCTTGCTCACCTGTCCCAACTCGCGGGTCACGTGCTGTTTGTCGGCTACGACGAAGTCGTCGACAAACAATTGCCTGCGCAGCCCGACTTTCAGAGGACCCAAATCCCGTAGCACTTCGAAAGGCGGTTCGTAGGCATTCACCCCCTCCTCGCGACACGTGAAAAAGTTGAAGAGATAGACGCCGTCGGAACCGGATTTGATCAGGTGAGTTGCCGCGGCCCGATACTCATCGGCGGTGAGATTCTTTGCTCCGCCACCGCGCGTGCATTCGATCCCGCCGTAAACCGGAACGCTGGTAACAGCCTGCTTCCATGCGTCGATCGGCAGGTCACCTCGTTCCAACAGAAATTCTGAGACCGTCACGAAGTCAACCCAGCCAGACTTCACCCATGCTGGTACATCGCAGCCGAGTTCGCGGGCGGTTTCAGGGGTTGGAGCAGTGCGGCCGTAGTTCGAAGGCACTCGCACTGCGAGCACCAGCCGACGACCACGTTCGAGTCCGACTTCATCCAGCATCCCGCGAACTCGCTCGACCAGTGAATTCATCTTACCCACACGCTCGTCGATCGAGCCGTCTTTAAAGAACGTCGGGAATCGGTTGAAGTCGAGTTCAATACCGTCGCTGTCATAGCGTCGCACGGCTTCCTTGATCAGTCGGAACGTATACTCGCGGACTTCATCGCGTCCGAAGTCCATTGCTCCACTACCTTTATACTGCTCAGTTCCCAGGCGCCAGTCCGGATGGTCGGCCAGAAACTGAGTCCGCAGGAAATCGTTGCCGTGGTCGTCGTTCATACGAAACGTGAGCAAGGCCTCGCGCCCGCGCCGTCTGGTTTCGGCCAACATGATCGCATACGGATCAACGCCGCTGTCGAAGAATACCCTGAGATTTTCGAATCGCTGTTTCTCCGACGGCGACCATTTAGCCCGCTCGTCAGGCATCGACAATGTGCCACGCATGGTGCCGACTTTTGTAGGATAGTACATCACCTGCGCGTTGATGCAAATCAGAACTGTATCGACGAGGCTGCCGTTGTACGCCACTTCCTCAATCAGCCGCTTTACATCATCCGCATGCACCACCACCGGCCCCTTGCTGCCTGCCTTCGTTGATAGACACGAGTCACCGTCAAAGTTGTAGAGCACCCGCCGCGTGCGCTGCGGTTGTTCAGCCTCGCTCGCTAACGATGTGTGCGACGCAATACACAGGCAAATGAGCACGAACCAAATGACAACGGAGTGGCTGGTATTCAATAATGTCATTTCTCAAGTGTCCCAATGTGCCCCGACACTCCATGGCGGAAATTCTCGCCACGGAGTCTCGCAGCTCAATGATACGCTCTCCCGACACCGGATAACACTAAGACGTCTGCGTAGTAAGGAGAAATCATGCATCACGATCCGGCCACCGCCTCGCGCTGGAACGGCATCCACGGTCAACGGCCGTTCCCACAAATTTCGATACGCCAGTCCCTACGGCAGATCTTTCAGCAACTGTTTCGATAGTTCCGGGCCAAGATCGATTTCTATCTCGGCAAGCGTGGCAAGCGTTCGTCGAGATCTGGAATGTTCCGCCCCCCCTCGTGGCAATAAAAGCCCATCTGTGGAAAAAACTCACCCAAAGCAGGCTCGGTAGGCTTGCATTAAAGGGATGGGGGGGATGGGTAGATTGCGAGATGGTTGTCGGCATTCTCCTGCCGCGCGTGTTTTTTTTGGGGGAGAAATTTCAGATGAGAATCTTCAATGGTGTTCGGTTCAGGGCATGGTTTTTGAGCTTATTAGTTTGCGGTCTTTGGCAGAGTTATGCAACCGCTGGCATCATCACGTTTGGCAGCGGT
>QWQG01000131.1 GCA_003670925.1 Planctomycetota bacterium | reverse complement strand
ATCCGATGGTCACCCGCTTCCATCTGCCCACACACGGTGCCTTCCAGCGTCGACAATGCAGCGGACAACGCCACCAGCCCATTGTTCGAGGACACTAAGTCTATTCCATCAAAGGCGTCTGTATGGGGATCAAATCCTTTGCTGAAATGACGAAACAGCAAATTGTCGCCCTTAGGAACTTGGTTCAACGTGACGGGTGATCCGTCCTTAAGCCAGTCGATTAGATATCTCGATTTATTGACCGCGAGGGTGACTTGGGGCGGGGCAAATGACGCCTGTTGCACCCAGCTGGTCAGTAACCCTGTTTGCTGGCCGCTGCCGTTACCTGCCACAAGGATAAATACGCCACTTGGAATCCGCCCCAAGACCGGAGCGAGACGAGACTGAAGATCTGAATCTGACATGAGCTGTGAACAATCCTAACCACGGGCATGGCCCGCAACCTGATGCGTCCTGACTCTCCGTGGCGAAGAAATCAACCGCACAGTGAGCAGATACACCCAAAATATGAATTTTCAAAGGTCTTTCAGTGTCCATTCACCATCAATCCGACGCCAGACGCCACCCGGATTTTTATCCTGGAGCACCGGCGGTAATCGTTGCGGTCGCACAGCATCGTAACTCTGCAGCATCCCGAACCGTGAGATTGCTGCTGGAATTCCGACAGCTGTGAAACCAGGATGCCCGGTCGCCGGGAACGGTCCGCCATGGTTCATGGCCGCACTTACGGCAACCCCTGTCGGCATCTTGTCATTAAGGAGTCGGCCGACCTTTGTTCGCAGCGGCTTTTCAATCGTCGCATAATCGGCATCATCGCTGCCGGTGGTCGAAGAGTAAATTGCACCGGTAAGATTACCTTCGAGTGACTCCGCTATCTCCGCCATTTGAGCTACCGAATCGGCCAAGACAAAGAGTGATCCATTCCCGAACGCTTCCGTCTGAAAGACTTGCGGGTTGACAAGAAACTGGCGTCCATGAACTGTCAATAATGTGTTTTGAAAAGAGATGCCTTTGCCACCGCCCGGGAGGCCACCCGTCACAAGAGTTGCTCCGGCATCAATCAGGGTCTGGATTCCCGCTGAGAAGCTTGTGCGGACTCCTTCAGCTAACATCGTGCCGACAGGAGCCTTTGCAAAGCGTTCGCCAACGGCAGTTACGAACGCAGTCCCCGCTTCGCCGGATGGCACAACCACGAGGCCGGGATTTGTACAGAACTGCCCAGTCCCCATGAGGCAGCTTCCAGTAAACTCATCTGCGAGTCCGGCCGCGCGTTCGTTGAGCGCCCCGCTCATGATGAAGACAGGATTGATACTCGACAATTCCAGATACATCGGCTTGCCTGCGGCATCGGCGGCGGCTTTCAGTTTCAAACCGGTATGCCGAGCGCCCGTGTAACCTGATGCGCCGATGCGATGATCAGAGACGAGCTTTGCCCCATCTGCATGGCTGGTGCGATAAATCAGTTGCACCAGCGCTTCGGGCATCCCGGTTTCACGAATCGCAGTCAGAGCGGCGTCTCCAAAGATCCGCGTGGTTTCGGGATGACACGGGTGTCCTTTCGCAATCACCGGATTACCAGCGGCGATGGCTGCGGCAAAATCCCCTCCGGAAATCCCGTTGAATGCAAAGGGGAAATTATTAGGCCCGAAAACCACGACCGGCCCTATCGGGCCAAGCATCGCGCGAATGCCAGCAATCGGATCAATGACCGGGGCACGCCATGTATCCGCCCGGGCTGCCTTTGCCGCCTGACGCAGTTGATTGGTTGTGCGCGGGAGCTCGCCGTCCTTGAGTCGTGGTGAGACAGGTAGTCCAGTTTCTGCATGAGCCGCCTCGATTAGTAATTCAGCGCGGGCTTCGATTTCTTTTGCGTAACATTCAAGAAAATCCGCGAAACGACTTCCCGGCCAGCCACGCATCTGACGTGATACTTTGGCTGCGGCATTGATTGCCGTTTCAATTTCTTCCCACGGACTTACCGGGAAGTTCCCGGGAAGTTGCTCTTCCGTTATCGGATTGACGGCATGGAAGACCGATGTCCCGATGCTGGAAGTCCAATGCCCGTTGAGCAGAATTGGCTGAATAAAATTCGCCACGAAAATCCACCTTCATGAGTGACGACGATGCGCCGTCGAAAATTGAATGATTCCTAGAGCACAGGCTCTAGCCAGCTGCGTTTTTTCTTGTCCGCCACGCCGCCAGATGGTCGGGCCTGACAATCTTCCGTTTGAATTAAACCTCACCGAATTCTTGATGCGATCCCTGCGTTGCTGCACTGCGATTGCAAAATACACGCATCACGGATGGGGGACGACGCTGCTTATGCCGCTCGTCCCGCCATACTCCAAAATCCGATTTCCCAGCTTACTTCCTCGCTGTCGACCATTCGTCGAGCATAGCCTGAATTCGAGCTGGATTGAAATCGCTAGGAACCTCAAAGTCCTGATTGGCCTGCAGATCAGCGACCGTCAGATCGCGTGAAGCAACTCCTTCCTGCGGCACGTTGACATGAGCTGTCCAAGCAATCGCATTCAGCACTAGAGTTCTGAAATCACGATTACCCCAATTCCAGTGATCGTGCCCACCGGTGAAGCCGAATCCTCGACCAGCATCCTTACGTGAACGCGCCCAAGCTACGGTCTGTATCTCTTTCCGTTCAAGCACAGCGGCACGCACATTTGGATTGTTGTTATGTGGTCCGTCAGGCCGCGCAAGGCTGCCGTCCTCTTTCACTAGTGTTGAACGCGGTGGCAGGTCTGTTAGCACTGGAATGACGCCCGCGTCTTCCTCAGCAAAACGCATGTGGTAATACCATTCATCGTTGACGCGAAATGGTTTCACCCCATTCGCAATCGAATGATCAGGGAATTTTGTAAAGTTGCCAGTCCAGTGAGGATTCACAGACCAGTCAGCTTCAAAGTAACCGCCAGTCCAGTCCAGAAACGCATTGCCAGACGCGCCCTTGGGAACCTCAACACCGTAGTGGAGACACACCATGCCAATCCCACGTTTCTCAAGCGCCTGCAGGCGTTCCAGCTTGCTATTAAACGGATGGCCGCCGCCGCCGTCCGAATAAATGACAATCGTGTCGGCGTCGTCGAGCACTGATTCGTCTTTCGGCCAGCCCGCGGTGTAGACGCTTGCTTCAATCCCCAAGCCCGAAGTATTCAAAGCTTCCGCCAACAGCATGCAGCCCGCACGATGCTCGTGAGCACCATAGCCGTGGCTCGGATTACCTGCAATCAAGGCAACTTTCTTAGGAGCCGGGAGCCGCTTCAAACGAAGGTTTCGGAACTGCACTGTCATGGCCGGGCCAGCGTGAGCCTGCAAGGCAAGGATGCCAGCGGCGCGACGTTCCGCAACATCATTGTCGGTGACATCTATTGTCTGAACGTCGTTAATGAAATGCTGAAAGTGGTAGCCGTCGGCAACAATCCGATATTGGTTCCAATCTTCTTTCTTAATCTTCTTTTGAATCTCGGTCGTATCACCAATTTTAGCAGTCTCTTTAACCTCAAATTTTCCCTCTTTACGCGTCAATTCGGTCGCCTGACCGCGTTGGGCTAAAATCCCGCGATATTGTTCGCCATACAAAATTCCCGAGTAGGTATCTCCCGCTTCAAAGTCAGCCTGATATCCACCAATGCCCCATTTTGCATCTGGTAGTTCAAAGCTGCGATACTGCACACCAGAATTACCATTCACGATCTTGTATTCAAATTCCAGTTCAAAATTATCAACTTCACCACCACGCCAGATGATAAACGTGTTTCGCTTCAGCTTCTTTGCTTCATCGTCCGAGGTTGTTGCGGTAATCGCGCCGTCCTTAACGCTCCAAACTTCGGGATCACCATCCCAGTTTTCCAGCGTCTTACCGTCAAAAATGGATTCCCATTCGCCTGCATTTGCAGACACTGTGGCTCCACACAATGCCGCCAGAAATATGCACAGTCGCTCAAATCGCATGGTTTCTCCCCAAATGTTCAAAATGCGTAGATTTCTCCGGTCGCCGAGCAGCATGATAGCAGCAATTTTCCCATCGCGACACTCAACGAGCACTAGATCTTTGCCTCGCACGTCATCGTCGATGATGTTCCATCACAAGACCGCAAACAGGAAGCTTGGCAGCTCAGATGCAATGGAAATTCATGGCAGCCATCTTTAGCCAACCATGGCGTGAGTCACCGGGATCTACGCGTAGCCAAACTTATTCGACTTGGCCTGCTTCGAAGTGGCCTGTTGCCGCCGCATGTTCTGCATGGCGATCTTTGTCGTTTCTGATTTCCTCAGCCCAACTGGTCACCTGCGGCGCAGTTGGCGTGTAGTACGACGCACCGATATCTGGGAACAAGGCGAGCGGCAGCCCAATGGCCAAGATCGTAGTGGGTGCGAGGAGCACGAATTTCCAGTTGCCTTCAAACTTCAGATGCATGAAAAACATCATGACACAAAGTGCTTTGGTGATGGCGACTGACATCACTAATACAATTGTGATGGGCTTGCTCAAATGGACAACGTCGAAAATCACAGACAACGCGGTGCAGGCACACAGCACAAAAAAGATCGCCAAATAATTCACGTGATGCGTATCGTGCGCGTGGTCATCTGAGTGAGCAACTTGGCCGTCGTAAGCGTCGTGAGACATCAAAGAACCCAATCAAAAAATCAACTACAAGCAACCGAGCGTAGGACACTCTGCGATGAACGGAAATTAGCTCAGATGATGTACAGCATCGGAAACAGAAAGATCCAAACAAGGTCCACAAAGTGCCAATAAAGACCACTGTTTTCGACAAAATCCGTCCACTTCCCGTCTAGCTTGCTTCCCTGCCTGAGCACAACGGCAAACAGGATCATCCCTACGATGACGTGGATCGCATGGAAGCCGGTCATCAAGAAGTAGATTGACGCAAAAATATTTCCGTACACAACCGGATGTGGCTCAAAAACACCGTGGGTCACGTAGGTGCCGTACGTTTTATCAGCCTTCATTTCTGTCAGCAACGCGGTGACTTCACTATATTCGAGTTCCGGTAGTTTCTCGCCGGGTTCAAGTTTCGCACTCGCCGCGACATATTCAGGACCTGTTGCGGGTTTCTTAAGTGACACGTTGGCAACGATGTGCTGATGGAGATCCATCCATCGACTGTGAAGTGCAACATCAACCGGCGCTGATACTTGGAGCGCCTTAAAGGTTTCTTCGTTCACATTTTCAGGTCGTGTCGCAGCTTTGGGCAATGCTTCAATTTGAATAACAAGATTGACCATGTCGTTTGGGCGTTCCGTTGGGATCGCCCCGCTGCTGGTGTATGCCGCGAAGCGCTTGCGAACCACTACTTCCAGTTCGCGACTGGCTTTCTTAATAGCCTGTGATGACGTCTCTGCAATATGACCTGGCAGAATGTCGTTGGATATTTTCCCGTAGTACTCAATTGACTTAATTCCAAGGAATACAAAAGCTAGAATCAGCGTCCCAAGCAAATACATCCGGGCTTTGGAGAAATTCTTTTGAGCCATTGCTTCGTGAGAAACGACCACAAGGTAACTGGATACGATCAGTACGAAGGTGTTCAAGCCGCCAAGGAACACATTGATATGCGTGTCATGAGTATCCGTTGGCCAGCCCTTCGAGCCAAGTCGCAGGACGATGTACGACCCGATGAATGCCGTGAAAAACATAATTTCTGTCCCCAGAAATAGCCACAATCCGAGTTTTGAATTCGGAATGGGAATCCCCATCTTCAGGGCAGTTGGTTTTGCAGTGTGTGACATAGCGCTCAAGTGGATTCGAAAAAGACAATTCCGAATGAGGGATCTACCCCTCTCCGGCAAAATTAAACACCAACATCATGTTCGTGCTTCCAAAGGGCCAGACCCCTTTTGGGAGAGCGACTTACGAAACTAACCGGAGGTAATCGACAACCAGACACAAGAGCAGTACCGGAAGGCAAATTAGCGAACCAATCATCAATTGCCGAGCTCGCACATTGGTGCGGTCTACCACGAATCGAACGGTCAACCAAAGATATCCTAGCGATAAGACTAGAGCAGCCGCGACATATCCAGGCCCAGCAAGTCCTGCAACTCGTGGCAGACAACTGACAGGCACAAACGCTAACGCATAAGACAAGGCAATCCAGCCCGTGCGAACTCCGTGATCACTAAATGACGGCAACATTTTTAAACCAGCTCGTTCGTAGTCGTCGCGGTAGATCCATCCAATCGCCAAGAAGTGCGGAAACTGCCAGACAAAGAAGACAGCAAATAAGGCCAATGCTTCCTGTCCAAATTCACCACCAGCCGCCAGCCAGCCCAAAACGGGCGGCATCGCTCCGGGAACAGCTCCGACTGTCGTGCACAGAGTGCTGATCCGCTTCAACGGCGTGTAAAGCAGGACATAGGCTAGCATGGTGAAAATCGCTGCGATACTTGTCGCATGATTCACAAACACCCACAGCACAGAAGCCCCGATCGTAGCGGCCAGAATTCCCAGCACAGCGCCTTCGACACGCGAGATTCTACCACTCGCCACCGGACGGTCAGACGTGCGATTCATCTGCTTATCTGTTCCAGCTTCCATGACCTGATTCAATGCGCTCGATGCCGCAACCAGACAGCAAATCCCAATAATCGCAAGGCATACCACGGGCCAAGATATGACAATCGGTGATGCTAACACAAAGCCAGACAACGCTGCCGCAGCTGACATGAGCATGATGCGGGGACGCGACATCTGGCGGTAATCAGCAAAGCGCGCCATCAATGTGGCCAGCACGCCAATTCTCGCTGAATCCAACGCATGCGACAGGCGATCAGCAACCGGAGAAATCGTACTCATGTGGCTGTCCCCCGATCACCAACCGCTGACAATTCAAGCTGCAAACCTCCCAGCCGGCCTGCTTTGTGAAGCACCGCCATCGAGGTGGCGGCAACAACAGAACTGGACAGCAGAAACATCCCAAAGACCGTATGCATTGAACAGATCACCGTTTGACTCAGTGAGCCAGCGACTGCGACATAACCGATTTGAGGAAGGCCCAATTTGGTCAGATAAGATCCACCGCCCAAAATCACTTGGAGCAACAATGCGCAGATCATCATCAAACCGGATCTTCG
Source organism: Planctomycetota bacterium (assembly GCA_003670925.1). Lineage (GTDB taxonomy): Bacteria > Planctomycetota > Planctomycetia > Planctomycetales > Planctomycetaceae > SXXK01. The sequence continues at coordinate 8,235 of QWQG01000131.1, read as the reverse complement.
CAGCAGCCCGTTCTGTGACCGGATCAGCCCGAATGCAGCCAGCGAAGCGCTCAGCGTGACGATTGCAGCTCCTGCAAGATGCTCATCCAGCATCGTATGGAAATGACGCAACGCACCACCGAGAACATACTGTGCCAGAATGATCACCGGAGTCAGCACAACTGAAGAAGCAATGAGTGGCCCAACGCGTTCGTCACGTTCTTGCCGCCAGTCCGACCATTTGGGAGAACACATGAGGCGAAACACGACGCACAAACTGAAGAACGCAGCCCCTGTCACACTGTGAAGCATCGCTAAAAGTTGCCGATCCAGTAACACACGCGCCCCACCTAAAACGCCTTGAGCGATTACTGAAAGTAAAATCGCCGTGGTGAACCATTTTACCCAAGTGCGGTCAACCCAATAGCTGGTGAGAGCAAGGCACACGCTGACGAATCCGATTAGCATTCCCGCCAAACGATGGCCATGCTCCGTGAACTTTTCTGGATTCGCAGCAAAGTCACGGAACCATGGGTAAAGCAACATGTTCTGCCCATCAGACGAGGGCCAGTCGGCAAACGCCATCCCCGCATTCAGTGTTGTGACAAGCGCGCCCATGCTGATCGGCAACAATGCCACAAGGCAGGTCGCCGTCGCAAGCTTTCTGACAACTGGGTGAACGTTTTCACGCTGAACAGACACAAGTAAACTTTCAAGAATCCAGACCAGACCACACCCTAGCCCGAAGCGAGCCAATACATCTTCGCAATCGCATGACTTCCCAGATCCCTTCGCTCGCTGGTTTTGAGTCGCAAGGCCACAGGCTTTTTCAAACCGCCGGACTAGTGCTTCGCTAACTTTGGTACGCCCTTGACATGCGGCACCGTTTGTAAAATATAGTCCTGACCGATGGCTTCCGCCTCGGGTGATGAGTACTCATAAGGTCCGCGATAGACAACCGGAGCAATATCAAAGTTACCGTGACCCGGTGGCGATGGGGCCGTCCACTCCAGACCATTTGCATTCCACGGATTGCGTCCAACTTTCTTACCACGGAATATGCTATAGAAGAAGTTGCCTAAGAGCAGAAACTGAGCAAACCCCATCACGATCGCAGAAACAGTAATGAAACGATTCATCGGCAACAGGTGTTCCAAGTAGCCATGCAGATAAGGATCTGCGTAACGCCGCGGCATGCCGGCAATCCCCAAGAGATGCATCGGGAAGAATGTGCAATTGAAGCCGATGAATGATAGGGCAAAATGCCACTTCTGCACTGTATCGTTCATTTCACGACCAAACATCTTCGGAAACCAAAACTGAATCGCGGCAAAGACACCGAATAGCGTGGTGCCAAACAGGATGTAATGGAAGTGGGCCACAATGAAGTATGTGTCGTGGAAGTAGATATCCACAGGCACTGCTGCCATAAAAATCCCGCTCAACCCCCCGACAATGAACATGGCCACAAAGCCCGAACAATTGAGCATGACGGCGTTGAACTTGAGATCACCACCCCAGATTGTTCCGATCCAATTAAACACTTTAATGGCAGATGGAAGGGCAATCATCATCGTGGACGTCATGAATGTCATCCCCAGTGCGGGGTTCATCCCGCTCGTAAACATGTGATGTCCCCACACAATAAAACCTAATCCAGCGATGGCGGCCATTGAGTAAACCATCGGTTTGTAACCGAATACCGGTTTGCGACTCATGCAAGCCAGCATGTCCGACACCATGCCCATCGCAGGCAGCAGCATGATGTACACCGCAGGGTGCGAATAGAACCAGAACAGATGCTGCCACAACAGTGGCTGACCACCACCAACAGTTGGGGCTGCGTTGTTGACGATGATATTGGCAGGAATGAAGAATACGGAATGAATATCAGTCGGCAGAATTGAATTCAATCGGTCGAACAGCAACATGAAACCCGCAGCCGTCAAGACGGGCAAAGCAAATGCCTGCAAAATTGCCGTAATGAACATCGACCAGATCGTCAATGGCATTCGAAACAGTGTCATTCCCGGAGCACGCATGTTGATGATTGTGGTGAGATAGTTTACGGATCCCATCATCGATGAGATCCCCACGAGCGTCAGGCCTAAGAGCCAAAATGTCTGGGGTGCACCGGAACCCGGTGCTGCCTGCGGGAGGTCGCTGAGAAGTGGATAACTCGTCCAGCCGTTTCCTGGCCCAGCGGTACCGCCCGCAACAAAGAAACTGCATCCGAAGCAGACAATTGCCGGCCACATAAACCAGTAGCTCAGCATGTTGAGAGCCGGAAACGCCATGTCGTCGGTCCCGATTTGCAAGGGAATCAGGAAATTACCGAACGCCCCAGCTAGAATGGGAATGATCACAAGGAAAATCATCACCGACGCATGCATCGTGAACAGCATCGTGTAGAACTCGGGGCTGATCTGACCGCCTTCGCTCCGAAACAAGCCAAACAATTGCCCGACGACAGGCATGTTTTCCCAAGGGAACGCCAACTGCCAACGCACGGCAAGGGCGAGTGCGCCGCCGACCATTAACATGATGAGCGTCGTCATCAGGAACTGGATCCCGATGATTTTATGATCCAGTGAAAAGACGTATTTGGCAATGAAACTCTGCTCATGATGTGCATGCGAATGATCATCCGTGTGTCCATGAGTGTCGAGTGCTGGAGAAACAGTTGCCATGTCAAAACCCTGAGTACTAAATTGCAAAATGTCTTTGAGGAGGGTATGTGCAACGACATCCACACACCACTCGCTTGAACTTTTCAAATTTGTGCGTTGGGCTCCGCTTCACGCACCCTTCAATTCAATTTTCTATTCGCCCGACTTTGCGGCTTCAGACTTCGTGCCGTCTGCATTCTGGTCAGCTGTCAACTGCGTCAAGTACTTATCCACCGAACTCTGGGACTGTGCCACAATTCGAGCCTTCATCTTGTAATGACCCCATCCGCACAACTCAGCACAGACTAGGTCGTACGTTCCAACTTCGAGCACATCAAACCAAATCGGAATCACGAGCCCTGGTACCGCGTCCTGTTTGACCCGCAGTTGCGGCGAAAAGAACGCGTGCTGAACATCTTGTGTGCGAAGATTAACGATGACCGGCTTACCGGTGGGCACGTGTAATTCGTTCACGAAATACAGATCCCCTGGATTTTCTTCAGTCGTGAGTTCCGTGCCCGGTTTGGGGTACCGAATTCGCCACTCAAACTGTCGAGCCTTGACTTCGGCCACCTTCGTCGATTTTTCGGGGAACTTCGAAATTACGCGAATCTCTGCGAGCACATCCAGTTGCGACAATGAAATGAACACTAAAATGAAAGAAGGCACAATGGTCCAGATGATCTCAAGCTTGTGGCTGCCGTGCGAGAAAAATGCTTTTTCACGAGGATCTTTGGTGGCGCCTCGCCACAGCGCATAGCCTAGCACGTACTGAGTCCCCACGAATGTAATCGTAACAATGATCAGAATGAGGTAAAACAGCCCGTCAATCTGAATCCCCGTGCGGGACATTGGGGCCCCGGGGAACCACCATCCACGCGAAGGCGCAATCGCACAGACAATGATTGCCACTGTCGGCCAGAAAAAGAAAAATAGAGCCCAGAACTTCTTCACGATTCAATACTCCTGACAAGCAAGTTGCCTGTACGCTCGAATGCTCCGAAAAATCAATTGGCCGCCGGTACGGTCACCGCTGCGGGTGGAACCAACGATTCGGGAGCAACGCTCGGTGCAATCCCTGTGGCACCTGGATCTGTTTCAAACGGGATACTCAGTACGTAATTCACGATGTGCCATATATCTTCGTGGGGTGTGGTCTTAAAAGAGGGCATTCGTGAGCCTTTGATCCCACCATAGATCCGGCTGAACAAATCGATTGGACGTCTCCCACCACGGTACATACCGAGCTGGAGATTACGCGGCTGATTCAGATTGTCCCAATCGTCGTGCAGGCCAGGCTCGTTGTACAGCTCATCTGCCTTCAGGGGGTTTTTCTCGAATGCAATCGTCTGTGGTCCATTTCCAGCACCATCGATCCCGTGGCAATCGGCGCAGTTCAAGGTCTTGCTGAGGAATAACTCTCGGCCGCGACGACGTGATTCCGGCGTGTCAGGAATTCTTGCCACCGATGGCACGATGGCTGCCTCTTCGGTATCTGCCGCGGCCCAGATTTCAGCCAGATCAGCACCTAACGTTTTGGCAGACTCCTTCAGATCTACTGCCAAAAATTCTACGAGCTCTTTTTGGATGTCTTCCTTTTTCTCGCTGGCATTTATTCGAGATTTATAAGCGTTCTCCGAGAAATCACTCGACAATTCTGCAACCAATTTTCGTTCGTATTCCCCACGCAGTGCCAGAAATCGCACATACTCGATGATGGCATGATGGTCTTCATCCTTTAACAATAGGAACGATGGCATGTATGTTCCGGGGATGCCATACTTCACGATCCGCGACAAGTCGTTGCGGCTAACCTTAGACATGTCGTTCGTTGATTTGAATTTGAAGACACCGTTTCGATAGTCGCGTGGCTTCGGCGTCATGTAGCGTGCTGTCGGTCCGTTTCCGTCACCCGACGTGCCGTGGCAATGACTGCAATGACGCATGTAAAGCATTCGTCCGGCAGTGAGCACTGTTCCGCCATCGACCGCACAGATATCGCTGGCCGAGATTGTGAGGCTTTCTGATGCCGTCACAGTTGCTTCACCCGTTTCTGAATTCCATTCTTCCACATGCAATCCAGCTCCAGCAAAGCCACCTGTGACAAACTTCAAATTCGCAGCCTTGGCGGGCAGTGTCTGGCCTTCTTCAACGGTCAGCTTGATGACTTTACGACCGCGAGGTAACTCCTTGATTTCCACAACCGTGGTCAATGCTCCCCCAAAATCAATCGGCATTTCCGCCCATGCCTTTAGATGCTGAGGGTTGCCGAAGCGGTCGTCAAGCAGCCTCTTTACACCCAGATTTTCCTTTGTCCCATCCCTCGCCTCCCGCATCAAAGACAATGTGCCTTGGCTGTAGACGAAAGAAGATTCAAACGCAGAATCGGTGCAACCGGAGATTGCAGTCACAAGCGACAATAAACCTGCAAGAGTCAGTAGCTTTAGACTGGGAGTCAGTGACATTCCCAAACCTTTAATAACAGAAATATCAAATTTTCAGAATTCAGATAACGCTTAGAGTTTCAAACGATCGGATGGATAATCAATCTGCATCTTGGTCGTTTCACCGCTCAAAATTTCGACCATAAATTTCCGTTCAACAAATCCACCATTCGCAGCCTCGTGCCACACGACGAAAGAATGTTTACCTGCCGGCAGGTCTTTGATCGTGAACGATCCGGTTTCGTCAGTGACTGCCGCGTAAGGGTGGTCTACGGGCAATTGATAGGCCTTCATCCACGTGTGATAGTCGCACGTGATTGACAACGGAACAGCTTCGGTCTTTCGGTAGATGAACGACAACTTGCCTTCGCGGTCGCCCGGCGGTACACCTGCGTTGACCGAAGGATTCTTCAAGGGATTCGTGTGCGTGTTGTGCGTAATCGTGTCATCGTTCAACACTTGAACTTCCTGCCCGACCGGTATGATGTCACAGTGAGGAAAAAACCTGCAGTTCTTTTGGTCAAATTTGTATGGTTCCGCCGGCGCCACAAGAGCCTTGCCACCCTTCGGTGATTTGTTGAGATAGACAAAGACACCCTTCACGGCATTGGCTTCACCTAACACAAGTCGTTCATCCGGTACATCGACCGCAGCACAGACCGTTGGGTCTTTTATCCCTGCGCCTTGCTTGAACAGTGGCGGTTGGGCAGTGCCCCCTCCTGTCATCACAACTTTCCCAGTGAAGGTACCTGGTTTCGTCCCTGATGAATCCGCCGATGCTGCTGGGGCGTCCGATGCAGAAGCTGTCGCGTCTTCTACCACGTAACTCACGTCAGGAACCACACTCGCACCCCCGCCAAAATCCGGTACGTCGCTGCATCCAGCGGATCCCAGGAGGAGGCACATAACCGTCATGCTTACTGTCTTGTTCATCGCATTCAGACCACTCAAACGCAGTTGCAGTCCAGAACTCAGAAAAATAGCCATTACTTGCCCTCTCCGATCACAGCAGCGACTGACGATGACTTACTCGACAATTCTGCCTTTGCCGTCGGGGGAAATAATTCCTCGCTCTCACCACCGATTGCCGCTGCTGCATCTGCCGGCACTGCATCAACTTTTGGCTGCCCACCATCCACCGGAACTACACCGTCCGCAGGTGTTGCGGCTGGAGGTGCATAAGTCGTTGGGCCAATGTCTTCCATCAAACGGGTGTAGTTCAGCAGGGCGTCACGCGTTGCGATGACCTGAACGTCCGGGTCTCCGCCAAACAAGTCCGGGAACTGCGTCAGGTTGTTTTTTGGAAAGTTCAGCGGCATCGAAGTATAAGGAGTGATCCACGTTGGCTTGTACAGCCACAGTTTGATCCAGTCTGCTCGCAGACGATTTTGCACGACGTTCAGGTTTGGCCCCTGAATGTCTTTTAATGGATCGGAGACCTTGAACTTGCGACCCCCCAGTGAATGACATTTTACACACAGGGGGCCGTTCAGCGACTTCCATGATTCACCCAGATATGTCTCGCCGTCCTTCAGTAATCCGATATGCGCTAGGTCTGTTTCCTGTTTGGCCAAGTACGCCGCATCTTTCGGCATCTGCTCCTGATAAGGAAACGCAGCGCCATCTACTGCTGCAAAATAGTTTGCCAAAGTCTGAGCTTCTTTTTCGCTCAGATTAAACTTAGGCATCCGAAGCACAGTCGTATAACGCAGCTTTGTTGGCTCCAAGAGGAACTGATACAGCCAAGGTGTCTGAACCTTAAAACCTTCCTGATACAACGGCGGTGGCGACGACTGCCACGCCAACGCACGATTTCCGCCAGTCTTGGTTTTCATCAGATCTTCAACCAGCCATTCAGCAAAATCTCCCCCACGTCCAGCCTGATAATCAACCAGCATTTTTTCGGTAAACGTCACGCGATGCCCAGGCAAAAGCCGCTTGGCTCCGTCACCTGTGCCGAAATCTGCAGTCTCCCATACGTCAAATCCGTACTCACGCAATTCAGGATCGTCCTCCTCAGGATCCGGCTTCGATGCGATAAATCCATGAAGCTTGGCAAGCGGCAGACTGAGTTTTTTTTCGTCCACGACATAGGGACGGACTTCACCCGTCAGCGCCTGTTGAGGTGGTCGAAGCTTCAGCAACATCGCTAAACCGTTGGCATGGTCAGCCGGGGTCATTTCTGTCGCCGTGATCTCATCAAGATTGGCTGCAAAAGTCATCTGTGGCAACCCTACAACGTGGCATCCAGTACAGTTGTACTTCGCCAGCAAGAATTCGCCTTCCAAGCGATTCTTTGCCCGATCATCAGGTGTGTAGACATATTCCGGAGCAGGCGGTTCGGCAATCAGGCCCAACACGAAGGTCGCGATGGCCTCAATTTCGTCCTCCTTCAACGGAAATTTCGGCATCCTCAGGCGTTCGTCGTATCCTTTCGTTTCCGTCTTTTCAAAGTCATACGTCCGCGGACCACGAAGTTTTTGCCAGATGAAACCTGCACGCCCATGATGTTGCAGGCTGTCAAAAAAGAATGCGGCGGACATTTCTCGGTCGACTTCATCTGAAGTCATATCCCCGTTTTTATCTTGCCCAGCGGACATGGCTTTCGTCGCCTCTGCAACCCGCTCCAGCGTTGATGAAAACTTGCTCCCTTGAGGTTCACCATGATGATGCAAAAACTCTTCAACATGCTCGAAGCCGAGCTTACTTGTGTCCTTGCGACCCCAGTCTTGTAAAGCAACGCCGATAGGGCGAGCTGTTTCAAAGCCGGGCATGTCGTGACAAGCGTAACATCCGTATCGGCTAATCGTTTTCCTGCCGACAAATTCTAATTTTCGATTGCGCCATGCTGTCGCCTCTATGATCGGAGAACCATCCTCCGTTGCCAATGCCGCGTCATCACCGACGACGTCCGCTCGTTTCATATCAAAAGCGCCGGTGCGAACAATTTCTTCGGCCTTTTCTTTACTGAATCGCCCCTTCCGGAGATACAGGGTTACGAGGTTATCCAATTCCGCGTTGTCGACTTCTCTGACAGTAAAATCAACCTTTGGCCCTTGACTCAGCAAGAACGCCGCGATGTCTGCAGCCGGATCGATCGATGTTGTTCCATCCACATCCATGTAAACATCGAGATACAAATT
>QWQG01000020.1 GCA_003670925.1 Planctomycetota bacterium | reverse complement strand
TGGCGACACGTGGAATTTCTGTGGAATTCGGAGTTGCGTTGATGGGTTCAAAGTTGCATTGGATACCGTCATTCGGATGAGTCCAGCTAGACTCCGCGATGTAAACACGCCAATGCAATAGGAATACAACAGCAGCACGAGCATCATTCGTGGATGGTACGGCGGCTTGCCGCCCTTCTCGCTGTCATACTTTTCCATGATCGGTCACAGATCCAACTGCTCCGACACATCCATCAAGAAATAAACCAAATGGCCATCCGGCAGCCAGTCCTGCGGCGATGGCGGAAACAGCCAGCTCTGATCCGGATTCCATTCACGAAACGTTCGACTCATCCTTGACCTCGACTCCACGTCGCGCGAAAAACGGCTGGCGAAAGCTGCTGAAAATCAAACGCGACAGCAGCGGCGGTTTTTAGCGCCTTGCCACAGTAATTTCCAGGTCGAACGAGGTATCGGGACAGACTCCTAGGGAGCCACGCTAATCCAGCACGCGAGCGTTCTCGATCTTGTACAGGCGCGGAAGTTCTGAGCCATCGCTTTCATTGTCGATGCGGAATGTCCCTTCCACGTCAAACGGACGCTGATCGATATATCTTGACGAATGGCCCTCTTCCAGTTTCACGAAGATCACGTCGTAGATTTTTGGCATTCGCTGAAAACAGCAAATCCCATTGTCGCGGGCCAGTGTGAATGACGTCAGACCTTCCGAAACAAACGTCGGATACATCCAACCACGAATGCGAATTTGCTTACCGTTCAGGCCTGCAAGCCAATTCGGAAAATACTCCGCTGCGTTCGGCGGTACTGGTTCCATATTCAAAATCTTAAGCAGATCGATGTCGTCGTAACTGATCCGCACGGCCTCCGTCCCACGTTCCCGCCGAAATGATTTCTCGGGAATCAGCAGTTCAATCTTGTTCGCCAACTTCAGCGCTGCGTTGTCAATTTCGGGCGTGTCTGCTCGACCAATGAGCCCCGATTTTGTCGAGACAATCGATTTTATTTCGTTCGTTAAGGTTTCAGCGACGCTGTTGACTGGACTGTCAGGCTGATTTACCGGATCTAGGTTCCTGTCGGTCATTAAATGAGATGCAGCTATGACACTGCTGTCATCGGATGTCTTTAGCGCAGCCACACTCGAGACAGGGGTCGAAACCGGCTGAGGTGTCGATGTGATTGCATCGCCGGGTCGCCAGTCGATTGTTGCTGCGTCGTGTCCAAGAGCAGCGGAATGTTTCTGTGTTTCTTCGAATTCTGACGGGGTTGTCCGTGTATAGTTGACATAATCACCATCGCTGTTGTTGCATCCGACAACAGCCGTAAGGCTGATCAGAATGGCTGAAGCGGTCAGTCGTTTCTTCATACGGAGTCCGTCCCATAGACCTGTAAATTGATCGCTTAAAATCGCGTCCACGCTTCTTCAACTAGTTCGACGTTTTTCATTTTGTACACGGGAGCGTACTCAAAATCATCTCGTGGCCCACCGGTACCGGCGCGGACATCAGCTTCTAGGACGCCAGCTACTGCCACCATTCCAACGAAGGCTCGGGTTACCATCTGGAATTTTTCGTCTTGGTATTCTTCCTTGGCCACAAGTTTTTTCTGCGAATCTTCGTTAAGCTCCACCACCGACATGCCCGGGGCACGTCGGGAAATTGCCGGACGATCTGCCGAGGATTTCAGAAAAGGCAGCGTCACAATAACATAATCGTGCGACTTTGGTTTACCGCCAAAGCAACATTCCCCATTATCTTTGAGCAAAATAAACTGGCGAAGGCCATCGGTTGCCTGCGTCGCATACATGAAACCCTTCAGATAAACCTTCTTGCCGATGACAGATGCCACTTCTGGGGCCAGTTTCCTGTATCCGCCGACAAAAACAAACTGCTTTTCTGCCACATCTTTCTGAAAGTTGACCCGTTGGTATCCTGCGGGGACTTCGTGCTGGTAGTCATACGACATTTTTGCCGAACCGAGACAGAAATTGCAGATTGAGAGCACTAAGCCCAGCATTGCCATCCATGTACCTTTCACGAATCCACCCGAGGCACGGATTTGTTTGACAGCCCCGATCCCGATAAAGATTCCAAAAAAAGCGACATACAGACCGAAATAGCCAATGAAACCTGTGAGTCCCAGCAGCCCCATACAGAGTGCAATTGGAGCCCACGGAGACACTGGCACGTAGTCCGAATCATCCGCATTAAAAGTGCTTCCCCAGCCAATACTTTTGCTGACAGACGATTCATTCACGAGGGCTGCTCCATTTACTGAGGACGGATCCTGAAATTTGAGACTCGGCTGACTTGCGACGGGAGCTGTTTCGTGAACAATGCTGCCGTCAGATTTTTTCTGATATTCTTGTTCGAGGGTTTGTTTGGTCATCCAATTTTTCCCATTCGTTTTCCAGCGATAGTCCCACGATCTGCGTACTTTACGTGTTGAAATGCTTATACGTGAACTGATTCCTAGCGAAAACTCGGGAACCCTTGCGATTTGCGACGAAGAACTACGATTTTGAGCGACATCTCGCGTCGCGTGGGCACTGATGCCTGAGACTTCGTAAGAAAGCTTGGGCGTTGGCGACCTAAAAATTTGCATGGCTGACGAATGATTCCCTCCCTGATTCAGGAAACCCCCGCTGGACTCTATTGTGAAATCGGCGATTTTTATATCGATCCGTCACGACGTGTTCCCAGAGCGGTAGTCACCCACGCTCACGCCGATCATGCGCGACCAGGTTCTGGGAAGTATCTTGCTGCCAAAGAGGGGCAGCGAATCCTACGGCATCGGCTGGGACCGTCGGCGGACATCGAAGCGCTACCGTATGGTGTAACAAAGCTGGTAAATGGGGTGACACTTTCGTTTCATCCTGCAGGCCATATTTTGGGGTCTGCTCAGGTACGATTGGAGTACCGCGGTGAAGTCTGGGTTGTGAGTGGCGACTATAAGACTGAGCCTGACACGACGTGCGCGGCATTCGAATCAGTCCGGTGCCATACCTTCATTACGGAATCCACATTTGGCCTGCCGATTTATCGCTGGCCGGCTCAAGAGGAAATCTTTGCTGATATCAACCGTTGGTGGCGACAGTGTCGCGATGTGGGCCAGCCGGGCGTGCTGCTGGCCTATTCTCTTGGCAAGGCACAACGCTTAATTGCCGGTGTCGATCCTACAATCGGACCAATCTATTGCCATGCGGCCGTTCAGCAGTTGAACGAAGAATACCGGGCCAGTGGAATTGCTCTGCCAAAGACCTGGCTTCCCGCTCAGGCCCCAGCGAGAAAAGACTGGGGTGGAGTTCTGATTGTCACGCCGCCTTCCACTGTGCATGCAACATGGCTTAGCCGGTTCCGCAATGCGTCAGTCGCGATGGTGTCCGGGTGGATGCTGACGCGGCAGACACAAAAATCGCGAGCGGTCGAAATAGGGTTTCCATTATCAGATCATGCAGACTGGCCGGGACTCCTCAAGGCGATTGATGAAACGCAGGCGGAACAGATTCTCGTAACTCATGGCCAGACTGAACCAATGGTGCGGTGGCTCAATGAAAACGGCAAGAACGCCCGCGCTGTAGGCCCAAACGATAGCCAGTCCAGTGCTTCATTCATGTGACTTTTTCATGCGAAAAGCCCGGCGTTTTTGAAATGCCGGGCTTTTGTGTGCCGTAGCACTCACGTCAAATTATGGACAACTCAGCCTGCATAGTACGGGTGCGTGGCTGAATCTCGCTTTGCAATTACTTCATCAACCGATGGTTCATTTTTCATTGCGCGTTCGATTGAAAGCTTGGTGGCTTCATAGTTGTACTGATAAATTTTCTTATCGTCAGCAGCATCCCAGTGAATGAAAACCCCACAGACGATGCACAACTTTTCGACTTGATCCTTTGGAATCACGCCGGACTTAACGCAGTCGGTTACGGCATCAGCAACGGCTTTCTGAGCCGGGCCAAACATTTGGACTGCTTGACGCGCACCCTTGATAGTCACTTTTGTGATCATCACAGTCGAGGGCTTGACAGACAAGTTCGGCGTGCCAGCCAGCAAATTGCTGTGGCCCATCTTCTGATTTGCGAGTGCATGGGCAAACGCGGAGCCGACTGGCCCGGTTTTGTCACCGATTAAAAGATCGATGTGTGCAATTTCGTTGCCATCACCGACAAGAGCTTCGCCTACAAACATGGACATGGACTTCTTCCCTCTTTGCAAAAAAAAACAGCCGAATCAAACACAACGACCGCAGACAAATTTTAAAGAAGCTTCTGTACGAGAAGCCACTTTATCTCAAGACCACACTTTTCAGTTGTCTGCGGAAGCAGCATCCCGCTGTTTCTGCAATAAGGTGCCTGTGTTGTGGACAAGGTCGTTGGATACTTCGAACATCCCGGACTTGATTGACTTCCACAGAAGCCTCAGATCAACTTCCGACATGTTCATCTCGTGACAGGATTGCGAATTTTCGCCTGATCTTCAACTCACCGGCCCCAGATGTCGCTAACTTCGCAGAAACTTCGGCGAATCTCAGACCCAAAAACGGCTCGCTCCGTTCTTTTGTGCGGCGCCAGCGTTCGGAGCCTTGCCGAATCTGCGATTGCTGCAGGATTACGCCCTTTATGCGTGGACTTTTTCAAAGACGCAGATTTGGACGGATTGCTCGAGTCTGGACGAGGACGTTTCGTCGGTCGGATCAATAACTTTACTGAACTCCCAGCAATGGTTCGTTCAGTTCGCAGCACGATCCCAATGCTCTGGGCGGGGGGCCTCGAAAATCACACTGACTTGCTCCGCGAAATTGGCCTGCACCGTCCACTCATCGGAACTGCTCCCGACATTGCCGATCAGCTCCGTGATCCGTGGATCTTAAACAACTGGCTGGCGAAAGCGAAGATCGGAGTTCCGCGTTTGGCAACACAACCCACAGCCGATGCCGATTGCCACTGGCTGCAGAAATCGGTCGCCAGTTCCGGGGGACTGGGGATCGGGCTTTACAACTCGGACAGTTCGGAAACTGCGACACACATGTCGCATGGCAGATATCTGCAAGAATACATTGACGGTGTGCCAATGTCCGCTTTGCTGTGCGCGGATCACGCTGGCGTACATCTGGTGGGCATGTCGCTGCAACTGATCGGATGGCCGTCATTGGGCGCCTCGGGATTCTTGTTTTGCGGCAATGTCGGGCCGGTCGATCCCGGCGAACAAGTGACTCAGCAAGTACTGGAAGCAGCAAAAATTCTTGTGGAACGTTCTGGCATACATGGCGTATTTGGAATTGATTTCATCCTCAGACAAAGCCATGCGTGGTTCCTCGAAGTGAATCCACGAGTCACCGCCTCACACATGTTGTACGAGCTGCAGCAACCAGGTCTCGTCATTCATCGTCACCTTGCGGCACTAGGCTGGAAGTCCGGCAATCCGCGGCGATCCCTCTTGAAGCATGCGTCTCGCCCCCTGAGAGCATTGTCGCCAGTTGCTGCACGGCTGATTCTGTGGGCACGTGAAGATATTCATGTGCCGGAAGGGTTCGGCAACGAGCCTCGCTCCGCCGTACAAATCGCGGATCGTCCGCACGCAGGGACTGTGGTTCCGCGGTCAAACCCGTTCTGTTCGATTCTGCTGACTGCAACCGACTGCGACGAGATTATTCAAAAACTTGAGTTGCTTACAGACCCGTCAAGTGCGAATCCCAATTCATCGCTGAGGACATTACAAACGCGAGGCTACTCGACGCGAATTATCGCCTGTCAACTCAAACTCTTATGGCAAAAATACATTCAGTCAACGTCGAGACCAGAACAGGGTTTTTGATTAGAGTGCAGTCGCTGACGATCGCCTTTTTCCGCCGATTAGGCCACCTGCTGGCCAGAGATTTTTTGGGTTCTTCTCGGATTTGAGTGGCGACACGTGGAATTTCTGTGGAATTCGGAGTTGCGTTGATGGGTTCAAAGTTGCATTGGATCCCGTCATTCAGATGAGTCCAGCGAGACTCCGCGCGGTGGAAACTGATGCTTTCATAGTTTAACGGCGAGCCGTAGGCGGAGGCGAATCCTGCTTCCGCCTACGCCTACGGGATTGCCGTTAAACGCAATACCGTTCAAAAATTGCAAATGCGTCTGATTCGCAGGCTCCTTGATTTGCATCGCGGATCATCAGAAAATCAAATTTCATACCCGTACGAATACACCCACTAAATTCCGAGAAGAACCAAAATTGAACGTGTTACAAAGTTGCCGTCACAGCGACACTTTTCGTGCATCAATCTGGACATCACAAAACGCGACAGCCGCGATCCCGTCCCGATCATTGTTTCTATTGGAAAAGTTAGCTTTCCGAGCGGTGTTGGCGTTGTCGCACTCAATTGGGTAGGTTAACTCGGGATAATCTGGGCAGAAAACTGGAATCCATCTATAATCCTTGCTCGGCAATGCACCGATTCATCGTGGATCAATGGTTTCTGAGGCTGTGGATTTTTCTGATGCAATTCTCACGGAGAGAGCAAGTCATCCGCAACACACTGGCGAAAACAGGCCTCGCGTGCCTCGCCTTTTGCGTGTGTATTATCCTGGCGACGTGCGTCTATGCCGACGAGTCATTAGGGAAGTCTGGCGTGAAAACGGAGGCATTCCTGAGTCCTCGTGCGCTCCTAGAGGCGGGCGGCATGATCGGATATGTCATCATGTTTCTTAGCTTCCTCATGGTCGCTCTGATTGTTGATTATCTGCTCAACATCCGCCGCTCAACATTCATTCCGTTAGGGTTGGCGGAAGAAGTTCATAAGCTCTTGGCCGACCGTAAATTTTCGGAAGCGACGAAATTGTGTGAAAAACAGCCGGGATTCATGGGACGCGTTCTCCTGGCGGGATTGCAGGAAAGTCAACTCGGTTACACAGCCATCGAAAAAGCGATGGAAGATGCAGCAGCCGAACAAGCGGCGCGTTGCTATCGTCGCATCGAACATCTCGCGGTGATCAGTACGCTCGCTCCAATGCTAGGTCTGATGGGAACTGTCTGGGGCATGATTCTGGCATTTATGGAATTCGAAACAAAAGCCAATCCGCAGATTTCCGAATTGGCACCAGGTGTTTACAAAGCCCTTGTTACCACGCTGCAAGGACTGGGGGTGGCAATTCCCGCAACTGCCGCATTGGCATTTTTCCGCAGTCGAGTGGAAGAACTTTCCATGGAAGCCACAATGGTGGTGTCGCATATCTTCGCCGACTTTCGCCGCACGACTCAACTCCGAAAAAAAACTCGCTCAAGTTCGGATGGCGATGACTGAATCGCATCCCGGTAGTCCACGGGGGGCCTTGAGATGTTTTGTTGTCGCTCGATTCGTGAGACTTCGGCTAGGAAGAATTAAGACCTCCGAAGTGAGCTTACCCTAATCCAATCGGTTGCAGCGGGCATCGACTGGCAACAAAGGTATGTGTTTCGCCACCGTTTTCGAACTGAACTGTGACAGTACCGCGGTGGGAACCGCCAGAAATATCAGTAATCACGCCGCGACCGTAACGAGGATGGCGAACATGCATGCCTTCCCGAAACGCCAGTACGGTATTGGCATCATTAGTTTCTATTGCATCAGCCAGCGAGCGTTGCTCATTCTTTGCAGCCAATTCGGATGCCGTAATGATGAGTCTTCCGCCGTTGACAGCCTGTGCTGCGGCAAATCGGCGTCGAGCCTTTTCAAGATGCTGATCGAGCAGCGCCTCAGCGATCTGCGGTGGAGTTGCAACTAAAGACTCACGCGAAATTGCTCCGTGCAGCTCAGGAATAAACGGACTGGAAATCGTCGCCCGCCGCATTCCGCGAAATGTTCGTTCGGATGTCTGCGTCAGCGTCAGCTCCTGCATGGCCCGCGTAATTCCCACAAAGAGCAGGCGGCGTTCTTCTTCAAAGCTGGCTGGATCGCCATCGCGGACGGCACGTTCGTGAGGAATCAAGCCGCTCTCGACGCCAATGACATAAACCACCGGAAATTCAAGGCCTTTGGACGCATGCAGTGTCATCAACGTCACAGCCCCACGACCGGGATCGACACTGTCCGCCTCGTTACTCAGCGTCGCCAACTCGAGAAATCCTTGGAGCGATGGAGGATCGTGTGCGCCGCCGGGCAGTGGGGAGCGGACATCGCGATCGGCATCGGCACAATTTTTGTCATCCACATCAGACTCACCAGTCGCATCGTACTGCCGCGCTGCGGAGATCAATTCAAACACATTTGCCGCGCGGTCAATATCGACTTCATCCGATTCTTCGCGCCAAAGAGACAGATAATCAATATCCGCGATCAGGCGTTCAATGAGTGGTGCCACACGACCATCGGCCGATTGTTCATGCAGTTTTCGGATCAGATCCACAAAGCCTTCCACCGCCTTGCGACTCCGCCCATTCAGGCCATTCACGGAGTTCGCTTCGCCTGCGGCTGCATAAAGACTCATGCCAAATTTCTGCGCATGGTTTCGAAGTTTCACCACCGAAGTATTGCCGATCCCGCGCGCCGGGCGATTCATGATCCGTTCCATTGCTGAATCGTCGGCATGATTTTCAATCAGCCGAAGATAAGCCACTAAGTCCCGGATCTCCGCACGTTCATAAAACGAGTATCCGGCAGCGACTTGGAATGGGATATGGTGCCGCGACAGAGCTGTCTCAAATAACCGCGACAATGCGTTTACCCGATAGAATACTGAAAAATCGGCATACGTGCGTTCACCTGCTTTGACGCGGGCCGCGATCTCTGCAGCGATCCCGTCCGCTTCGGAATCAGCATTTTCAAAAAGCAATAGGCGTACAGCCGAACCTTCGGGATTTTCGGTCGATAACCGGCCACGATGCGGCCGACGATTGTGTGAAATGAGTTGGTCGGCACACTGTACGATCTTTTTCGTGCTCCGAAAATTCTGATCTAACGAGACGATTTGAACTTCGGGAAAATCACGTTCAAAGGTTGAGATGTTCCCCGGACGCGCACCTCGCCAGCCGTAAATGGATTGGTCTGGATCGCCTGTCGCGCACAGATTGGGATACAACTGCGACATCGCCTGCACGATTCGGTACTGCGCAAAATTGGTGTCTTGGTATTCATCGACCAAAATAAAACGGAAGTGCTGATCCAACTGCTCACGGATCAGTTCATCGTCTTCGAGAAGTCTGACAACATGCAGTAAAAGGTCGTCGAAATCAACTGCGTTCTGGTGCCGGACACGGGCTTCGTACAATGGGAATACTTGATACACAATCGCGTCCAGCGGATTGCCGACACGCTGCTCAAACTGCTGCCGGAAAATTTGGGATGTAATCATGTCGTTCCGCACACGACTGATGCGACTGAGCACTCGACCGGGATCATGAAACACCGTGTCGAGTTTTTCCTCCTTCATGATGTGCCGGATGAGCGTCACTTGGTCCGCATGATCCAGAATGGTGAAATTGTCTTTCAGCCCGACGTTTTCTGGCCAACGTCGAAGTATCCGGGAGCAGAATCGATGAAACGTACTGACGCGTACGCGGAGGCCGCCGAGGAGGCGTTCGATCCTTGCTCCCATCTCACGGGCGGCTTTGTTCGTAAACGTCAGGGCTAAAATCTGATCTGGCTGCACGCCACGTTGCAATAGTCGCACAATCCGGTGGGTAATGACGCGAGTTTTCCCCGAACCCGGCCCAGCCATGACCAGCAACGGTCCCTCGAAATGCTCCACGGCTTGAAGTTGGGCATCCGTCAGACTAGCAGTGATGGCGGGGACGTTGATTGTCACGAGGAAACACCGCGTTTCTGCGGAGTACGATCGGAGCATTTGTTTCTTGATTTCATCGGCGCATTGTAGGCGGGCCGCAATAGATTCTCAAATGCGTCGATTCAAGAGCAATGGACTGATTGACGTTCAACACCGATATTCCAAGAATACCCCAATCGGTAGACGAAATTCCTCATGTCCCGCGAAGGATTCTGCTTCAGGAAAACGGATTCTAGAGCATGAGGCCAAGAATTTGTGCCTGACTGCCGAAACTTTACACCACGCTGCATTTAAACTTATAGGTTCATTCAAATGTCAGATTCATCGTCAATCGCATCTCGATCCGAACTTTGCTCAGCGCGCTGTGTACCCTGCGAACGGGGTGTCCCTAAAATGACAGTCGAGGACGCAATGGCTCAGATGCATGCAGTGCCGGGTTGGGAACTGCTGTCCGGTCCTGACCGAATTCGAAGGACGTGGGTCGTGCGAAATTTTCAAGCAGGCATGACATTCTTTAAAGAGGTGACAAACGTGGCCGAGACGCAAGGTCATCATCCCGATTTGCATCTAGTTGGTTATCGAAACGTGTCACTCGAAATCTGGACACATGCCATTCAAGGCCTGTCGTTAAACGACTTTATTCTCGCCGCGCAAATTGATGAATTGCCAATCGAACTCAAACCCATTTAAAGACGCGTACAATGGCAATTACGTTTTCAATTGGTTGGAAAACGTGAGGCGCTGCGTAGAAATGCCAAAGTCTTAAATGTAAGCCCAGCCACGATTCTAGCTCACCGCTGCGTTCAATTTCAGCGTCATGCGCAAATTCACGAAAGGCATTGTCAGTGGTTCGTCTTCCGAAAATGTGTGATTTAATCCAGGCGTTCGACACTCCCCACGTTGCGGATATTGCTGCCACTGTTCGGCAACAGATGCAGTCTCTGGAGCTTGGAAAAATTATAGCTCCCGGTCAAACCGTAGCCATTCCAGCGGGCAGTCGCGGCATTGCGAATATTGGACTCATTCTGCGTGAAATCGCCGCCTACTTTTCTGGCTTAGGCGCGTTGCCGTTTATCGTTCCAGCCATGGGAAGTCACGGTGGTGGCACGGTGGAAGGCCAAGTGCGGATGCTGGCCAGTTTGGGCATCACTGAACAATCGGTTGGGGTTCCAATCCGGGCCACGATGGAAACTGTGATTGTGGCACAAACTTCGAATGGTATGCCCGTACATTTTGATAAATACGCAAGTGAGGCGGACCATGTATTTGTCGTAGGACGCGTTAAACCACACACACGATTTGTCGGGCCCGTCGAGTCCGGTCTGCACAAGATGATGCTGATTGGCTTCGGTAAACATGAAGGCGCGAAGGTTTATCATCGCGGGATTTTGACGACCAGCTTTCCGGAGATTGTGGCTGCGGTTGCTGAACGAGTTTTGCAGGTTTGCCGCGTGTGCGGAGGCATGGCGATTCTCGAAAATGCAGAAGACGAAACCGCGTTAATTGAAGCCGTTAAGCCCGATGATTTTTCCCGTCGTGAACCGGAGTTGTTAGTCCTTGCTAATCGGTGGCTCCCGCGGTTGCCGTTTGACGACGTGGATCTGTTGATCGTTGATAAGATTGGCAAAAATATTAGCGGGGTAGGCATGGATGCAAATGTCGTCGGCCGCAAATTTAACGATCACTGTGCGACTGCACAGGATCAAACACGTTGCCGTCGAATTTTGGTGCGGTCACTGACGAAGGAGACTTACGGCAATGCCACCGGGATTGGGATGGCGGAATTTACCACCCAGCGTTGTGTTGCTCAGATCGATTCAGAGTCTACTCGGATTAACTGTATTACGGGGATGCATCCTGAAGCTGCAATGATCCCCATCACATTGCCGACTGATGCGGCAGCTGTTGATGCAGCGTTGCAGACAATCGGAATGACTGAACCCGAAAACGCACGCGTCATTCAGATTTCCGATACGCTTCATTTGAAGCGGGTTCGTGTTTCTGAGGCGTATTTTTCTTCTGTTCAGACATTAAAACACCTGCGTTTGGATGGCGAGCCATACGCTTTCCCATTGGATGCCGAGGGATGGTTGCAAGATGTTTAGAATCTCTAACACGACGGGCTAAACTCCGTCGGCGACTTTGGTGCAAGGGCTTAAGCTGCGTGACTGACGGATTCAGAATCAGCAACGCTCAACTCGCAGCGAGGGTCATCACTGACGGACACCGAGTCTCGCGCAATCGATTCCCGCCCTTGAGGGCTTACCTGATACTGCAATCCAACACTGCGACCGTTGAATTCGAAGCGAATCAAGCCCTGTGCAATCAGGAATCCGTGAATCGACGTGAGAGAATTTTTTTCAATTCCCGGCACGTCCTGAATTCGATCGAGCCAGCCTGCGTAGTCGTTAAGCGTGGCTTTGCATGCTGCGTCGCGGACCGCGTAACAGTTCAAAACCGTCAGGCAGTTCTGTTCAAACTCGCTGCATAGTCGCGTAGGCTCACTCATATCATGCATATCGACAACTCGGCGTTGTGCGTTAAGCAGAGATCACGATGCAGGTCTGATCCGGACGTTCCGAATCATCTGCCCAACCCGTAAACTGGGGTATTTCTCAGTGTTGCAATAGGATGCCGGCGTGGTTATTCCGCATTCGCGTTATAGGAAGGCCCGCTAAGTTAGCGAAAGCAGCAGAAGCGTATCGATCAGTCAATGATTAACGAGCGAACCCTGCAACGGAAGGAAACGTCACGGCGGTGAAGATCGGTGAAGTTCAGTGTCCCACGTGTCAGACTTGAATTGTAGGAATTCAGTACCAGATCTGGTGCTGAAACGATTGGCAGTCACTGAACTGATTGCGGAGTGACGTTTGGATTTGACACGGATCCGCGGCTCGACGGTACTGAGCGGCGTGCCGATCTGGCGCGGTGATTCCGGAGAGTGGCGGTATTGGCTTGAATCCGGCGCGGAGCTTCGTAAAAATACCGACCCAAGTAGTTTTTTTCTTCCCGTTTGAATCCCTCCCGCCATGCACTCACCGAACGCGTTATGGCGTGGTTTTGTGGTGAGTTTTTCAGGTAGTACCCATGAATTCACGATGTCTATTCCTGCAAATGCTGAACGTTGTGACGCTGACTGTCTTTGGATCCGGAATCACAATTGCCGAGGAAATTATTCGCTGGGAATTTAGTCAAGAGCCGGTGGGGTGGGAACCAAACAGCGAAGTGCAATTGTCTGTTGAGGACGGACACTTAAAAGTTGGGTCGCACGGCAATGACCCATATTTGACAGCCACAGTTGCTGGTCGAGCCGGCGATCATCGCATCACAATTGCAGCACAGTACAAAGGCGATACAAAGATTCAGGTCTTTTGGACAACAGAAGCCGACCCCGTTACTTCTGAGCAGAAATCTGTCAGTGGTGAATTACGTGGTTCAGAACGCGAGACGCGGAGTCTGCAGCTGTATTTTACGACTGACTCGCCTGTCACATCCATTCGGATTGATCCATTGAGTGAGAAGGGCGACATGTTGATTGATTCCATTCAGCTCAGTGATGATCCGATGCTGGTTCCCCTTGCGACGCCGGTGGAAAGTATGAAGATTGCCGCCGGTTTCGAAGTTGAATTATTGTATTCGGTGCCGAGTGATCAAATGGGGTCGTGGGTATGCATCGCGACGGATCCAAAGGGCCGCTTAATTGTATCTGACCAATATGGAAAGCTTTATCGTGTGACTCCGCAGGCAAAGGGATCAGGTGCCGAACCGCTGATTGAGATGATCAACGTGGATGTCGGGATGGCACAAGGTTTGTTGTGTGCCTTTGACAGTCTTTATGTGATGACAAACATCAATGATGAGTCTCGCGTCGGGTTGCATCGTGTTCGCGATACTGACGGCGATGATCAATACGACACGTCTGAGCATATTCGAGTGCTTAAGGGCGGAAATGAACATGGGCCGCACGCGATCGTGCTGGCACCGGACGGTAAGTCACTTTATGTGTGTTGTGGAAATCATACGCCACCGACAGATTTTTCAAGTTCACGAGTTCCCCGCAATTGGGATGAAGACCAGTTACTGCCACGCATGTGGGATGCCGGCGGGCATGCGGTTGGTGTCCTTGCACCGGGCGGCTGGATTGCCCAAGTCAGCCCCGATGGTCAGGATTGGCAATTGGTGGCTAGCGGCTTTCGCAATGAGTATGACATTGCTTTCAATCCCGATGGTGAACTTTTCACGTACGACGCTGATATGGAATGGGATGTCGGTTCTCCATGGTATCGACCGACGCGTGTGAATCATGTGACCAGCGGTGCTGAATTTGGTTGGCGTTCCGGCACTGGAAAATGGCCAGAGTACTATCCGGACAGCTTGGGATCTGTGGTAGACATTGGTCAAGGTTCTCCGACTGGTATTGTCTTCGGGACCGGTGCAAAATTTCCGTCGAAGTACCAGCGGTCACTTTTTATTAGCGATTGGAGTTACGGTGTGATCTATGCTGTCCACTTGACTGCGGACGGATCGACGTACTCGGGTGAGGCAGAGCGATTCATCTCGGCTGCTCCCTTGCCAGTCACAGATATGGTGATCAATCCCATCGATCAAGCGATGTACTTCACGATTGGCGGCCGCAAGACTCAGTCCGGATTGTATCGTGTCACTTATCTAGGTGCAGAAAGCACGGCACCGGCGACTTTGGAAAAAGATGCGGGAAGTGAATTGCGTGCGATCCGACATCAGCTCGAATCGCTGCATCATGCGGATGCTTCGGATGCGGTCGCTCAGGCTTGGCCGTATCTTGGGCATGCGGATCGTACAATACGTTTTGCGGCGCGGGTGGCATTGGAGCATCAGCCAGTCGGAACGTGGCAGGAGAAAGCACTCCAGGAAAACTCCAACCCAGACGCAAAGTTGACTGCTCTCTTGGCCGTGGCACGCTGCGGCGGCCAGGAATTGCAACTGCCTCTGCTGCAGTCAATGAGCCAAATTAGTGTGGGAAAATTATCGGAGTCGCAAGTACTTTCGGCGCTGCGTGTCATGGGGCTTTGCTACATCCGCATGGGCGAGCCTGACCCCCAACTGGCGCGTGATGTTTCGGCTGTTTTGAACGGATTCTATCCTGCAAAAAGCACTGTGGTGAATCGTGAACTTTGCCGTCTACTTGTCTACCTTAACGATAGTCAAGTGGCCGCAAAGACGTTGGCATTGCTGGCTAAAGCTCCAAGTCAGGAGGAACAGATTCACTATGTTTATTGCCTGCGGGCTCTCAAGGGCAAATGGACAATAGAGCAGCGGAAAGAGTTCTTTCAATGGTTTGTCACATCGACAACTCTTCGTGGCGGAAATTCATTTTCCGGGTTTATTAAAAATATTCGTCAAGAAGCAATTGAGCGGCTGACCGATGCCGAAAAAGCCGAACTCAAGGATGTCCTAGAAGCACAACCCACAGGTACGGCGAATCTCGTGGAAGCGTCGTCGCGACCGCTGGTTCAAGAATGGAAAGTTGACGAGTTACTGGCGGATGTTGAGGCGGGACTTATCGGACGCAACTTTGACAACGGACGAAAGATGTTTCAAGTCACGGCTTGTTTCAAGTGCCATCGCTTCGCGGGCGATGGTGGATTCGTCGGCCCGGAATTGACCGCTGTCGCTCGTCGATATAACGCACGCACTCTGCTCGAGGGAATCATCGAGCCCAGTAAGGTCATCTCTGATCAATACGAGTCCAACATCTTTGTCCTAGCCAACGGGAAGCAGGTTGTGGGGCGAGTCGTCAATTTAAACAATGATAAAATCATGGTTTGTGAAAATATGTTGGAACCCGGCAACCTCACAAATGTGTCCCGTAATGAGATCGAACAGACGCTCGTTTCTAAAGCCTCCATGATGCCGAGTGGTTTGGTAAATACACTCAATCGAGATGAATTGCTGGACTTGGTGGCGTATCTGCAATCTGGTGGTGACCGAGATTCTCCAGTGTTTGCGGGAGCAAAGAAAAACGCTAGTACCCCAAAACCGAAAGAAAAACAGATGTTTACTGACGCTGGTCATACTGTCGATTCGCTTGAAGTTGTGAAGCAGAGAATTGCCGACGGGACTGCCGTTCTCATAGACGTACGCGAAGAATCTGAGTGGAACGAAGGACACGTGGATGTTGCCACGTTGGTGCCGTTAAGTACGCTCAAAGACGCAACCACATTGGCCGTAGCCCTTGCAAGAATCCCCAAGGATAAGATCGTTTATATCCACTGTCGAGCGGGCGGGCGAGCCGTCCAGTGTGGGCAAGCTTTGGCGGGGAAAGGTTACGATATTCGTCCACTGAAGGCCGGTTTTGATAAACTCGTGGAATCTGGTTTTGAAAAGGCAGCACTTGGGAAATAGTCGCCAATTGAAGGACGATCTTTTCTCTCAATCTGCGTCCGGCCTGATAGGCCATGTATGACCTATCAGGGAGATGCATGGACATCTGAAGTACTTTTCGGAGAACCGCAGCATGCTACGGCGACTGCCATCACGTCGTGAATTACTCACGCGGACGAGTTGCGGTTTCGGGGCAGTGGCGTTGCACGCATTGCTGGCGGATGCCGCTGTTGTACAAGACGAAAAATTTGGACTCAGAGACACCGTCAGCGAACAGCGTCCGATGTTTGCTCCGCGGGTGAAGCGAATTATTTTTGTCTTTATGCAAGGCGGTCCAAGTCACGTCGATTCTTTCGACTATAAGCCGAAACTTATCAGCCGTGACGGACAGTCAGTCGACTTCACCGGTGTGCGATTCGGGGATTTCGGTAAGGAAACTCAGCAGAAACTGATGAAGCCACTGTGGCGGTTTTCGAAGTATGGCGACTGCGGTCGAGCGGTCTCAGACTTGTTCCCAAATATTGCGCAGCACGTGGATGATTTGTGCTTTCTGCATGGAATGCATACCGAAGGCGTCGCGCATGGGCCATGTACGTTGTTTCTGCATACAGGAGCCACGTCGCTGGTCAGGCCTTCACTTGGTTCTTGGATTCTGTACGGTTTGGGGACTGAGAATCAAAACCTGCCGGGATTCGTATCCCTCCAGCCATCCGATGCCAACGGTGGTCCACGAAACTATGCGAACGCATTCCTGCCAGCGGTCTGTCAGGGCACATCGATTGGTCGCACGTTTCAGCCTGCCGAACAGATGACTATCGATCATATCCGAAACTCGCAGTTGTCGACACAAGAACTGCAACTGCGCTACGATTTCACTCAACGCCTGAATCAGCTTCAATCCGCGCGTCGCGACCATGTTGACGACGAGCTCAACGCGGTGATCAGAAATTATGAACTTGCATGGCGGATGCAGGCGCAGGCGCCCGAAATTCTTGATCTATCTGGAGAAACCGCAGCTACGGCTAAGTTGTACGGGATTGGCGACCCGGAAACCGATCAGTTCGGACGACAATGCCTCCTCGCACGGCGACTATCGGAATCCGGAGTACGGTTTGTGCAGATCAACTATGCCGATCAATCCGCCAACCCCCGTTGGGATCAGCATACCAACATGCCTGCCCATGCAATTCACGCTAAAGCCACAGACAAACCCGTGGCTGGGTTACTGCAAGACTTGAAACAACGCGGACTCCTAGAAGACACCTTGGTTTGGTGGGGTGGCGAATTTGGTCGCACGCCGTTTTCGCAGGGGTCTGATGGACGCGACCACAACCCGAAGGGATTCACGGTATTTCTGGCCGGCGGCGGTCTCAAGAAGGGCTTCAGTTGGGGCAACACGGACGAAATTGGACAACTCGCCGTCGCAGGCAAAGTTCACATGCACGATCTGCATGCGACAATTCTGCACCTGTTGGGCGTCGACCACGAGCAACTCACATTCCGCTACGCCGGGCGGAATTTTCGCCCGACCGACGTGTATGGTCACGTCGTCACGGAGATCATCGCGTAATGTCATTTTCGAACATCACAAGCAGGCACCGGTTCGCAGATTACGAAGCGATGTCGCCTCCTGATAAAGAACGATGCCTGCAGTATGGCATGCTCTCAAGTGTCCAATCTTTACTCTCGCCACCGGCGTAGAAGCTGAAGTATGTTGCCTGCTAACCAATGGTCGTTACTTCTTTTTTCCCTGTTCATGGCTGCTTCGTCAGAGGCCTCAGCCGAAGACGTGCGCAACCTAATTCAACAGGAAAATGTCCATGAAGGGGCGCGCGACTGGCAGTTGACGCGTGTCAAAGTCGCAGAGGGCGGTTGTCGGTCAGTCAATATCGAAGGGTACTGCTCGAAACAAAGTGTCACAGCAGGTGAATCGCTTGAGATCATGGTTTCGACCAATCCTTCACGCCAATTTCGGATAGAATTTTTCCGTACCGGTTACTATGGCGGTAGAGGCGCACGCCTCATGAAGACGATTGATCGAATTGCAGGAATCACACAGCAGGACCCGACGCCGGGCGAAAAAGATCTGCACGAATGTCGCTGGAAGACATCGCTCTCACTTAAGATTCCAAATGATTGGCTCAGTGGTGTCTATTTGGGGCGCCTCACCACCATTCCAGACGGCAACGAACCATATTGGCAAAGTTACGTGATCTTCATTGTGCGGGACGACAGGCCAGCAGACGTCCTCTTTCAGTGTTCCGACAACACGTGGCAGGCGTACAATGTCTGGCCAAGTCACTATTCTGTTTATACACATCCGAAAGGCGGGCAAGGGCCGTGGGCAGATGTTAGTTTTGATCGTCCCTACGGCCGCGAATCACAATACACATCCGTTGTGAATGATCCGCTGACCGTCGGTGCGGGCGAATTCATCCCGTACGAATTCCCGATGACTTACTGGCTAGAACAACAGGGCTATGATGTAAGCTATGTGTCCAATAGCGATATGTTGACGAGCGATCGTGGCGTGAAGTGCAAAGCGTTTGTCAGCATCGGTCACGATGAATACTGGGATCAACGACAGTATGCCAGCGTCACAAAGATGCGGGACGAAGGCGTAAATCTGCTCTTTCTGTCCGGTAACAGTGTCTGCTGGGTTACCCCACTCCGCCCGTCGTCAGACGGAAACGCAAATAGAATTTTCTTTCGCGGAGGCCCGTACGGTGCCGAGAATGATTACGCTCTTGGCCGTGAGAAAGACAACGGGCCGTTCCCGTTCCGAGGCCCCGATGAAGGGTTGCTCATGGGGGCACGTAACGTGGAACCAGTGAATGGAGGAGGCGATTGGACAGCGACAAAAACCGATCACTGGATGTTTGACCACACCGGCATGAAAAATGGCGATTCTGTCCCGGGGTTGATTGGTTGGGAATATCATGGTCAGCCAGCGGCGATCCCGGGTTTGGAAGTTGTCGCCGGTGGCACAGCATGGCAAGGTGGTGTCAATCCTCAACAATGGACTGCCACAATTTATCCGGGCCCGCAAGACAACTTTGTTTTCAATGCAGCAACGATCTGGTGGGCTCAGGCGCTCGGTGACCCCCCAGGCCACACGCTGCCGTGGTCGCATCACAGCCGACCACACGGCCCTGATGATCGCATCCAGAAGATCACGAGCAATTTATTGCAGCGGGCCATTGAAAAATAAATTTCCTCATCGGATATACCAGCGCGGAACGCTGCCAATCCGAACCGATTCCTGTTGTCTGGACGCATTAAGTGACCAACGACGTGCTGCATATCGAGGCGATTGGCAAGCCTGCCATCAACGCTTTCAACGTCTGACGGTCAAGGATGGCCGCTGTCATGCGTGCGCCGGGAAAATCTAACCCCAGAGATTGTTGGCGCAGGCTTGACGTTGAAGTCGCTACAAAGCATGCCGTGAGAAACACCGGTGTGGGCGAATGAAAGATCCATCCGAAGCGTTGTGGTTTCGACCGATACGCGACCCTAGTAACCCAAGATCTGAATTTCTGTCAGCCCGGCGTGACTTGACTGAGCTAGATATTCCATGCAGGCCAGTTTTACATATCGGCCCTTGGCAAAGTTCACCTCGATAACTTGGCTATAGTCCAGTGGCTCGGCAACGCCTGGTGCGGGCAGCAGGTTTCCCCGGGCGACAGGCCGGAGCGCTGTCTGAGTATCACTGACGTAGATTTCAACGTCCTTCCAGCCGCGATATCCGGCACCGCTTTCATTAAAATTCCAGATCCGAACACCGGTGACGGTTTTCGATGAGCCAAGGTCCAGCACCACGAATCCATTTTGGATGACTGGCGTCCACCACATCGTCGTCGGGTCGATACTGTTCCACACGCCATCCAGAAGTGCGGCTGGCTTCACTGCAGCGTCGGTCAGCGTTGCATCCAGAATCTGAACCCCTGAAATGGGTTCCGGGGTGATCATCCGCAGAGCTATCGCAAGTTGCCGTGCGGCATCAATCGTCCCCTGTTGATCAGCGGGCAGAGCTTGCAGAGTCTTCAGGCGTTCGCTGAGCTGATTCAACTGCTGAGTTTGCGAATCGGAAATTGCTTCGCTCTGCGATCGCCATTCCAGTAGATCATGCTGATGATGAATAACAACCGAATGCATGCAGGCTGAAATCGTCGCTGCGAGTTCCGATCCGTCGCGAAACAAACTAGGCATCAACGACAGCGCGGTCACTTGCGGCGGATCGATGATACTAGCCAATGCGTTGGTAGCTGCCAATCGCTGATCGGGAAGACTTGATGTGAGGGCCAACTCCAGAATCTGCGTCCCCGTGCCGGGGTGGTTTTGGCGAGCAATCTCTTTCGCGGCAATTTCCCAGCTTGCCTGCTGGGCTGGATCTTCCAGCACGCTAACCATGATCGGCAGAACAATTTCCGGCTTCCGTAGTTTTCGGAGAAACTCTAACCCATTCCTCGTAGTTACGGGATCGTGGGAGTCGATCGCTTGCCGGACTAGTGGAAGCGCGGCTTCTGGCTCTTCCAGCAATTGTGTTTGTGCCGTTTTAACTTCTCCCGCATTGCTGGATCCCAACATTTTGATCCATGATGCGAGCCGCAACTGAGCTTTCATTGCGGCGTCGATTGACGATCGCAATTCGTTTAAGGTTTCTCTCTCTTCTGCACTAGGAGCCAACGCGGCGACCGCATCAATCTGTTTTAGCGACTCATCCCAGTTGCCGTTCTGAAAGGCTGCTTTCGCAGCGTGCAACAATTTTGTCCGTTCGTCAAGACGCGACGCGTCGCGAGAATCACGCAGCGAGTTATCAACGAGTTGAAGTTTACCACGCTCTTCGTCGGTTAACGATTCACCTCGTAATTCCCTCAGTGCGGCAAGTTTTTCCTCAGCCTTATCCCAGTTCCCACTGTTGACTTCTTGTTCAATCGCAGCAACCTGCTCTTCGATTCCTCGGGCCGCAGGAGTCTTTGTCTTCGGAGCATTTGTACCGTCCGTGGTGCCGCTGGCGTTCTTCCCGCTCGGAGTGTTTTTGATATCTGTTGCAGGGTTCTGCTCCCCGGTTTCGGGCAACGCTCGTGGAGAATTCGTGATCTCAGATCCGCAGCCTGACAATGCTCCACAGGCGAACACACCGGCTGCAATCCAATTAAATAAACGACGTGCCATAAGACTAACCTTGCAATCCTGCATTGAAACACAAACCATGGGCTATTCGTCTTTCGCCCCGCCAAGCGTCACGGTGATCTTATATTTTGTCTGCAGATGCGCATGTGCTTGACTCGCATATTGATTCTTCGGGAATCGCTTGCAAACTTGCTGAAACGATTTGATCGCTAACTCGGGCTGGGCGGCTTCTTCACGCGTATAGGCAATCTGAATTAACGCCCACGGAGCCCAGTTCTCATCGGTTCCGGCGACTTGGTTGTAGAGCAAAATAGCTTCGTTATGTTCTTTCAGGGCGCGATGACATCCCGCCATCTCGTTGTAGTTGTTGGGGAAATTGTTGCACTGGCGGAACGTCCCGATTGCTTCTTTCAGCATGCCGCCGTCACGCTGCGTGATCCCGATATTCCACAGCCAGTTGTCTGTGTGATCTACATCCTTTGCGAGCAGTTCCTGATAGATGGCGATGGCCGGCATCCACGCGTGTGCATGCCGATGCGTTGTAGCCGCTTCGGACAACCAGTGAAAAGGTCGCTCAACATCTGCAATTGCAAGCTGCTGGAAGATGGCCACAGCTTCGGGATATTTGAGCTGCTCCCGTAAGCTGTAGGCGATTTGAGCTTGGCCTTCAATTTTGTTCTCCAACGTCGCGTAAATTTGCCTTGCCAGTTCGAACTGCGTTTGTGATTTATGCCATTGCGCGTACCGGCTTAGGATTTCGTCATTGCGACCGAGTTTCTCGAGTGCCAGCTTGAATGTCTCTTCAGTCTTCTCCGGCCGTTTCGAAGCGGCGTACAAGTCAGCGATGGCAAACCAGCATTTGTGGGCGAATATTTTTTGTTCTGGAACGCTTACATCCGAGGGCAACAACGTACGAATGTGACTAGCCGCAGCATCGGAAAGTTTTTCTCCCTCGAGCACCGTCTTCTGGTCGGCCATGAGCAGATTGATGGCTGCCACAGACAGAGTTACGAATTGATCGACAAGCAGAGATGGTTCTGGATAGGTCGTGTTCAGTGACTTAACGGCTTCCGAAACTCCGTTGTGCTGAAGTAGGAATCCCGCATACTGGCGAGATGCGTTTTCACATACGCCCCGCGTGTCGCTCGTGCGCGGCGTTTCGTGGGTAAGTTTTTTCCACAAAGTTGTCTGGGTCTGAATGTCATTTTCAAGGGTAGCGATGTCAATCAAATCGACGGCCGCAAATGCCGTTACAGCGGCTTGCGGATATTTTTGCAGCATCTGTTGATATGCTTTTTTAGCCGGCTTAATTTCGCCCATCTCTTTGTGCGTGAGGCCAATGTGATAGGCCGATGTGATCGCATCCGGTGATTGAGGCCAATAGTCGATGACCGATTGAAAGCCGTCTTTAATCGCGGTATTCAGTTTCTTGAGCCGCACCTGACAAATCGACCACTTCATCTGGGCAAACGATGCACCGGTACTTTTTTCATGCAGCGTAAGAAATTTTTCATATTCGGCCGCGGCAATTTTCCAGTTCTGTTCGCGATAGTACTTTTCGGCGATCTGCATTTGGTACCGCTCGGCTTCGCGGAGATCTTTCCAACGTTCGATGGACATTTCGTCTAAAACTGAGGCCTGCAGAATTGACGCAGTCACAAGATGCAGAAACACGATCATGACAATTACAGTGAGGCGCGTTTTGCATGAGTCAGCCATGGATCGCTCGCTTATTCTTTTGTCGTGCCGCGTGATGACAGCCATTTGCTGTACTCCGAATGTGCGTAAAAGATAACATTCGTACCAAGTTGGTAGCAGGCTTCCCAGATTTCCGGAGATACCCCGGCATGGTCGTCCGCCCAAGCATCAGCAATGTCGCCAGGATGATAATAGCAGACCAACTTCCCATCGACTCGCCAACCAAGCGCTTCTTTGCCGCCGTGAGGAGCCACATAGGGAAGAAAGGGAATTTGATAGGGGATGCGATGGATCACATCGTCCAGCGGAATCGCGGCAGGGCGAACTTGAGGCAGAATATTCTTCATCATCGCAATCACCTGATTGTGGAAATGCGGGCTGCCGCCATTGTCGATGAACAACATGCCATGCTTGTCGAGCAGATACTCTCGCAGGATTTTTGTTTGCGCACTCGAGATTGAGATACTGCCCTGACCGGTCATGAAAACCATCGGCGGGCTGGCGCCAACCGGGAAACTTCGTAATTGCTCGATCGTCCGGGATTCCGTCTGCGCGGCGACCACATGAGACGTGCGCACATTGTACTCGGCTAGCATGTTCAGGTCTGAGCCGACGCCAAAGTCCTGATCCCAGTCGCCGCCCGTATATTCAAGGCGAATAAATCGAACCTTGCCCTGCTTCTTTCCTCCGGCAAACCCAGCTCCTTCACCGGCGCCGTATCCGATGGTGTAGGCGTGCTTTGTGATTTCTGTCAACTGCAGCTTGATTTCATCAATCGGCGGAACTCTGAACAGGATCGCACTGAATGGATTGATCACGAATTTCTTCTTAATAACCTTCTGCAATTTGACGGTCTGCGCAATCGTCTGCTGCACGCCGCCGCCAGCAGGCATCTCATAAAGCTCTTGGCAACCATTGATTTGCGAACACACCAACAGGAGCAGCATGAAGATGAATGAATAACTCATCAACCCGGCAAGGGACTGTCTAAGTCGTGGACTGCGTCGTCCATAATACCACGCATGAATATTGAGTGGATGCCACGATTGCCACGTCGGTTTTATGATTTCCACACTAGACTGGTGGCGATCTAACGTCGAGGACTTAACACGCGCTAGCCGCTGGGACTCAAACCGCTGCGAAGCGTGCTCCATCCCCCACACAAACCATGCGAGACCTATGCAGAAGCAACCTCCGGTCCCGCACCGCGCGAATTGAACGCTGGCTTCGCGGAATCCAATGACATCGGCGCTCCAAACCACCAGCGTCCAAATCGTAACGTAGGCGAAGGATCGCAGCAGATTCAATTTGGTCAGCGTGTAATCTTTATGTTTCGAAGTCTTCCTCGCAAGGTGGCAGAAGTATGCTGCGCCACCGACGAAAATGATGGCGGTGATCCATGCGGGAGATTTTTGCGTCAGGAACCAGTCTGCGATCGCGAGAGACCAGACCAGACCAACGACTGCGGTAAAGCGATCGTGTTTCTTTCTGCTTCCGGTCAGGTCTTGCTGCATTGCACTGTTCATAAGAGCGAAATCATTTCCAGACGACAGGCTGCGGTTACTTCACATCGTCCAGAAGATTGTCCAAATTATCCAACGGATTTTTGTTTGGATCTGCCGTTTTCGTGTCTCCCAGTCCCATCACATTGACTGCTTTCTGAGCGTCTTCGGCACTGATTGCCTCCTCGGAACCTGTGGCTCCAGCTGCCGTGTTGGCCGCGCCGGTTGCCGGTGGCGGAGTTGTCTCGGCGTCGGCCGCGGTCGGCGCGACTGCGGTCGATGGGGGCGTTTCTTTGTCGACGGCCATTAAGAAGGGAACGATGGTTAGCACGGCAATCAAGATTCCAAGGAAAATCGTCGATTCGAACAATGCTCGGATGAGCGCACTGCCCGAAACAATTCCCATAACTTCACTGGGTTTGCGGCCCTGCAGTTGGCTGACAAAATTACGCAATTCCGTCAGTGACATGCCGCCGTTTGTTTTTAGCCCATGGAGGTCTTTGGCAAATCCCGTCCGCTCACGCTGTCCACTCCGCGGTGGATTGGTCTGTTGTGTCATTTCGATGGCTTCTTTTTATCTTCAAGAATGTGAACGAGGTCTCCGCCAGCCTCACTTACGGCTTCCAAAATTGGCTCAAATCGCTGAGCCAGAATCTCCTGATGAACTTTAAGCCACACTGTTCGCTTACCCGCAGGGGCTTTGCCAAGCAGTTCCTCAATCCGATCCGACAATTGCGAGATCCCGATTTCTTGACCGTTGAGATAGAGTTTGTTTTCCGAATCGACAAGCACGCTGACAGATGATTGTCCCGCGCTGGCCAACTTTTCGGCGTAAGCCGGGTCCCAGTGCAGATGGCTGTCATCCTGCGCACGCGCCAGAATCACAAAAAAAATGAGAAGATTAAACGCAATGTCTCCCATCGCTGTATTAGGAATTTCTATTCGTGTTGGCCGACGGGAAATCTTCATGAAATCACATAGAAAAACGTGGGTGTTGGCAGGTGTTGAAAGGTACTGCGATGATTTGCCCCCTCATCCGTGATGTCGGCCACCTTCTTCTCGTCGCTTCGGGGGCAAAAGGAACCTGGTGAAAGTCGCCTTTTATTCGTTCATTCATTTGGTAATTGCACTTGTCTTTCTTCTTCAATTTGCAGTGTAATCACACCACCAGCATCCTCGATCCGCGTTGTCACATCGATCCAGTGACGATAAGGCGTGTCCTTCTGACTCTTCACAACCACAATCCGGTCTTCCGGAAGAGTTTTACCGCTAAACAACGATCTCAATTGTCCTGCTAGATCCGGAATGGCGACAGTTGCACCGTTGATTAATACCGAGGTCCGCGTCAGTTGCACCTCGATATTTTGCGGCTCATTTTCTTTCTTTTCGTTTTGAGTTTCACTGCGGGGGATTGTTTGTTTATGTCCGCTATCGGGCTGAATCGACGCACAAACCAGAAAAAAAACAATCAAATTGAAGGCAATATCGCCCGTAGCCACCGCAGGAGGTTCCACTAGAAACTTGTTTGTTCGTTTCAACTTTCGCAGCATTACACGTCACCAAATTATTCGCCGAGAGGAGTACCACTTGTCCTGATCCAATTCTCGCTTAAGCTTCCGCAACAAACGCTTGCTCCGATTCTTGGTGTTGGAGAGCCATCTGCAGGGTGACCGTTTCAATCAGTTCGGTTGCCGACTCTTCAACTTCAAGCACAAATTCGTTGATGACACTGGTAAAATAGTTGAATGCCACGTACGCCGGAATCCCCACTATCAGTCCCAGAGCTGTTGTGAGCAGGGCCTCGCTGATGCCTCCAGCAGCAGACTCAACGATGTTGCTTTCACCCATTTTGGCGACGATATCCTGAAATGAATTTACCATCCCGGACACTGTTCCCAGAAAACCGACCATCGGTGCGACGCTGGAAACTGTGGCAAGAGTCGGCAGATGTTTTTCCAATGCCGCGACAACGTGAATCCCATAGTCATCCATTGCCTTGACGACCTGTTCTTCGATCTTAGCGGGATCATAGTTCAGACGCTGAAGCACCAAGAATTTTCTTAACCCAGCAGACAAAATTGCCGGCACTGGTCCCTGAAGCCCATCGCACAACTTGAGTGCATCCTCGACTTTTTCCTGCTCCAGCAGAGTACGAACTTGTGAACGCAGAGCCTGAGTGTCGGTCCGCAGCATTTTTAGACTGCGATAGCGTTCGATGATCACGGCAAATGCAATAATGCCCATCAGAAGAATGGGCCACATGAAGATACCGCCTTCAATCATCAGGCCCATGGCGCCCGAGTGGAGCAGATCGTTCACAGAAGCCCAGAATCCGCCAAGCTCCGCAGGGGCTGATTTTTCCTCGACTTCGGCCGCCCCGTCAGTAGCGGCTTTGGCTTTTGACTCCGCGGCTGTGCCTGCAGCTTCCACCGCCGCCGGAGCCGGCGATTGGGTTTCGCTTGGCGCCGCATCGGAGGTTGCAGGCGTCTGGGTTACGTTCGCCTGAGCCAGCAACAAGGATTCCGGAACTGCGGACAAAAATCCAAATAGGCCGCAGATAAGAATAGTGATCGAAATCATGGGTTGTCGTTCTCTACTGCAGTGGCCTCTGATTCAAACTGTTGCAACATTTCTGGTAACGCCAATCGGCCACGCGCAAATTTGGCCGCTTCGCTGGCTGGGAAATCCCAGCGACAGCGATTGTATCTGCGGAATGCCTCCACGTTATTCTGAGCTTTACGAAAGCTCTCCCCGGACCAAAACATTGCATCGCCGCACAATGGGTCATCCGGGAACCGTTTGGCAAACTCATCAAATGACTGTCCGCCTTTCAGGTAATTTTCTGCTTTAAAATAGCACTGCCCGTTGCGAAACGCCATGCGGGATGAATGCTGATGGCCTTCAAACTGCTCAAGGAATTTTTCTCCAACTTGAGCAGCTACCTCGAAGCGGTTGTTCTTATAAAAATAGTCGCTGATGCGGATCATCACGCTGGCAATCAGTGGACTCTTGGGGTACGTCGCAGCCAAGGTCACGTACGCCTCCAGCGCCTGATCGAAGTCACCCGCTTCCTCATATGACTGCGCTAGTTTGTACTGAGCGTCTGCAGCCAACGAATGGTCGGAATACTGGCGCACAATCAGCTCATAGGACTGAATCGCTTCGTGCCACTGCTTCAACTCCTGTGAAAATTGTCCCATCAAGTAAGCTATCCGTGGGACATATTTCGGATCAGGATAGTCTTCCATGACCTCTTTCAGGACTCGACGACCTGCTTCAAGATCGGATTGGAAATCAGCCGAGCGACCTAATTCTTGATGACTCTTGAAGAGTTCAAAATAACTTTCGGCTATGTGAAACTTGGTTTCCACTGCCAATTGTTCATTATTGAACGTCTTGCTGAACGCTGTTACCAAGCCGTCCGTTCCAATTACGACCGGAACTTCCTGTAACAGTTCATTTTTGCCCTGCTCAACACTGGCCGAAACATCGTTGTACCGAATCGAGAGCGTGTCGCCGAAGAAGCATTCCACCGACGGGTTTTCCGTCGCAATATTATCAGGTGTCGGCTGTTCACTAGCAGCCAAGACAAGCGACCCTGTGAATACTCCACTGTGCTGCAACGTTTCAAACAGTGGAACCAACTCGCGGTCACCGAATTCTGTTGTGATCTGCACATCAATGATATCACGATCATCAGTGACATCGCGATCGGCGTCATCGACACGAAGGAAGAGTTTCTCACCGACGTGTAATTGCGTCACCGCTTTCTCATACTCACGGTCAGTGCATGCTAGCTTTCCATTCGTTACCAAACGCGCCTGTCCAATCAATGACTTTGCCTTTTCTTTTGGCCTGAAGGCATCGTTATACACGGCGACGATGCGGTCTTTACCGGTGAGGTTGAGAACTTTAGTAACGAGGCTACGGTCTACCGCAGATCCTTTTCCATTTTCGTCGACAACATTTGGGCCGCCAACAAGGTTTCGCGGCATCTCGGAATGCAGCGGCACCAAACTGGGACTCGTACTGCTTCCCAACTGAAGAATCACCTGACCAATAAAACGCCCATCTTCTAGGGCGATGTTGTCCGCCGATTCTTGGGAAACTTGGTTGAACGTACGCGTGAATGCTCCCGAGACGACGCATTCCACATCCACGGTGGCACCATCCGTCGTCTTCAGTGAGACCACGACTTTGCTGCCGCTGTTTTTTGCGGAGTCGGGATCGATCACTTCAACGGTGAGCGGCGCTTCAAACGCCACAGCAGCCGTTTCCGGCCGGTCGTCGGTGGACTGATAGATGAACTGCGGTGGTCCGAGTTGCGGATCAGCAGCGGGAATTACGCGCGATTCTAGAATCCGAATCTGTGCTTCGGACGGCTGATTGACATAGACCGCCGTTTCACGCGGGACCGAGTGGCCAGGGAATGTATTTTGCGAATCGACAAATCGCAAGAACAAACGCTGCCCCTTCTGAACGTGAATTTTTCCATTTTCTTGAGTAGCAGATGTATCGATTTCTTTGGTAAAGATCCCCGTGCTTTTGTCGGTCTCCGTCGCAACATAGGGGATAGATTCTCCGCTGCTAGTAATAAGTTCGAATGCGACGGTATCCGATTCGTCGGTCGTGTCATGGTCGAAATCAACGATTTCCACAATCAGTCGTTCCCCCGGTTCAATTCGTTTCAGAGTCTTCCGTTGGGTATAAACTGCTCCATTTACATCCTTCAGGAAATCATACGCAATTGGTGTGACGGTTGCGTTGTAATAGGTCGCCGTCAACTGCCCCGATAGCAGACGACTGTTGCCAAATGCACCCTGAGTGAACTCATCGGTGTAATGTCCTGTAATTATGTCGCCTCCGGCGATTTCCAGAATGTCATTATCCGGAAGTGTCAGAATATCGTACTTGGTGGGAATGAAGATTTCGTCATCTTCCCCAGCAATTTCTACGTGGTTGATTGCCACCGCCTCGCCAAGGAACTCGTGAATCACAAGTTTGACGTAACGCAATTCCATTGGTTCAAATTCCATCGTCCATTCGGATCGCCCAAAGTCGCTACGAATCGGGGCGCGTAGTTTGGCGGGTTCCAGATTAGCAGCGGTGATGTCAAAATCAGCCGCCCGAAATGGAAGGGCGACAATGGAATCCGCTCGATGATCCTGTCTTGCTATCGTGGCTGAGACGCCCTCACTGGCTTTTAAGGTTGCTGCAAAAATGACCAACGGATGTGTGCCCGCTTCCAACCATACATCCACCGTACGATTTCCCGAGCCGACAGGAAGTTCCATGCTCTGATCAATCCAGACGGCCGTCGTGTTTGCCTGCACCGCAATGCGTGCTGCTCCGGGGCGATCCTGAACTAATAAACCCTGCCAAATTACAGTGTATGGCTTTTGTGAATCTTCAGCATCGGTGGGGCGAGACCACAGTAAGTCGGTGACATCCTCGTCTTCAACGGTTTGGCTGTTACGACTTAAGTTGACGATCTGTTGCCAGTTTGAATATCCCGTGTAGTCTCCTTCAAATACACGGCGTTTCATGTGCCCAAATTCATCGGTTACTGCCGGCGTAGGAGCGGGTTGCGGATGTGTGGCGATCCGGAACCAGAACTGTCCGTCGTTGCTCCCCATGATGTCACCACGAATAGGAATGTGCTGATCCGCGCGTGGCGAACTGATCCTAAGACGATTGACAGTCTTCAAATCTTTCATGTCAACGGTCAGGAATTTTGGCGTCGCACCATCGGGCTCGCTCATCCAGAACGTGCCGGGGTCCCCATCAATCGCCATCAGCGGACTGTGTTGGATAGACGTATCACTTGCCAGCGCCCCCGCAGGCAATTCGCCGGTCGCCGCTGTCCCTTCATAAACTCCGGTATGGGGACCGGTTTCTTGCAACCTAACCTGCAAACCATCGCCACTTTCGGCATCGAGTTTGATGACGATCTGATCCGGATCATCCGAGTGGTCACGGTCTGGATCGTCTACGCGGAGATAAATCTGATTGCCGGGCTTGACCTGCGACGCGGGCCGAGTTTGCGATCCAAGACGTTGACTGGATTCCTCTGTCTCACTGACTTCCTTTTGAAGCTGATCACTGAACGATTCTTTTTTCTCGTCAAGGATACGACTATTGGCCATCTCGAATTTGCCATCGGAAGCCATTTGGATTTCGACATCCGAAAAGGGGACCTTGCGAAACTCCTTTTTGAATTCATCCGGGTAGTCACAGCGAATAATGTCAAGCCCCGTGAGTTGCAGCACATGGTCTTCTTGGGTGACGGCCCCAAGCCTCGTGTCGAGATCCGTGCGAAATAGGCCACGTCCTGCTCCGCCTGATGTCAAATACACAATTTCTCTGTCACCGCCGGGTTCCGTACTCACGATCACGGGCACTTTTCCCTGCCCCCGACTGATCCCGAGGTCACTGTCTTGGACGACAATCGACAGGGGCATTCCGGGGCGGTGCGTGCGTTTGCTCGATCGGCCGAGGCGGCCGACGGTGTTGAGGAGGTTAAGCTGATCCATGTACCGCTCTTCCTGCCGGTAAACTTCGGACAGTTGATACAAAGCCTGATTCGCCAACTCTACGTTCGGAACCTTATCGAGAACCGCCCGGAAGATCTTGCGTGCTTCATCCGGGTCTCCTCGACGATGGGCGAGCACACCGCGGAGGAATTCCGCGCGTACGACGATTTCTGAGTTCCGATTGTGAGAGAGGTTTTCGAAAACCAATTCAGCTTGGTCGTAGACCTTCTGCGCCATATAGGACTCGCCGATGCCAAACTCAGCCTCGATCGCCTGCGGTGTTTCAGGATAGCGATTCATCGCCGTTTCGTATTCTGACCGAGCAGCGTCGAAACGTTTCGCCTGAAAGAAATTCTTCGCCAGCAACAACTGCACTTCCGCGGCGATCGTCGTGTCAAATTCCTTCACGTCACCATATTTCACCAACCATCCGCGGAGCAGATCTTCCACGCGGTTATGGTTTTCATCTCCGCCAGCGACGATATGCCGATTGCAGACAAACAGCATCAGGTCGGCGGGGACTTCATACCGATGTTGATCAAACAGGGCGATGTTCTTCTGATACGTATCCCACGCCAAACTTTCATCGCCAAGTCGAAGATGGAGACCGGCTTGGAGCAACGGTGCGATCTCACTCTTTTCATCGATCGTAACACCCACTCCTCCAACACGGGAGTAACTTTGGGCGACCAACTCACGAGCGGTCTGCTTCCGAGCCTCATCAACCTGTGGAACGTTCGAAAGCATACCTGTCAGCAGCGTGGCTGCCGTGACATAGTCCTTCCGGGCGAGTGCCGACTGTACGAAAATGTTCAACTGATCCCAGTCGGTCGTCGTGTCGCCTGCCAGACGCGTCATTTTCTGGAGTGTGAGGAGATACGCTTCCGGCGAGACTTCTTGCTTAGTTGCTCCCATTTCTGAGATCGCAAGTTCAGCAACGGCTTCGGACAAGCCATACTTAAAATCACGTACAGCACCGAACACCAATCGCTTGTCCGCCTCTGTTGCATCGACTTTACTACGCAGAGCGTGGATCCACAGGATCGGAATGGTGCTGTCCACTGACCAAGGACTATACAACTTCTGATCCTGTTTCTGACGCGCGATCTGGAGTACCTGCTGAAGTTTTGCGAAGTCCCCTGCCTTAAAATACTCGTCAGCTAGCCACGTGGCATAGGCGCCGTGATAGATGGTGTTCAGCTGCATCAGTTCATTCATAAACTGAATTCGCTCGGCACCAACCAACCGCGTGAGGATGCGTGTCGCGCAATACAGGGAATCGTATTGATTCACGTCGACGGACAGATGCGATCTCCAATAGGCCATGCCCTCTGACACAAACCCCTGATTGACGAGCGCGTCACCGATAGAATACGCATAGCCCTGACTCAGCCCAAGACGTAACTCGGTGGCAACGACCCAGTTCAGCACCCTTTTCATCAACTCTGGGTCTTTATTCTGTTCCGCTGTCAGTGCGAGACGACGGTAAAGGTCCGCACTATTCACCGGAATCGTGAACGTCATCATATGTTCGGCTGCCGCTTTGCCAACATCCACTGGACCATGATCAGTGGCCGACTGGAGCCACGCAACAGCATAGGTTTCGTCCTTCGGAAACTTTTGAGCCAGCTTTCCATAGAGCGAGACGCAGTTGGCACGCTGATCAGTCGGTGCATAGTGACGCAGATAATACGCTTGCTGCGACATCAGTTGCTGGAACTGTTTGTCATTGAGTGCACCGAGTTGCGTCAGGATGAGATGATCCCGGGATTGCGGTGCAGCCGCGTCGGTTGATTCTCCAATGATCCAGTGTCGCATAACGATATCTTGGTCGGCGTCAGCCAGTCTCGCTTTGACAATCTCAGCATGAGCCTTATGCAGATCGTTCTTTGCTGCCTGTTGCTGCCAGTTCGCCAGCATTCCGCGAAACGCCGCCATTTCAACGAAATCACGACGCGCCTTTAGGATCAAGGCAACATCGGACTGAAATGACTGCTCGTTTTCAGGCGTGTACAACAGCGTGTCGATAGCAGTGCTGACATAAGTGTCGTTGGTCGGCGACTCTGAAATCATCTGCCGTAGCACCGCTCGCATTTTTGCGTCATCTTTCATACGGTCGCGATACACCTCAAATGCCAAAACGTAACGGAGAAAGGCCCGCTCATAATCGCTGGGATTGCTGGCGATCGCCTGAACTAAAACCGCCTCTAGGGCCGGAAAGTTAGGAGTCGGGTTCGGATCGGTCCGTAGGAATGCCGCGGCGTTCGAGTTCAGTGAAGCGTTGAATGGCAGCAGCTCCCCAAACATCCTGTGAGCCGTCGCCTTATCCCCGTCCCTTTCATACTTCAGGGCGAGCA
The DNA here is from genome assembly GCA_003670925.1 of Planctomycetota bacterium. Taxonomy (GTDB): domain Bacteria; phylum Planctomycetota; class Planctomycetia; order Planctomycetales; family Planctomycetaceae; genus SXXK01. The sequence goes on along the minus strand of QWQG01000020.1, from coordinate 14,080 downwards.
AGCTCCGCAAGTACAAACGCTCGGGCTTATCTGGATACTTCTGGAAGAACTCATTGACCAACGGTTCCAGCTCGACCGCTTTAATCGCCGCATCATTGTACATGGCAACTGCAAGCTGATAATGGACGTCCGTGTCGTCCTGAATCGCGCGAGCTTGGCGATAGCTGACAACGCTGTTAGCCCACTGTCCAAGGTAGCCGTAACTCTGCGCGATCCAGTAATGCTGTTGACGAACTCGCGTCTGATCAAGCGGGAGTCCTTTACTTAACATCTTCAACGACGTTGCATTGGCTTTGGCCCACTCGCTGCCTCGCCGCCACTGCGCAACACCCTGCCAAGTCATTGCGTCCAGAAATCCATCGACTGGCATCGAATCTAGCATCTGGTCGCCGAACATGGCAGCCTTAGAGTAGGTGTTTTTGTCGTTGTAGGCTGCGTAATATGTCATCGCGAGAATCGCATAACGCTTCCCCAAATCTGTCTGCGGTTGCCGCAACCAGACCGCGCGACAGGCATCCCCAGTCGCATCATATTCATTCGGCATCTGCTGCAAGGCATCAGCCAACCGGACTTCGATCTCAGCGCATTTTGGAGCAGTCGGATAATGCGCAAGGAATTGGCGGCACGTCGCTGCCACTTCCTTGTTGCGGGAAACGGATTCCAGCCCGTCAATGAGTTTCACCATCATGTCGGCATGGCGTGTGTCCTGCGGATGAGCGTTGACAAAACGCTGCGTCACGCGGATCAGCCCGAAAACTCGTTGATTCGCGTGGTAAACCTCAGCGAGCCGAACCATGACATCGGCCGCCTCAGGGGTCGTTGCCTGGAATTTGCTGAGTTCAGTTTCAAGTTGCATGGCCTGACGTGAAACGTTATCGACGCCTTGCTCAGCCGTATCCGACCCAGTGGTCTTCGCTTGACCATTCAATGTCCGTTCAAATTGTCCGTTCAAAATCGCCAAAAATGCAATGAGATATCCTGCACTGCGTTTCATCCGGAATTCCTCTTTAAACAAAACACAGCACTCTTCGAACGTCGCTCGGTGTGCTGTAAAACATGTCACAATAGGCAGGACGATTTCATAGCGTTATTTGTTCAACGCTTCAGAGATTTTTTTCGCATCAACTGCCAACGGGCTTTCGGGGTAGTCTGAAATCAATTGATCGAAACGCCGGCGAGCGTCGTCTTTGCGGTTCATCCGGTACAAGCAGCGGCCATAGTTGAAGAGAATCACGTCCAAAAATCTCGCATCTGGATGGCTGGCCAAAACAGTTTCAAACGTATCAATCGCGCGTGTGTAATCCTTTTGGCGATAGTAATAGTTGGCCATCTTTGCCACAGCTTCTCCAACGCGACCACTGTCCGGGTACTGGTCGAACACTTTCTTATATTCCTGAAAGGCACGATCGTAGAATTGGTTTGCCTGCTGCTCAGGCGCGTCCACTGCCATTTCGTCGTAGCACTCAGCAATCCCAAATTGAGCATCACCACAAAGTTGGCTCGTCTGCATATTCACGAGCCGTGCGTAAATCCCAATTGCCCGATTGTAGTTTTTCTGTTTACGGGCGACGTCTGCGAGTTGCAGCAGAGCATCATCAACAAAGCCGCTCTCTGGGAATTCCCGCTGCAACCGCGAAGCCATGACAGCCGCCAGATCGAGTTGATCCATTGCAAAATAAATCCGCCAGAGCTGCACGTACGTTTCTTCCAACAGCTGACCGCCAGTCTGCGTGGCTTCCTGCATGATTTCTTCGCAAACCTGCAGAGCACTCTGGTACTTGTAGTCGGCATTTTCTCCAAGTCCGAATTCTTTATAGCGATTGCCAATGTTCATTAAAGCATCAGCCGTCTTTAACTTGGTTCTGACTCGTAATTCTTCATCGGAAATCAAGGCGCGTGTGACTCGGACCCCCCCCAGATTTCCTTCGATAGATCGTACGTCGGTGATGATGCTTCTGGGATCGGTGGATAGATTGCGATCATCCATGTACGTGATCCGAATGATGTCACCGGGCAACGCTTCTAGTTGATCGTTGTCGGCAACTGCCTCAGCTGACTTTGTTAGCTGGACACTACCGCGAAAGATCCCGCTGTGTACCGAGCCATCGTCCACAGGTTCTGAGGATGCGGGGACAGAAGGAGTTGTGTCACCAGTTTCAACATCCGCAGGAGCGACTTTACTAGGAATGGTCGTTGTCACTGCTTGCAGGTCTTTGTTGTCCCCTGCAACAGGTGGCGGTGCCGTGGTGGATCGTGGTTCTTCCGTAGCCTGGATCGAACTGCTGCCACCTCCTTTCGCATCACCCGCATTGGGTAATGTGGGCACCAAGCTGGCTTTAATCGCGGCTTCGGTGAAAGTGACTTCGATTCCGTCAATTCGTTTCAAGCGTTCAATTTCTTCCTCGGAATCTGAGCCATCGGGAGTTGCGACAGCGGCTCCGGGCGATGTTGGCGTTGCAGTGATTGCCTGTTGTTTGGCGATCGCTTCCTCTTCCAGTTCTTCTTCCGTCCTCGCGCGATAGACTTCGACGACGGCCTTCAGAGACTCGGCAACATCACTCAAATCACGATCTAAATCGATCACCTGCAGATTGACGGGCTTATCAAGAACGACTCCCTGCAACGTTTCGTTAAACGCTCCATCCATCACTTGTACCATGGCATTACTGACGACCGATACTTTTTTCGCAACCGCACGATCAAAAGTTCGATCGGCAGTGTGCGAATCCACATATGTAATCTGGACTTCATCGTTCCCAATTACTTCTAGACGACCATTCCCTGGTAGCGTCTTTCCCAAAGCCGTGGCGATACTTCCAAGGGCAATCCGGACGTTCCTACCGACCGGGTAGCATTTGACCAGTTCTACATCACCCGATTGCGTCTCGACTTTCACATCGATCGCTTGATTGGTTTCCAGCACCGCAAGATCCGCGTCTTCGATCCGGATGAAAAAGCGTTTGCCAACTTCAGCTTTGGGAATCATGCCGTCGGATTCGGATACGTTGGTCCCCACATTTTCAAGCGAGGATATCGCGCGGCTATAGTGCCCGAGCTGGAAGTGGGCGAGCCCAATGTAATAATAGGCCTCATTGACTTGTGGACTCACCGGGAACTTCTCAATGACATCGCGCATCGTTTGAAAGCACTTACCATGGTTGCGTGCTTCGAAATGTGAGATCCCCAGGCGCAGGGTCGCGTCGGCTCGCTGCTCCTCGTCGGAGTTCTCCTCACTGGCTGCAGCTTCGAAGTGGAGTCGCGCCTTTTCGTACGCTCGATCTTTTTCGAGGTAGTATTGCCCCAACCGCATGTGAGCTAAAAAACGGTAGCGGCTGCGAGGATATCGTTCGAGAACCGAATCCCAGATCTCGATGGCTTTGTCAGGTTCGTTCGCATCCATGCGGGCATCACCCGCTTCAATCAGTTTGGATGCCGTCCGATCTTCAACGATCGAACCGCGGAGACCACTGTCAGTGCCAGCCGGGCTGGGCAATTCCGCAGGTGACTCCTGTGCGGCTAGAATTGGCCCGCCAAAATCGGAGAACCCACGAGCTGTCAATGCTGTTAGGATGAACAGCAATCTTTGAGACCTGCGAGATACGCTCACGTCCAGCTACTTCTTTTGGAGAACGCCACATTGTGGCGGGAAATCGAACATGACAGCTTCTAATGCCCAAAAAAAGGGTCGGCCCAGCAAATGTCGAGCCGACCCTAAATCATGTACCAAGTTTAATCGACACCAGAGAATCTCCATCCTCTCTGGCCACTGATTCTTGGCAAACAAATGCTAAGCAAACAGATCCGCAATTGGTTTTCCGTTATCGACAAGCTTCATTGGTCGTTGCAGCGGCGTCATGACCTCTTTCATGGAGTCGATTCCCAGTGACTGACAGAATGTCGCATGCAGGTCGGCCACTTTAACGGGGTTATCCTTTGGCGCGTATCCGTTTTCATCCGAGGAACCAATTACTTTTCCTCCTGTGATCCCGCCCCCGGCCACAAAGCAACTAAACACGTCAGACCAGTGATCTCGGCCTGCGTCTTCGTTGACGTCTGGCGTTCGTCCGAATTCACTTAGCATGACGATTAATGTCTTCTTGAGTAATCCGGATTCAGCCAGATCTTCAATGAGCGATGCGAGCGCCGGGTCCATCACAGCACCATGTGCCCTCATGGCTGGAAAGTTTGCCGTGTGTGTATCGAACCCCCCGCGATTAACCTGCACGAAGCGGACGCCAGTTTCCACGAGTTGTTTCGCTAGTAGAACGCCTCGCCCGAAGGTATTGTCGCCGTATCGATTGAGCATCGTGGTGGGAACTTTATCGAGTTCAAAGGCTGAGAGTGCGGGGCTTCGCATCAGCTTCACGGCATCATCGATGGCCGTTTTTGTGGCGACATTCGATTCACCCGGATTTCGGGAACCATAGCGATCATTAAACCGAGCAAGTGCGTCAAGTCGATCGTTTCCACGAACTTGAGTGATGCCTTCCGGAAAGGCGAGATACGGATCACGCTCACCTGGAGCACCAACAAAGTACGCTTCGCACGCTTGACCGAGATAGCTGGCACGCGGTGCCCGACCACTGATCGAAACAAAGGACGGAAGATCGCCCATTTTTGGTTTCTCGTGGACAACCACTGAGCCGAATCCTGGATGCACAATATTCGGGGTTTGCAAATAGCTGGTTTGCACGTTGTATGTGCCAAGTCCGTGATCGCCTTGGGTCCCGGCGATGGACCGCACAAGGGCACAGTGGTGCATCTGCTTCGCAAGTTGCGGGAAGATTTCGGAAATCTGAATTCCAGGGACCGATGTCTCAATTGGATTCAACTCTCCCTGACTCGGGGAACCAGGCTTTGGATCCCACGTATCCAAATGACTCATTCCCCCGCCGTTCCAAAAGAAAATGACATGTTCAGCCTTTGTCTGCTGGGCTTCCCCAGCACGGGCAATCAGCTCCGATAACTGCAGGCCGAAGAGTGTCGCGCCAGAGGCCCCCAGCATCGACCGACGACTCATTTGGTATCCAAGACATGGTTTCATCAGCAAACTCCCTATTTCACATCGGACATAAGTAAACGAGCTTTCAACACAATCTGACGGTAAACTTTTATGGCACAAAACGAAATTCATTACAGTTAAGAAGAATCCAACGCAAGTCGCCCATGCCTTCCTGTGGATTTCCAGAGGCATTGACCATCTCGACACCTTCCAAGGCTTCGCTAGTCGAAGGTCTACGCGTTAAAATCTCGAGGTAGGCGAGTTCCACAGCCTGCCCCAAATTTTGTTGCGGCCCAATCAACAGGGCATGTGTGGGCTCGAGTTCACCAACTCTGGCCGCTTCATGGCTGAGTCTGCCGTTGAGCAACATCAGCGCCTGTCGCATGGATGGAGCATGATCTCTGGTTTCACCCAATTGGACGCGCTCTGGTTGCCCAAACACTCGTAAAAAATGTTCTGGATCTGCCGGAGAAGCCATGCGGAAGGAACTGGCAAACAGCGGGTTGTCATCTAGTTGTTGCCGTGTGAATCGCTCAATGTACGCGTAAGAATTTTCCTGAGACTTCATCAGCATGCGTTCGGCCTCAATTTGTTCTGTCGACATCGCGCTCATCTGTTCGACCACGACCTCGTCGTTGCCCTCCTGAACCTCCTCCAGAATCTTTGCAAAGTCCAGTTCGATGGCTCCCTCCAGATTATATACCGGAGATTGCTCGGCGGCGGCATCGTTGGACGCCGCCATCTTGCCATCCATCGCTTGACCGTTGCTCCCCGTCAACGACATCGCCGCCAAACCCTGACCGCCAGATGGTTGTTTCGTGACTTGCAATTCACTCCAGACCGTCTTCATGTTTTTCCCGGCAGCATGTTTCACCTCAAACAAATGCCCCGCAGTGACGATGCTGTCATACAAGGATTCACTATTCATGCGGCGTGCAGGTAGCGCCAAAAATGATTTTTCAAGTTCTCCACGGAATTTTTCGTCCACCACAGTGGAGTGACCACGTTGATACACTTCGCTAGACACGATTGAACTGACCAGAGACCTCAAATCGTATCCGCTGGCCACAAATTCGTCGGCAAGAAAGTCTAGAGTCTGTGGATGGCTGGGTGGGTTAGTCTGATTGAAGTCATCCAGCGGATTCACAAATCCACGACCAATCAGTTCGCACCAGACTCGATTCACAAAGCAACGTGAGAAGTACCGATTTCGTGGACTCGTAATCTGCTCCGCAAGTTGCATTCGCCACGCGCTCTCAAGGTTACGTCCCCCAGATGCGCCGATTTTTCGGACTTCTGAGCGGGCCTCCTCCAAGCTTTCCTCGCGATCGTTGGCCCGCGTGCTGCGTTCGACCTTCTTGTCAGCATTCGCCAAAAGATCGTCCAAGCCATCATCGGGCTTCGACGCCGCTTCCTGCTGCGCCAGCAAAGCAGCTTTTTCCTCAGCGAGAGCTTTCCGGCGAGTATTCAACCGGACGACACTGGGATGATCTTCCGCCAATAGTTCAAAAGGGAATCTAGGCGTAATGGGCTTACGATCTTCCATCTTGCCCACGCCTTCCGGTGGCCAAAGTACCAGTGACTCGTTGGCCTCGGTTGTATAAATCGTTTTTGTAAACTGGCTTTCAACCCGACGTGTCTTCCCGTAGAAAGCCGCCAGCTCATAAAAGTCCTTCCGCTTCCATACATCAAACGGATGGTCATGGCACTGAGCGCAGGCAACTCGCACACCCAAAAAGACCTGAGCTGTCACTCCTGCCATAGCCATCGGGTCGGCTCCATCACCCAGAATGAAGCCCACTTCTGGCACCGCTCCCGCTTTGCCATTTTTCGAGATTAAGTTACGGCAAAGTTCATCGTATGGGACGTTGTTGGATAATGAACGATGAACGTAGGCGATCGTGGCTGATCCACCTTCTGAATTCGAACGTAATCGCAGCAAGTCCGCATAAAACGTGGTCCAGCGATCCACGAAGCGATCGTCATTCATTCGTTTTTCAATCATCCGCTCGCGACGCTCGTGTTCCGGCCACGCCAAGAACTCGTCAACCTCTTCCTTCGACGGAATTCTGCCAACCAAATCCAACGAGATTCGACGGATAAACGCCAAGTCAGGCACTGCAGGTTCAGCAGGATGCACCACACCCAGGAGCTGATTCTCCTGACTTAACGCATCGTCCACTGATATCGCATGTATTGTTTTGACCGCTGCCGGATCTGCTGCCTTGCGAATTTCGGTAACCTCTGTCGCATTGTCTGCGGCAAACGACTTTTGCCGTTCCGTAACGACTGATAAAGCAACAAGAAAAACTGAGACGAGAATCTGCAGACGCAGTCTTCGATGTAAGCCTAAATATGCCACACGCTGAATCCTTGAAGAATTTGAGTTGGCGTTGCTATGAAACTGCTACAAGCCTGAAAGCCTTAGAACCACCAGTCACTGTTTTCATCTGGACTGTCCATGTTAAGCACGTCCCAACGAAGAGAAATAGTTCGTCTTAAATCCCAAAAAAAAAAAAGATTGTAGCGATAAAAAGTTAAACAACAAGTACAATTGAACAGATGTGATCTTTTGATCAAAAGCGAAGTGCTGCGGCACGTACGCCCACTTAAGTGTATACGCAAGCCCATGTTTTCGTCGCGCTGCGTTTCCTATCTGGCCTCGCGAACGTAAATCTTGTTCCTTGAACTTCGGCTCTCCCGGCAGCGGGTATTTTTGGATTCCGCGGCTTGAATTGAAGAGATGCTATCCGTACGATCACTAAGCAGTCTATGTTACAAAACGGAAATTTTGCGAGGCTCCGGAGTCTTCCTGAAGGAATTAAATCTATGAAACTGCTGACTTTGGGTTCCGTTCTGTTGATAACGAGTTTATTTGCATTGCGGCCAGTGAACAAAGTTGTTCAGGTGGAGGGGATTCATCTTTGTTGCGGATCGTGCGTCGATGCCGTCAATGAGTGTTTGAAGGATATTGACGGTGTGACAAACGTAGCCTGTGACCAAAACACAAAAGTGGCAAGCTTCAAGGCGTCGAATGACGCCGCTGCCGAAAAAGGCATTAAAGCCTTATCCGAAGCCGGATTCTTTGGCACTGCCAAGCACGGTGAAAAAAAATTATCATTTCCGGATGCTGGAGCGAAGAAGGATGCCAAATTTTCAAAGGTCAAATTCATAGGTGTTCATCTCTGTTGTAGATCCTGCGTCAAGGATGCACATACGGCTTTAAAAGATGTCAAAGGCGTGTCAAGCATTGATGTTGATCGCGAAGCAGGGACAGTGACTCTTTCCGGTTCGGACATGGTTCACACCGATGCGCTTGCCGCGCTTAACAAAGGTGGGTTTTATGGCAAGGTTGCCGAGTGACTCAACTGTTTTCAGATGCCGTGGATTTACTTTCAAAGTTTAAGATTTTTTGAGCCGGCAGAAGATTTTTTTGCGTGGAACCCTCAGGAAACCTCACGCAGAATGAAGATCTCACACTTTGAAGTTTTTGTCATCGGTGATGGGCCAGGGATCGATCCTGATAAAGGAGGCGTCGAACCTTTGGCCTGTATTCGCATCCATACCGATGAGGGCTTGGTTGGCCTGTCGGAAGTCTTCCGTGTTCCGCCAGGCGTTGTGCTCGCAACTGTAGGTGACCCGCATACTCATTTCGGCCGCCTGTTGATCGGTCAAGAAATTACGCATCCGGAACGACTGTGGCAACACATGTGGGATGCGTTGATGCATACGAATCGCCGCGGCTGGGAAGTCATTATCTTGGGGGCACTGGATGTGGCCATCTGGGATATTTACGGGCAAACGCTGAATCAGCCTGTCTGGAAACTGCTAGGTGGTGCGCAACGCGGGCCATTTCAGACAACGGTGAGCAGCACTGTCGATGTCGTTCCATATTGCACGCTAGTGTCTGATGTTTGGGGCGGTGAGCCGATGTTCACGCAGCAGGTATCACGTGCGGAGACGCTGGCATCGCTAGGCTACCGTGCATTCAAGGTGGAGCCCATGATGTCAACACCTGAGGATGTTGTTGAGCTGGCTCGACGATGTCGTAAGGCCATCGGTGACGAACTGACTTTGATGGTCGATGTCGGTTACCTGTTCAACGATGTTCCCACAGCACTGCGAGTCTGCCGCAAGCTTGAAGACCTGAATATTTATTTCTTCGAGACGCCTTTTCCTGTCGATACACCTGAGCCGTACGCCAAGCTTGCGGCGAAGACGTCGATTCCGCTTGCCATGGGGGAGCACGGCGTCACGCGTTGGGAGTTTCTCGAGATGATGGACCGAGGCGGTGTGACGGTTGTGCAGCCGTACATGACGACCTGTGGCGGACTCACCGAGGCGAAACGGATCGTCGATCTGGCTGTGCCGCGCGGAGCGCTTGTGTGCCCTGGTAACTGGTCGACCCAGATTCTCGGGGCTGCATCCGTGCATCTTGCTGCGTATTCACCGATCACTCCATATATCGAGTTTGCCCCGGCAGAGGTGTTCGAATCGCCCCTCAGACGAGAACTTCAAAACGCGGGTTTTCCTGTTAAAAATGGAACGATCCTGCTTCCTGACCGACCGGGTATCGGATACCAATTGCCTGCCGACATCGTAAAGGCATTCCGAATCTGTTGACGCGTGGTTTGCACGCACCCGCATTTGCGATCTGCCGCTTACTCACAATTGGTCGCCCCACCCACGCTACCGATAGTTCAACATTTTCATCAACGACTGCTTTCATGACGCGTCCAACGAATGATCAAACACCAACCAACATCCGCTGGTTGATCGTCGCCATGTTGATGGGCTTTACGTTTCTGGGACACTTCAATCGAGTGGGCATCACGGTCGTCGCCAATGAGATTTTTATTGGGCCGGGATTACTGTCCGAAGTTCAGATGGGGAAGGTGTACTCCGCATTCCTTTGGGTCTATACGTTATGCATGCTCCCTGGCGGTTGGATGATTGACTGGATCGGTCCCAGACGTGCGTTGACCGCGATGGGCCTGGGCATGGGACTCTGTGTGGTACTCACGGGCGCGATCGGAGAACTAGGACTGCCAATCGCTTCTTTGCTCATCCCACTCATCGTTGTGCGCGCCATCGCCGGATTCTTTAGTACGCCACTCCATCCCGGCGCCGCGCGCAGTGTTTCTCTGTGGTTGCCGTTGACAAGTCGCTCAACAGCCAACGGACTGGTGACCGCCGGTGCGTTGCTTGGGCTCGCAGTCACGGCTCCGGGATTCGGCTGGCTGATGGATCAGTTCAATTGGGCGTGGGCCTTTGTGATCTCTGGCGGTGCCATGATGGCCTTCTCAGTCGTGTGGTTTGTGTTGGCAACCGATGATGTGCTCGGACACCCTAGAGCCAACGCTGCCGAAAAGAAGCTCGTTGCGTGGCACAGTGTCCCGCCATCCGGCACAAGAGCATCCATCAACGACTTTGGATCGTTGTTTCGAAATCGTGGATTGGTGGTGCTCGCTGCAAGTTATGCGGCCTACAGCTATTTCCAGTATCTCTTCTTTTACTGGATTGATTTCTACTTCGGCAAGGAATTAAAGCTGCCGGAAGGTGAGAGTCGTCGAGCGACATTCATTGTGATGATTGCGATGGCAGTGGGGATGGCGATCGGAGGTCTCCTGACGGACCGGCTCAGTCGTCGATTAGGAGTTCGCGGGAGCTGCCGTAGCATCGCGATCACGGGCATGCTGCTGAGCGCTGTGTTTGCGTGGTTCGGAGTGGCAGCGAAAGATCCGGATGATGTGATCCTCCTGTTTTCCCTCGCGTTAGCAGCACTTGGAATGTGCGAAGGGATTTTCTGGACGACAGCTACGGCGCTGGAGCCGACTAAGGGTGGGCTTGCCGGCGCGTTCCTGAATACCATCGGCAACGCCGGAGGAAGCCTCGCCCCGATCTGTACACCATGGGTCGGCACGCATTACGGCTGGCCAACAGCGATTGGCGTCGCGTGTTGCACTAGTGTGATTGGCGCAATCCTGTGGCTCTGGATTGACGCCGGGGCGAAGCAAATATCTCAGGTTGCCGTAGAGTGACGCAGCCTGAAATCGCAGGATAATGAAGCGTCTGAAATTGCCTACCGTGATTCAGAAATCAGATTCGCCTTCACGAAGTCCTCATTGATTGTCACGCCCAGACCAGGCCCATCAGGCACTGTGATGCGTCCGTTGATCGCGTGGACTTTTTCATGCGTCAGCTCGTGGCGCAAAGGCGAGTCATCAACGCAGTCTTCAAATAGGAACGCATCGCGACACGTACTCAGCCAATGCAGGCTCGCTGCCACAGTCAACGGACTTGTGTAACAGTGATTGCACAGGCGTGCCCCGATTTCTTCGACGCGACTGCGGATGAATGCGGCTTCGGTGAATCCGTTCCGCGCCAGATCAACCTGATAGATATCGAGTGCTTGGCGATCGATGAATGGTCGAAATGATTCCCTTCCACATTCACCTTCACCCGAAGCAATCGGGACAGGTGATCGTCCACGCAACCAGACATAGCCGTCCACATCGTCTTCCCGAAGCGGCTCTTCCAGCCAGCCAATATTAAAAGCATTAAATTTTTCGGCACGCTGCAACGCAGTGCGGGCATCCCAAATACAGCCGGCGTCGATGAGCAGGGTGGCGTCATCTCCCAGTCCCCGGCGGGCCCCGCGCACGAGGTCCAAATCAACCGCTTCGCTTTCGCCCATTGGCTCCCAGCCAAATTTCACGGCCTCATATCCGGCCGCGACCCAGCGCTGCCCAATGTCGTGAGTCTCGTGGCCATCGCGTCCAAACAGAATCGAGGCATACGCCTTGAATGAGGAGTGTAGTTTTCCTCCGAGCAGACAGTGTATCGGCTGCTGAAAAAACTTGCCTTTCAGATCCCAAAGAGCCATATCCACTGCAGCCATGGCCGTAATACCAGCGCCCGTGCGGCCAAAATACATCGTGCGGCGATACATCTTTTGCCACAGACGTTCAGTTTCCAGCGGATTTTCTCCAACCAACAGCAGACGCAAACCACAGGCGATATTGTGGCTGAACGGAGCATCGATGATGGCTTTGACGACTTCCGGTGACGAATCGGCTTCGCCCACGCCTTCCAGCCCAGTGTCTGTCCGGATACGAACAATGACGGAATCTTGGCTGCTGGCTGTTTTAGCCTCGACTGATTTGACTCGAATAATTTGGCAGACGACTTCGGTGATCTTCATAAAATAGGTTTTCTGATAGCGTTATGACGGAATGAGGGTGGGTGAGAGGGGATGCAACAAACCCATGCAAATTTGGGGTGCAAACATATCGGATTGCATTGGTCGCACGCGCCACCAACACGAGAACTCAAACGCACTAACTGTGGCAAAAATAGCTCACCAAACTCTGTTCGCCTACCTGACTCAGACACTCTATTTCGAGAGGCTTACTTAATCCAGAACGGCGATGGCATCAATTTCAAGATGGATAGATGCCATGGGAAAGCTGACGCCAACCAGAGTATTGACCGGATAATCGTCGCCAAAAAATTCGTGATAAATCTCGATTTGTTCGCCTTCGAACGGATGCCACTTGTGTGGGTCAGCCACAAACATGGTGAGTTTGCAGATGTCCGCGGGCTTGCCGCCTTCCGCTCGTACCATGCTGGTGATTCGATCAAGCACCACGCGAAGCTGTTCCATGGGGCTGCCGTCCTGCGCTGGTGATCCGTTGGCTGTACATCCAGAAATAAACAGCATGTTGCCAGCGCGAACGCCACGACTGTAATGCGGACCGGACGGATAAATATCGTCAAATGAGATTCGTCTTTTTTCCATCTTCGACTCCTTGATGTTCAATGATCAATTGCCGAATGCACAACACGCGGACTAGCAGCAATCTGAGACCACACACCAAGCATGGTATTAATCATCGTCGCTGCGTTTTATCGCAATATCTTCAGAAATGTAACTCGTCACTCCTAATTCTATTCTGTGTCAGTTGCGATGCAATCCTCCAAAGGCACTGATTGTTGAGTCCGAACTTGAACCGTCATTCAAATAAACATGCGCAGCTGAACGCAAAGTTTTTCAGCGAAAAATCGCCATTTGTCCTTGAAACAAAAATGCGATGTCTGGCGACGAATGGTTCGAAAGGAGTTCGCGCCGTTGACGAGTTGTGGATTCGGTCAGGCGGTTGAACACCAATGCGCTGGATTCGAAGCGGATACTGTTGCGCGTCAATGTCTGCATCGCCATCCCCAGATGATCCGCCCAAAAACGTATTCTGGTCACCACGGCTTTGCGGCTCGGTTTCCTTCTTCAATGGCCCGCGGCCCGCTGGACGTACTTCTACCCACCAAGACTGTCCGAAGACTGTTTTGCCATGAAACTCACACTTGTCGGTCGGGGTGGAATTGCCGCAGAATGCTGCGAAACTAGCCGCTTCACGTGGCTAGAGGTTGGCATCAAACCCTGCCAGAATCAAACCAGACCGCCACGTTTGCGGGGGCAATAAGCTGTACCGTGGACATTCTTGTCCGAGATTCCTCTATTTGCCCAGCGGGGTGCTGATTGAATCAGCCGCCGTGCGCTAGCACCCGGTTTTGGAGGTAGTCTTGCCTGAACCGGACGTTAGCGCGTGCCGGCTGATCGAAGAAAGCAAGTGCCCTTGGGCGTAAGACTGGCGGCTGGTGAATTGAATCAGTCGACAGTCCCCTAGAACCTGTGGGGAAGCCACGACGGACAAGAATGTTCATCGTACGTGCCGACACCTCAGGCCATTTCGCCACGCGTGCGAAGTTGCTGCTGCAACTGATCCGCTATGTCAGTCAATTGGCCTTCGTCGTATCCCGCGAATTCTTCCACCGTGGAGAGACGGATGCCCAGCAGTTCTTGAAGTAGCGTAATGCGACCCACTTTTAGACCTCGTGCTGCGCCTCGCGCTTCACCGATTTCTTCGCCTTCCTGACGACCTCGTGCTTCGCCTGCCTGAATCGCATACTGTAATCGCGCCTCTTCGTCGCGTTGGAATTTCAGCCGGGCGTTGTACAGCATCAGTTGTTCGGGTGTTTGGGAAATCATTTCTAAAACTCCGGCGGCTTCGGCAATTGCGT